>NZ_JBEXGE010000136.1:0-1060 GCF_040607155.1 Micromonospora sp. NPDC005324 | reverse complement strand
GCCTGGCTGGTCGGGCGGGCCGAGCGGCTCAACGGTGGCCCGCTCGCCGACGACGTGGCAATGCTGCTGGTCAGCCGGGGCGGTGGCCGATGAAGCCGGTCATCGGCGGCTGGAGTCTGCGCCGCCGGGTCATCACCCTGCTCACCGTCGTGGGCGTGTTGCTGATCGGGCTGGCCAGCGCGGAGGCGGCGATGGCCGCCCGCAACCGCACCCAGATCGACGCGGTCCTGAACGAGACCGGCCCGTTGCGCGTGCAGTCGCAGGAGCTTCTCAACGCGCTGCTCGACCAGGAGACGGCGATCCGGGGGTACGCGGTCAGCGGCGACCAGGACGACCTGAACCCCTACCAGGAGGGGCTCGCCCAGGAGAAGAGCGTGACCACCTCGATGCGGGCGCTGCTCGACGACTATCCACAGATCAGCCAGGAGCTGCGGACCGTCGAGGAGCGTGTCACGCGGTGGCGGCAGTCGGTTGCGGAGCCGGTGATCACCACCACCGAGCAGAGCGGCACCAGCGCCGGTCAGGCGTTGGTCACCCAAGCGGCCCGGCAACAGTTCGACGACGTGCGCTCAGCCGTGAACGACCTCCAGGCTGAGGTCCTGGCCGCGCGCGAGCAGACAGCGAAGAACGTGCGTACCAGCAGCAACATTCTGGTCGTCCTCCTGATCGTCGCCGCGCTGGTGGTGGTCGTCGCCGGGGCGCTGCTGCTGCTCTCGCTGGACCGGATGGTCATCCGTCCCCTGATCGGGCTGGCCGACCAGGTCCGCGAGGTCGCCGAGGGTGACTACCAGCACGGCATCGCCGCCACCGGCCCTCCGGAGTTCGTCCGGCTCGGCGAGGACGTGGACGCGATGCGGCAGAAGATCGCCGCCGACCTGGCCGAGGTCCGGGCCGCCCGCGAGCGCATCGAGTGGGTCAACAGCCAGCTCCAGAAGCAGGCCGAGGAGCTGACCCGGTCCAACCGTGACCTGGAGCAGTTCGCGTACGTGGCCTCGCACGACCTCCAGGAGCCGCTGCGTAAGGTCGCCAGCTTCTGCCAGCTGCTCCAGCGCCGTTACGC
>NZ_JBEXGE010000135.1:0-1137 GCF_040607155.1 Micromonospora sp. NPDC005324 | reverse complement strand
CCACTTCCTGCGCGACCCATGCCGCCGCTTATTCGACCGGCAAGCGGCTGCGGCATCCTCGCCTGCTGCTCCGACCCGATCGAGCTACGCCGCACATCGCACATCGTCACCCATTGCCCTGCCGCGCGGCACCAGGGCCCCGGCGAAGTCGTGACGATGTCTGACTTGTGAGGCTTGGAGTAGAAGCGCCGCTGTTGGTGGCAGCAAGACGGGCTTGACCTGTTCGGAAGATCATCAAGGTTCTCTACGCCATGCTGATCGTCCGAAGTGAGTCATGCCCGCGCTGCCATCATCGCTGATCTCGTCCCTGTCCTGCGCACGGCTCTGACCGTTGTCGAAACCGCCGGTGGGCTGCCCGAAGCACTCGCTGGTCTGCCTGATCCACGCGCCAGGCGAGGTGTCCGGCACCGGCTGACGGTCGTGGTCACCGTGGCCGTGTGTGCTGTGGTCGCCGGCTACCGCTCGTACGCGGCGATCGCTGAATGGGTCGCCGACGTTCCGGCCACGACGGCTCTCGCCCTGGGCATGACTGCCGATCGGCGCCCATCGGAGGCGATGATCCGTCGACTGCTGCAGGCCATGGACCCACAACTCCTGACCGCGGCGATCAGTGTCTGGCTCGCCGGCCGGGCCATCACCACCTCGACGGCCGGCCGGGCGATCGCCGTCGACGGCAAGACCCTGCGCGGCTCCCTCACCACCGACACCCGTGCCCGGCATGTGATGACCGCCTGCGACCAAGCCACCGGTGTGGTCCTGGCCAGCATTGACGTCGACGGCAAGACCAACGAGATCACCCGGTTCGCGCCGCTGCTCGACCAGATCAGCGTCCTGCGCGACACCGTAGTCACCGCTGATGCCCTGCACTGCCAGCGCGAGCACGTCACCTACCTCGCCGAACGCGGCGCGCACTGGATTTTGACCGTCAAAGGCAACCAGCCCCATCTGCACGCCCAGCTCACCGCACTGCCCTGGCGGGCAGTCCCCGACGCCACCCGTGACACCGACCGCGGACACGGCCGCCGCGAGATCCGCAGCTGCAAAGATCCTGAGCATCTCCACCGGCATCGACTTCCCGAACGCCGCCCAGGCCATCCAGATCCGCCGCCGCAGACGCCGCCTGGACCAGCCGAAACG
>NZ_JBEXGE010000134.1:0-1138 GCF_040607155.1 Micromonospora sp. NPDC005324 | reverse complement strand
GAGAAATCCTTGACGTCACCGGTCTGCCACACCCAATCGGCGAACAGATTCCCTTCCTTGACATACAACTGACCACCCTTCACCACACCCACCCGATGAGTTGTGTGGCGCGCTACATCGGCACGCATGGCGTCAAGGTCGATGAATGAGGGGTCGATCTTGCCAGTGGTACTCGTCTCCCGGTGGCCGCGCGCGTAGCTGGCGTCGCGGTTCAGCCTTCGCAGAACAGCAGCCGTGGCGGCGACGGATGCTGTGTATTGCGCAGCCGTCATCGTCTGCGTCACGCCGTCGTAGTCGATCTCCCACCCAACCATGAGCGTGTTGCCGTCACCCGCGGGGATGGGCCCGCTTCCCCGGCACTCACCGGCGTGATTCGCTCTGCCACCAGCGATGATGTGGAACACGCCGTTGTAGTCCACGAGAGCGTGACACAAAGGGCCTTGCAGATCAGACCGGCCGTTGATGACGGTGCCGAGTGCAGGTGCCGGGTTGGTGGCACTTGACCGGCTGGCGGTGTGATGCCACAGGACGCCAATCGGTTCGAACGGTCCACTGACCGCCCGACTCCGCCAATTACCTTCCTCGACAACGGTCACGCCGGCCGACCGGAGGACGTCGCCAAGCCAATCGATCGTCCCCATCAGGAAATTACCAGATCCGCGAGACACTCAGCACTGCTGCTGGCAGCCTTAGCCCTCGCGGGTGCCATAGCGACGCCCGCCGTCGACGCCACAACGAGTGCGGACAGGGCGATTACCGATCGGCGATTGAAGCCGCTGCCCTGCGCCGTTACGGGACGCGGGATCTTCCTTGAATTCACGTGACATCTCCGGCTAATCGACAAGAATCGGAATGACCGGTGGGGCTCGGCTAACCGCTCCGAAGCAGCCGAGTCGCACAACGGATTTGTTCGATCAATTGTTAACAGTCATAGGCTTCAGGCGGGTTTCAACTGGCCTTCGGCATCGCGATCGGCGGTTGCTTGCCGGCAAGAAGCGAGCAAGGCCGATGGTGTTGTCTCCCCCCGACGGAGCATGGCCCAACTGAGAGGACGTCTGATTCACGTATTTTGTGTGTGTTGTGGTTTTAGTCGTCTCGCCAGGTTGGGGTGGTTTCGGTGGTGAGGCGTTTGGCGAGG
>NZ_JBEXGE010000133.1:0-1185 GCF_040607155.1 Micromonospora sp. NPDC005324 | reverse complement strand
TAGCCTCGGTCTTTCATGAGTGATTGATCTTGGTGTTGTGGGTGCGGCTGTCGGTGTTTCTGCCGGTGGGCATGGTGTGGGCCCGACGCGGGGCCGGTTTCCTCGAAGCTGTTGCAGGGGCGGGGTTTTGGGTTCAGGAGAGCGGTCGGGGCAGGCTGGCGAGCCGCGTGAACGCGGTGATGATTTCCTCGGCCCAGGGCCAGCCGTCGGCGATGCGCAGCCAGGTCCGGCGTGCGGTGCGGGCGATGCGGGCTGGGACGTGCAGGAGCCGGTAGCGCAGTTTCTTCGGCTCCGCGCGGGCGAGGTCACCGTCGAGCAGCAGGGTTTGGGTCCAGGCGAGCAGGTCGATGCCGGTCAACGCCAGCTGCAGCCAGGCCTGGTTGATCGCGAAGATTCGTGACGGGAACCGGCCGAAGCCGGTGGTTTTGCCGGTGCGGATGCGGTCCTCGACGCGGGCATGGGCGCGGTGACGGGCCTCGAGGAACTGCAGGGATCCTTGACCGGGTGGGGTGTCGGTGGCGATGACCTGGTGCCGCATGCCGTTAACGGTGTCGAACAGCGACAGTTGGGCGCCGGGGTGTGGCCGTTCCCGGCGGGCGATCAGGCGGGTTCCGGCTGGGAAGCCGCTGGTGTCGGCCAGGCCGGTGAGTTCGCAGATTTCGGCGCCGTCACGCAGGCCGCCGTCGGTGTTGATCGCGGGGATCCAGTCGGTGGCCTGCTCGATCGCCGTCCGGACTGCTGCGGTGATCGCGGCGCCCACACTGAATCGGGCGTCGATGCCCTGCTCACGCAGACGGCGGATGTGGGCGAGGAAGCCGTGGGTGCTGCCGGCGCCGTCGGTGCGGATCAGCAGCGGTGTCCCGTGCCGGTGGGCGTCGGGGATCTGCGTGAGGGCCTCATCCAGGACGGTGATGTGATCGGCGGTGGTGTTCGACCCGGCCCGTCCTTCGCGCAGCAGTCCGGCCAGGGCTTCGCCGGTGTTGTCGAGGAAACACAGCAGCGGGTGGTAGCCGAATGTCTTCTTCCACGTCCGCGTCGCCGATTCCTTCTCCGAATGGCAGATGACCAGGGTGGCGTCCATGTCCAGGACCAGCCCGGGGACCTCGCGGCCCCCGGCGACCGAGGCGGGCAACCGGCCGCGGGTCTCACAGGTCTGCGCCCACGCGACTTCCCGCGCTGCCGCCC
>NZ_JBEXGE010000132.1:0-1189 GCF_040607155.1 Micromonospora sp. NPDC005324 | reverse complement strand
GGCGGTTTCAAGCGGCGGTTGCAACCAGGTGTTTGTGGAGTACCTCGGCTGGATTGTGCCAGTCGAGGGTTTGGCGTGGTCGTCCGTTGAGTTCTCGGGCGACGGCGTCGAGGTCTTTCTGGGTCCAGGTGCGGAAGTCGGTGCTGGAGCGGGGGAAGTACTGGCGCAGGAGACCGTTGGTGTTCTCGTTGCTGCCGCGTTGCCACGGGCTGTGGGGGTCGCAGAAGTAGACCTTGCAGTCGGTGGCCAGGGTGAAGACGGGATGCTGGATCATCTCGATGCCCTGGTCCCAGGTCAGGGTCTTGCGCAGCTCGGTCGGCAGTCGGCGCATCAGTGTGGTGAGGGTGTCGATGACTTGTTCACTGACCCGTGATTCGGGCAGAGCGCCGAGCATCACGTATCGGGTGGCCCGCTCGACCAGGGTGATGATCGCGCTGGAGCCTCGGGCGCCGATGACCAGGTCACCTTCCCAGTGCCCCGGCACAGCCCGGTCAGCGACCTCCGCCGGGCGAGTCGAGATGTGAAAGTCACGCACCCACGGCCGGCTCCCCCGCCCCGCGCTGGCCTGACGCGACTGCGGCCGGCGTAACGCCCGACCCGAGCGCAACGCGACCTGCCGAGCGAGTTCTTGGCGCATCCCACCCCGGGCCTGGAAGTAGATCGCCTGGTAGATCGTCTCGTGTGACACCCACATCTCCGGCCTGTCAGGAAACTCCCGCCGCAACGACCGGGCGATCTGCCACGGCGAGTGCCGCTGCGCCAGACGGTCCTTGACCATCTGCCACAACGGCGGCCACGCCCGCCCCCGCCCCGGACGCAACTTCCCCTCACGAGGACGCCGCGCCCGCACATCCGCCTTGCCCTGAGCGTTGCGGTGACAGTACTTCCACCGATACACCCCACCCCACCCCTTCGGATAGCCCACCCCCGCCACATACCCCGGAGCCGCACCATGCGGATGCCGCTGACCCGTCGGCACCCGACCCCCCGTCCCGCAGTGATTACGCGACAACTCCCGCCACACCGTCGACCGATGCCGCCCCACCGCCTCAGCGATCTGCGGACACGTCAAACCCTGACCGAACAACACCTGAATCTGCGCCCGCTCCGCGGACGACAACCTCTGCCCCGGCATGACTCCTCATCCTGACGAAAATCCACCCCGTTGCAACAACCACTTGAGCCCAAG
>NZ_JBEXGE010000131.1:0-1241 GCF_040607155.1 Micromonospora sp. NPDC005324 | reverse complement strand
CTCGCCAAACGCCTCACCACCGAAACCACCCCAACCTGGCGAGACGACTAAAACCACAACACACACAAAATACGTGAATCAGACGTCCTCTGAGACGAGTCAGCGGTTCGATCGGGAGTTCCGTGAGGGTGCCGTGCGGGTCGTGCGGGAGACGGGCAAGCCGATCGCGTAGGTCGCCCGGGGTCTGGGGATCAGTGACGGCCACCCTGGCGAACTGGGTGGCGCAGGATCGGCGGGCTCGGGGTGAGGCCGCCGCCGGTGGTCTCGGTGAGGACGAACGCGCCGAGCTGGCTCGTCTGCGCAGGGAGGACGCCGAGTTGGCGATGGAGCGTGATGTGCTCAAGCGAACCGTGGTCCTGTGGGTCACGGAGGCGACGAAGTGACGGTGGACGGGTTCGTCGCCGCTCAGAGGACCGAGCACACCGTGCCGCACACGGTCGTATGCCGGGCGTTGGGGCTGCACGTTACGTGAAGATCTTCATCAAGCCCGAACCGGCATCGGACCCGCCGTCCTCGCGACCCTCCGTAACACCTCGATCGGCTTCCACCGCACCAACGGCGAGACCACCATCGCCCGCGCCACCCGCCCGCCGCCCGCCGCCCGCCACCCGCCACCCGCCACCCGCACGACCTCATCACCGCCGTGACCAGCAGCAACCGACAACGCAGTTTGCCTGGAAAACCGCACCGCCTGCCGCGACGTGGAACACGGCAGCTGGTACTTCGACTCCCTCACTACCAGAGGTCCCGCTCGTGTGGAGTCAGCGTGGTCAAGGGCTTGCCCGGCTGCCACTTCCCGCGGTACCTGATCTTCGGCCAGGGGCAGTCGCCTCCGCCGACG
Source organism: Micromonospora sp. NPDC005324 (assembly GCF_040607155.1). Taxonomy (NCBI): domain Bacteria; kingdom Bacillati; phylum Actinomycetota; class Actinomycetes; order Micromonosporales; family Micromonosporaceae; genus Micromonospora; species Micromonospora sp. NPDC005324. The sequence continues at coordinate 400 of NZ_JBEXGE010000131.1, read as the reverse complement.
CGTTTGAGCAGACGTACGGTGGCGGCGGGTCCACCGCCCAGGTCGACCACGTAGGTGTTGTCGGGGTCGGCGTAGTTGAACAGCACCTGGTTGCGGTTCCCGTCGTCGCCGGCGCTGCTGCTGATGGTGGCTCGGTAGACGTAGGGGCCGCATCCGCGTCGAACGTCCGCCCGGTGTAGGTGGAGCGGGACGGGTGGAGCGGGACGGGTGGAGCGGGACGGGTGGAACGGGGTCGGGCGCGGCACCGGGGTGCCGAACACCACAGGCGGGCTGTACGACAGTTGGATTTCCGCGATGGACTAGCTCCAACGCCGTTCAGTTAGGTGTTTTGGTGGGCTGTCAAGCGTGTCGTGGAGACGAAGCAGCGGAGCTCCGGTATAGAGGGTGGTCACTCTAAGAC
>NZ_JBEXGE010000130.1:0-1246 GCF_040607155.1 Micromonospora sp. NPDC005324 | reverse complement strand
GCGTAACGGCGCTGGAGCAGCTGGCAGAAGCTGGCGACCTTACGCAGCGGCTCCTGGAGGTCGTGCGAGGCCACGTACGCGAACTGCTCCAGGTCCCGGTTGGACCGGGTCAGCTCCTCGGCCTGCTTCTGGAGCTGGCTGTTGACCCACTCGATGCGCTCGCGGGCCTCCCGTACCTGGGCCAGGTCCTTGGCGATTTTTTGCCGCATCACGTCGATGTCATTCGCGAGCCGAATGAACTCCGGCGGCCTGGTGGTGGCGATGTGATGCTCATAGTCGCCCTCGGCGACCAGCCGCACGTGAGTGGCGAGATCAGTGATTGGCTGAACCACAACGCGGCTGAAGGCGACGAGATGCACCGCTCCGGCGATCAGGACGACCAGGACCACGGCGATGAGCAGGATGACGAGCAGGTTGCTGGTGGACTCGACGGCTGCGACGGCCTGCTGCCGGGCGGCGAAGATGTCCGCCTGGAGCTGGGCGGCGGAGGCTCGCAGCTGGTTGAACCGCTGACGGGCCTGATCATCGAGCAGAGCCTGCCCGGCGCTGGTGCCGCTGCTCTCGGTGGCCTGGATCGCCGGTCGCGCGACGGTTCGCCGCCACTGCTCGGACTGTGCCTCGACAGCGCGAAGACCCGCTCTGATCGTCGAATAGTCGGCTGCCAGCCCGGTCATCGAGCCGATGAGGTCGCGTTCCTTCTCCACACCCTTTTGGTAAGGGGCGAGGTCGGCCGGGTTACCGCTGACGGCGTACCCGCGCACCCCCGTCTCCTGGTCGACGAGGGCGTTGAGCAATTCCTGCCCCTGGACCCGCAGCGGACCGGTCTTGGTGAGCACCGTGTCGAGCTGTGCTCGATGTTGAGCGGCCACCGCCGCCTCGAGCGCGGTGAGCCCCACCAGCAGCACACCGACGACCGCAAGCAACGCGATCACCCGGCGGCGCAGCGTCCAACCCTGCCGGTACGCCTTCATCGGCCACCGCCCCGGCTGACCAGCAGCATTGCCACGTCGTCGGCGAGCGGGCCACCGTTGAGCCGCTCGGCCCGCCCGACCAGCCAGGCCGGCAGCTCGGGCAGCGACACCGAACGGTTGGCCGGCTCGCCCAGCAAGCCACTGAGGCCCGGCACGTCGAGCCGTTCGTTGCCGGTGCCGACCCGCCCCTCGATCAGGCCGTCGGTGTACATCAACAGGGACCAGTCATCGGTGTCGAACTCCAGGTCGTAGGCGATCGGCCGGCGAGGTCGTAC
>NZ_JBEXGE010000129.1:0-1248 GCF_040607155.1 Micromonospora sp. NPDC005324 | reverse complement strand
GGCGGTGATCGCGCCGCTGCTGCCCGAGCCTGGTGGTGCGCGGGGGCGGTGGCGGGATCACCGGCAGGTCATCAATGGGATCTTGTGGAAGCTGCGTACGGGGGCGCCGTGGCGTGACCTGCCGGAACGCTTCGGACCGTGGAAGACCTGCCACGAACGGCTGCGGCGGTGGACCGCGGATGGCACCTGGGATCGGATCCTCACCGCAGCGCAGGTCCATGACGACGGCACACCCGTGCAGTGGACGATCAGCATCGACTCGTCGGTCGTGCGGGCGCACCAGCACTCCGCTGGCGCCCGCAAAAAAGGGGCTCCCCATCAAGTCCGGCGACGCCTGGTGCGCAAGATGGCGAGGCCATCGGCCGGTCCCGAGGCGGACTGAGCACGAAAATCCACCTCGCCGTCGACGGACGCGGCCGACCATTGTCGATCCTGCTCACGCCCGGCCAGGCCGGCGACAATCCCCAACTTCTGGCGTTGCTCGATGCGATCTGCGTCAACGAGCCGGGACCCGGACGGCCCCGCAAGCGACCCGACGTGCTGATCGCCGACAAGGGTTACGCGCATGACTCGACCCGCCGAGCCCTGCGCCAGCGCGGCGTCCGGCACGTCATTCCCGAACGCTCGGACCAGGTCGCCCGCCGTGGCGCCAAGGGCAGCGCCGGCGGGCGACCACCGGCCTTCGACAAGCAGGTCTACCGCAAACGCAACGTCGTGGAACGCTGCTTCAACCGGCTCAAACAGTGGCGTGACCTGGCCACCCGCTACGCCAAACGAGCATCCCTCTACCAGGCCAGCCTCGTCCTCATCGCCGCCATCATCTGGCTCCCATGATCGACAGGAGGCCCTAGTTGCCGCAGTCAGGCAGGTCGAGGTACGCCAGCAGCCGCAAGAGGCCGCTCACGTGCGGGATGTCGTGCCACAGCGATACGATGTCCTTCGGATCTCGCTGGAGAAGGCTGGACAGCTCTGCGAGATCGTCGCTGCTCTGCCCGCAGTCGATCTCCAGCTCCGGCCGCGGGACCATCGCGTATGCCGCACGAAGATCGACGTTCCAGTAGTAGTCAACGCCGAGCTGTGACAGCTGCATCTGAGGACCGAACCGGCTCTCCGCCGCGTCCAACAGCATCAAGCACGCTCGGCGCAAATCCGCGATCCTCAGCACCGCATCAGCATCGGTCATGCCCCATGATCCCTCGATGTGACGTCACCTGACCAGACGATTCAAGATCGACAGGACAGGCCCTA
>NZ_JBEXGE010000128.1:0-1254 GCF_040607155.1 Micromonospora sp. NPDC005324 | reverse complement strand
AGTTCGTCTCGGCGAGCAGCTCACCGACCAGGAAGGCGTCGCCCTCGTCGTCCTCCACCAGCAGGACCCGCAACCGCTCACCCGGCGGCAGGTTGACGTGCCGCGCCAGGCCACCGTGCGGGTACGACACGACTGAAGGGCCGGCCGCTGGGGCTCTCCGGTGCGGCCAGGCCGCGCCTACGTCTCGATGCGTGATAACGGCTGTGCTCCCTCGTGGGCGACGGTTGATGATTCCGCAGCCGCCGACCGAAAAACAACTGAGTGTGATGTGAGATCAGGCCGGGCAGCTGAAGGTTCCAAGCGGGCCGGCCTTTCGCTTCGTCCTTCCCGACGAGCAGCGCCTCCTGGGTCGACGAGCGGTCACCGGCTGCTCTGCGAGCATGTCGGCCGTGCCCACGACCACCCCGGCGGTGAGGGCGGCCTTCCCGAACTGACTTGGCCCGCGACCCGAGGTGTGACATCAAGCAGGTGGGGCAGGCGGACGGCCTTGCCAAGCCGCATCGCGGCGCGCTCCAGCGTGACGCCTCGGTTCCGCTGATCTTGGCCGCCTGAGCGTGACCGCGGCGCACGGCCTGACGAGTCGAGGATGGGAGACCGGCGGAGCACGTCAGATCAGCCCACCGCAGCCGATGACCATGGCTGGCCAGCTCGATGCCGCCGGTCGCCTGCTCCGCAGCGATTCAGGTCCACATCGACACGTTCGCTTGGTGGGGCTACGACTGTGTTTGTAGCGGATGGTGGGTTGGCGATTTGATGGTTTCGCGGTCTGAGTGCAGCGGTGCGGGGCTGCGCCATTCGGCGAGCAGGACGGTGGCGTCGTCTTGGAGGCGGTCGTCCTGGTGTTCGAGGATGGCGTGCACGAGTCGGCGGGCGGTTTCGGGCAGGGGCAGTTGGTCGGCGACTGCTCTGGTGGCGAACTCGACGAGCCGCTCGGTGCCGAATGTCTCGCCGTCGGGTGTGCGGGCTTCGATGATGCCGTCGGTGTACAGCAGTACCTGGTCGCCGGGTTCGAGGGCTTCCTCGACGACCACCGGTGGGCGCCGGTCGCCGAGGGTGACCGGGAGGGCGGTCGGTGTGGGCAGGACCTTGACGATCTTGCCGGCGCGCAGCACGATCCCACTCGGGTGACCGGCGGAGATGACCTGCAGGATTCCGGTGAGCTGGTCGAGTTCGGCGAGCACGGCGGTGATCATCCCGTATCGGTCGTGGTCGCGGACCGCGTTGTCGATGTGGTGGTAGGTGGCGGTCAGGTCC
>NZ_JBEXGE010000127.1:0-1321 GCF_040607155.1 Micromonospora sp. NPDC005324 | reverse complement strand
CAGGGCCCCGGCAAAGTCGTGACGGTGTCTGACTTGTGAGGCTTGAGTAGAAGCGCCGCTGTTGGTGGCAGCAAGACGGGCATGACCTGTTCGGAAGATCATCAAGGTTCCTACGCCATGCTGATCGCCGAAGTGAGTCATGCCCGCGCTGCCATCATCGCTGATCTCGTCCTTGTCCCACGCACCGGCTCTGACCGTGTCGGAAACCGCTGGTGGGCTGCGCGAAGCGCTCGCTGGTCTGCCTGATCCACGCGCCAGGCGAGGTGTCCGGCACCGGCTGACGGTCGTGGTCACCGCAGCCGTGTGTGCCGTGGTCGCTGGCTACCGCTCGTACGCCGCGATCGCCGAATGGGTCGCCGACGTGCCGGCCCCGACGGCTCTCGCCCTGGGCATGACTCCCGACCGACGCCCATCGGAGGCGATGATCCGTCGACTGCTGCAGGCCATGGACCCGCAGCTACTGACCGCGGCAATCGGCGTCTGGCTCGCCGGCCGGACCACCGCGGCGACCCCGCAGGCGATCGCCGTCGACGGCAAGGCCCTGCGCGGCTCCCGCACCCCCGACACCCCGGCCCGGCACGTGATGGCCGCCTGCGACCAGGCCACCGGTGTGGTCCTGGGCAGCATCGACGTCGACGGCAAGACCAACGAGATCACCCGGTTCGCGCCCCTGCTCGACCAACTCGCCGACCTGCGCAACACCGTGATCACCGCTGATGCCCTGCATTGCCAACGCGAGCACGTCACCTACCTCGCGCAACGCGGCGCCCACTGGATCCTGACCGTCAAAGGCAACCAACCCCACCTACACGCCCAACTCACCGCACTGCCCTGGCGGGCAGTGCCCGACGCCACCCGTGACACCGACCGCGGACACGGCCGCCGCGAGATCCGCAGCTGTAAGATCCTGAGCATCTCCACCGGCATCGACTTCCCGAACGCCGCCCAGGCCATCCAGATCCGCCGCCGCAGACGCCGCCTGGACCAGCCGAAACGCTTCGCCACCGAGACCGTCTACGCCATCACCGATCTCCGCGTCCACCAGGCCAAACCCGCCCAACTGGCGGCCTGGATCCGCGGCCACTGGTCGATCGAGAACAAGGTCCACTGGGTACGCGACGTCACCTACGACGAAGACCGATCCCAGATCCGCACCGGCACCGGACCCGAAGTCATGGCCGCACTGCGCAACGCCGCCATCGGCGCCCTACGCCTGACCGGAGTCACCAACATCGCTGCCGCCAACCGACACCACGCCCGCGACAGCACCCGCCCGCTGGCACTACTCGGCATCACCTGACGACTTTGCCGGGGCCCTGGG
>NZ_JBEXGE010000126.1:0-1322 GCF_040607155.1 Micromonospora sp. NPDC005324 | reverse complement strand
TGGGCTTGACCCGTTTCGACGGACAGGGTCGTTGTGTTGATTTTAGTTAGGCGGCTTGGTCGATCGGTAGCGGTTGTGAGCTGGTGGCCTCGAAAGCCGCGGGGCTGAGGTAGCCGAGGGTTGAGTGTCGGCGGCGGGTGTTGTACCAGCCCTCGATGTATTCGAATATGGCCTGGCGGGCGGCTTGGTGGGTGGGCCAGGCCTGGCGGTGCAGGAGTTCGGTTTTGATGGTGGCGAAGAACGACTCGGCGACGGCGTTGTCCCAGCACTGTCCGCGCCGGCCGACGGACAGGCGTATGTCGTGACGGTGTGCGAGGCGGGCGTGTTGGGCGCTGACGTATTGCGTGCCGCGGTCGGAATGAAACACCAGCCCGGGCTCGGGTTGGCGGCGTGCGAGAGCGGCGGCGAGGGCGGCGTCGACCAGGTCGGTCTTCAGGTTGTCGGCGACGGCCCAGCCGACGACCCGGCGTGATGCGAGATCGATGACGGTGGCCAGGTAGAGCCAGCCCTGCCACGTGTTGATGTAGGTGATGTCGCCGCACCAGCGGGTATCGATGACGCCAGGATCAACACGGAAGTCGCGGCCGATCAGGTCAGGCCGGAGCCCGGCGGCCGGATCCGGGATTGTGGTCGTGCGCCAGCGGCGTGGGCTCTTGCCGGCGAGTCCGGCGGTGCGCATCAGTCGGGCGACGCGTTTGCGGCCGTGCCGTAGCCCCTGCTCGGTGAGGTCAGCGTGGATCCGCGGCGCCCCGTAGGTGCCCTGGGACCGTTCGTGCAGCACGGTGATCGTGTCGGTGAGCTGGGCATCGACCCGCTCACGCTGCGACTGGGAGCCGGTTCTCTGCTGGTAGTAGGCGGATCGGGAGACCTCGAGCAGTTCGCAGGCACGTGTGACGTTGTGCTTACCGGCCTGCTCCGCGGCGATGAACAGGAAGACGTTCACCGGGTCTCCTTCGCGAAGAAAGCCGTCGCCCGTTTGAGTACATCGACGTCTTCGCGCAGCCTGCGGTTCTCTTTGCGCAGCTGCGCGAGTTCGGCCCGCTCGTCCGTGGTCAGCCCGTCGGCGCGGACGCCGGTGTCGAGTTCGGCCTGCTTGACCCACTCACGCACAGCCGTCTCGGTGAGGTCGAAGTCCTGGCTGACCTGCCGCAGCGTGCGGTCACCACGCTGGCACAACTCGACGATCTCGGCCTTGAAATCCGGCGTGAACGAACGCCGAGGCCGCGGCCGCTTCTTTCCCATGCTCTCCATGATGCTGAACATCCTCCCGGAGACCCCAGGTCCCCTGATCTCGGATGTCCGTCAAAACGGGGCAGGCCCAC
>NZ_JBEXGE010000125.1:0-1332 GCF_040607155.1 Micromonospora sp. NPDC005324 | reverse complement strand
GAGACCCTCGACAAGTCACATCGTTCCAGAACAGAAGGCACTTTCGCGTCCCCGCGACCGCCGCCGCGCAGCCCTTAACGAAGGGCCGAGGCTAGATCGCCGATGCCTCTCCAATCGATGGCCCGTCCCAGCACATCGGGCGTGACGAACAGGGCACCGGGCAGTCGAGCTTGCGTCCCGTTCGGCCATGGTCCTCGATGGCCCAATGAGTGATCAGCAGTACACCGGCAAGGCTCGCTCCAGCCGTCAACGGCCCAGCGTTTGTTGCCTGCCAGCGCACATTGTGGCTGGTCTGAGCCCGGGCCGCTGTGCAGGAGCCCGCATGAAGCCCGTCGTTGATAAAAGTAGGCCCAGACAGCCCAGGGGAGGGGCAAGCTGATGTCGAAGCTTACGCCGAGAAGCAGAACCGAGAGCCGCGCTCCATCAGGCAGCACCCTGACGGCGTCGATGCGGGCGAACGGTACTCCTCGTCGAGTCGAATCGAGCCCGAGACGGGAATCCCTGGTCGCAGCCTTCCGATCAGCGACAGTTGTTGAGACTGGTTCGCTTCTATTCAGACCAGTAATCCTGCTGATGACCTAGGAGCGCGCCGGGGCGGGGGATAGATTAATTCCTCTGCCGGGCACTCACTTGAGGCCCTTGCGCTGGTGAAGCCTTCGGGCGCTACAAATCATTTCGGAAGGATTGACCTGAATCGGCTCCCCCCCCCAGACCGCAGAGTGTACCTGGAAGAGGGAAATATGAATATTTCGGAGCCGTCCCCGCAGTTGCAGTCAAAGGACACCAGGCGGACGGCCCTGCAGGCAGGATCGTTTAAAGTGGCGCATCGAGGTTTCGATTGGCCGGCCGACGCGCCGGATCCATTCGATGTTGGTCACGAGGAGGCGGCGAGCTTCTACTGGGCGCACGGCAGGCCGTCCCGACTCCTTGCTGGCGCAGGCGGTGCTCGTCTGGCAGATCTTTATCGGGCCATCCCTCCGGGTTACACCACACTTGACCTCATGTGCAGGGTGGCAGTTGCAAACCGGGGCAAAATCCTGCGGGCGTGGGCGGGCGTCGAGATGGAGGATCTGAAACAGCCTTACCAGCTCGTGTTGGCTGCGAATGAGGCCGGCAACTACCTGCGCCTCGGCACAAATTGGCCACTTCGCTCCGCTTTGTCCAGTGCCTTGTCGTTGTCGGCGCGATGCAATGATGCTGTGTTGCTGTGCGTGGTGATGCGCAGCGACGACTGGCACTAGCCTCGGCCCTTCGTTAAGGGCTGCGCGGCGGCGGTCGCGGGGACGCGAAAGTGCCTTCTGTTCTGGAACGATGTGACTTGTCGAGGGTCTC
>NZ_JBEXGE010000124.1:0-1368 GCF_040607155.1 Micromonospora sp. NPDC005324 | reverse complement strand
GGTGTGTTGCACACCAATGGCACGGTGAATGTCAAGGAGGGGCCGCTGAACGCTGGTTGGGTGGCCCAGACCGACAGCGTCACCGAACTCGAACTTGCTGCGGCCTCGACGGTGCCGGGATCGTCGGTGACGATGCAGGATCTGCAGAGCATCTGGGGAACGATCCCCAACGCGGCAGTTGTCGCGGATGGCCTTCCGTCGCTCAACGAGCAGATGGCAATCGGCGGAATTACGACCCCCGCTCGAAAGGCGGCCTTCCTGGCCACGCTGCGGCACGAGAGTGGATGGCGGTACAACGCTGTTGAGGTCAGTAACCCCTCGCCGTATCGCGGCCGAGGTTTCGTCCAGCTCACTGGCGACTTCAACTATGGTCCGGCAGGCAGCTTCTTAGGTCAGAACTTCCTCGCCAACCCCGATGCTGCTGCGTCGATCGCCTGGAGCGCTCCCATCGCACGCTGGTACTGGACCGTCTCCCGAGCAGGTTCCAACGCCGCCGCCGACAACTATGACATGGGCCTGATCTCTCGGTACATCGGATATAAGGCCTCGACTACCGAAGATATCGAGCGCTGCGACGATTTCAAGCGTGCCCTCAGGTACTACAGCGGTGGCAGTCTTCCGGTGTCGGAGCAGAACATCGTCTGTCTTCGTCACTGACGGCTCAATCAGAGAGATGAGAATGAAAACCCTGAAGAAGGACCGGTCCGGCGGGCGCCGTATCGGTCTGGTCGCAGGCATGGCGACCGCACTGCTTGCCGGGACGGCTCTCTCGGCTGCGGCTGTGAGTGCCGGACCCATCGTGCCTGCGGCTACCTCCGCTGGTGCTCGACCGGACTTTCGCGCTCCTTGGCCCTGCGGGCAGCAGCGTGACTACTTCCACCACTCCGGCGAGGTGCCGAACGCGATTGATTTCAACCTTGCTGGCTCCGCTGACCTGGACACACCGGCTCTCGCATCGGCCGCGGGAACTGTAGTCTCGGCGGGCCCTAACGGCGGATACGGCAACGAGGTGATCATCGACCACGGATCTGGATGGCGTTCCCGGGTCGCTCACCTGAACGCGATGTCCGTCTCGGTGGGGCATACGGTCGAGCGTGGCCAGCAGGTTGGGCGAGTTGGATCGACTGGCAACTCATCCGGGCCGCACCTCCATTACGAACAGATGGCCGACGGTGTACAGGTTCCGATCATCGTCGACAGCGTTGCGATGAAGTACGACGGCACCACCAACCGACACACCAGCAACAATTGTGCCACCGCCAGCGTTGTAGAGCGGGTGGGTGTGGTGAAGGGTGGTCAGTTGTATGTCAAGGAAGGGAATCTGTTCGCCGATTGGGTGTGGCAGACCGGTGACGTCAAGGATTTCTC
>NZ_JBEXGE010000123.1:0-1407 GCF_040607155.1 Micromonospora sp. NPDC005324 | reverse complement strand
AGAGGGTGGTTCGGAGTGTTAGGTCCGTTTCTGGGCGAGGGTGAATACTCCGGGCTCGTCTTCGGTGAGGACCTGGCGGTTGACCATGCGTTTCAGCTTCGCGCGGGTGCCTTCGACGTTCTTCGGTGAGGGCTCGACGCCGAGGGCGAGGCAGATGCCCTTGGCGCGCATGCCGGCGGGCTCGGCACCAAGGACAGCCAGGATCTGCTGGTAGGGGGCGCTGGCGATTGTCGGGTCGTCGGCGGTGAACTCGGCGGCGGCGAGAGTGCGCAGGGTGGTGCGGGTGGTTGCCAGGTCGGCCAGTTCGCTGTCGAGGCGGGCGAGTTCGCCGGTCAACGTGGTGATCTGCTCGCGTAGCCGGTCGGCGTCCTGGCGTGTGGTGGTTTCGCGGTCGGCGATCAGGTCGAGGACCGTGGGAAGGTTCACCGGTGCCGCCAGGAGGGTGTGCTGGTCCCGGTCAGCCGCCGCACGATGTTCGCCGTCGACGCCCACAGGGTTCGGGACACCGAGGACTCTGGTCGGCTTTCGTACTCGCGCGCGAGACGGCGGTGCAGCATCAACGTGCCGTTGACCTGCTCCACGATCCACCGCTTGCGAATCGGCACGAACCCGGGCTTGGTGTCGGAGCGTTTGACGACCTCGACGTCGATACCCAGGACGGCGCCGTGCAGCGCCACATCCTGCTTGAACCCGGCGTCGACCCAAGCGCGGCTCACCGTCGGGGTGTGCGCGACGACCTTGTCGAGCAGCCGGATGCCGATGGCGTTGTCGGTGACCGACGCCGCGGTCACCACGACCGCGATGACCAGCCCCAACGCGTCCACGGCCAGGCCTCGCTTACGCCCCGACACCTTCTTCGCCGCGTCTTTGCCGGTCGTGGCGGCCGGGATGTGGTTCGCCGCCCTGATCGACTGGGTGTCCAACACGACAGCGCTCGGATCCTCCCGACGGCCGACCTTTTCCCGGGCCTGGCAGCGCAGCAGATCGTGGATCACCTGGTCGGTGCCGTCGTCACGCCACAGGGCGAAGTAGTAGTAGGTGGCCGACTTCGGCGGCAGGTCGTGCGGCAGGTACGCCCACTGACAACCCGTCCGGTTCTGGTAGAAGATCGCGTTCACGATCTCCCGCAGGTCGTAGTCGCCTGGCTGGCCCGACACCGAGACCGCGACCCGCTTGGCCTTCCACGCCTGCAGAAACGGTCCGATCAGCTCCCACTGCTCGTCGGTGACATCGCTGGGATACGGCTTTCGATCACCCATGACCGGGCTAACGCCCCATCCGCCTGACGGTCACGACCAGAACTCACATTCAACCCATCGACCTGTCGCTATCCATAGCGAACCTATCGGAAAGCCACCAACCAGACGCAACGCATAGATCAGATCAAGTTACTGCGGACCGCCCTCT
>NZ_JBEXGE010000122.1:0-1431 GCF_040607155.1 Micromonospora sp. NPDC005324 | reverse complement strand
TAGTACTCCAGCAGGAGATCCGTTCGGGTCTGTGGTGGCGTGTGGTTTTGTCCGTGGACAGCAAGCAGCCACCGGCGAGTCTCACGGGTTGTGTGGACCTCAGGAGATGCGGCGGTGGCTGCCGCCTACAGAGTAGACGTTCAGCGATGGTCTGAGCTGTTCAGCGGGTTGATGGACGTGGTCGCGTCGCGGTTTGGCCGGCCTGAGCCTCGGCGCCGGGTCCGGGATTTCGTGGCGGGGCTGCTTGCGCCGTTGCCGGTGAAGAACTGCTGGACGATCGCGGAACACGCCGGTGACGTCGGGCCCGGCGGTATGCAGGACCTGATCGGTCGGGCGAGCTGGGACGACGCCGTCGTTCGTGCGGACGTGCGTGACTTCGTCGCGGCGAACCTCGGGCACCCGGACGGGGTGCTACTGGTCGACGAGACCGGGGATCTGAAGAAGGGCACCCACACTGTCGGGGTACAACGGCAGTATTCCGGCACCGCCGGGAAGATCGAGAACTGTCAGCTCGCCGTGCACCTGTCGTATGCCTCACCGCTCGGGCACACCCTGCTCGACGTTGCTCTCTACCTGCCGAAATCGTGGATCGGGGACCCCGCTCGACGTGCTGAGGCCGGGGTGCCCGACACCGTCGGCTTCGCCACGAAACCGCAGCTGGCACGACGGCTCATCGAAACAGCGGTGCTCGGCGGGCTGCCGTGTCGGTGGGTCGCCGGCGACGAAGCCTACGGAGGCGACCCGCACCTGGCCACCGCGCTACGCGACCAGCGGCTCGGCTACGTCCTCGCGGTTGCCTGCTCGCACCGAGTCCCGACCGGACTCGGCATCCAGCGAGCAGACCAGATCACCGCCGGCCTGCCGACACGGGCGTGGCAGCGGATCTCCGCCGGCAACGGGGCGAAGGGCCACCGCTACTACGACTGGGCATTCATCACCCTGCCGCTGGCCGCCGATGAGCACCACGGTCACCACTGGCTCCTGCTCCGCCGCAACCGCACCACAGGTGAGCTGGCGTTCTACCGCTGCTGGTCACCCGACCTCGTTCCGCTGCACCACCTGGTCGCCGTCGCCGGCAGACGGTGGAGCATCGAGGAGTCGTTCCAGGCCGCCAAGACCGGCCTCGGCCTGGACCAGCACCAACACCGCCGCTGGCGCGCCTGGCACCGCTGGACCACCCTCGTCATCGCCGCTCACGCGTTCCTCGCCGCCGCAACAACGACCAACACCACCAGCCCGCGCAGCCTGATCCCGATCACCGTCAACGAACTCCGACGACTGTTCCACGCCCTGATCATCGAACCCACCCGACGCGTCGCCGACGTCATCGCCTGGTCCATCTTCCGACGCCGGCATCAAGCCACAGCCAAGAGCAGCCACTACGCCCGACAAGTCCTCACAGAACCGTGAAACGGATCTCCTGCTGGAGTA
>NZ_JBEXGE010000121.1:0-1505 GCF_040607155.1 Micromonospora sp. NPDC005324 | reverse complement strand
CAACGCCGTTCAGTTAGGGCGGTGGGCGGCGTGTCAAGGCGTGTCTGGGACGTGAAGCAGCGGAGCTCCGGTATAGAGGGTGGTCACTCTAAGACGCCCTGACACCTGGAGCTCCGCTGGCAGATCAGATTGCCATACCTCGTGCGGTGACGGTAGCCGCTGGGGTGTTCGCGCCGGGTCATCTGGGCGAGCTGACCCGGCTGGTGCCCTTCGAGATGGTCGATGATGTTCTGGCCACGACCGGGCGTACCCAGTCGCGGGTCCGGCTGTTGCCGGCGCGGGTTGTGGTGTATCTGCTGCTCGCGGGATGCCTGTTCGCCGAACTCGGCTACCGGCAGGTGTGGTCGAAACTCACCAGCGGCCTGCGTGGTCTACCGATCGTGGCACCCAGTGGCAGCGCGTTACGTCAGGCCCGGCAACGCCTCGGCCCGCGACCGGTGCGGGCCTTGTTTGACCTGCTCCGCGGTCCTGCCGCGACGAGCGCTCCGCAGGTGCGCTGGCAAGGTCTGCTGCTGACCGTGATCGACGGCACGACCCTGGTCGTCGCGGACTCACCGGCGAACACCGACCGATACACCAAGCATCGCTGCGCCAACGGTAGTTCCGGGTATCCCCAACTGCGGTTGAGCGCCGTACTGACCTGCGGCACCCGGTCGGTGATCGATGCCGTGTTCGACCCGATCAGCGTCGGTGAACTCGACCAGGCCCGGATGCTGACCCGCGGCCTGCAACCAGGAATGCTGCTGCTGGCCGACCGCAACTACGCCGCCGCCGACCTGCTGACCACCATCGCCGCGACCGGCGCGCATCTACTGATCCGCAGCAAGGCCAACCGCCGCCTGGCGATGATCGCCCGCCTATCCGACGGATCCTGGCTGTCCAAGATCGGCGCCCTCACAGTCCGGGTCGTCGAAGCCCGGATCAGCATCACCACCACCGCGGGCACCCACACCGGCGACTACCGACTGATCACCACCCTGCTCAACCCACACACCCATCCCGCCACCGAGCTGATCCGGATCTACCACGAACGCTGGGAAATCGAGACCGCCTACCTCGAACTAAAATCCTCAATCCTCGCCGGACGCGTGTTACGCGCCCGCACCCCCGACGGCATCGACCAGGAAATCCACGCACTGCTCATCGTCTACCAGCTCTTACGCACCGCCATGGCCGACGCCACCGACAGCCAACCCGGCCTCGACCCCGACCGAGCCAGCTTCACCACCGCCCTCAACACCGCCCGCGACCAAGTCGTGCACGCCGACGGGATCATCGCCGACACCGTCATCGACCTCGTCGGCGTCATCGGCGCCCAGGTACTGGCCAACCTGCTACCCGAACGCCGCCTACGCACCAAGACCCGCATGATCAAACGCTCGAACTCCAAATACCAAGCCCGCGGCCCGAACATCGACCGACACAGCTACAAAGCCACGACCAGCATCGACGTCATCAGCCCCGACCCTTGACACGCCAACCGCGGCCCTAACTGAACGGCGTTG
>NZ_JBEXGE010000120.1:0-1506 GCF_040607155.1 Micromonospora sp. NPDC005324 | reverse complement strand
CCAACGCCGTTCAGTTAGGCGGTTGGTGTGGTCGTCAAGGGTCAGGGCGGATGATGTCGATGCTGGTGGTGGCCTGGTAGCTGCGCCGGTCGATGTTGGGGCCGCGGGCTTGGTATTTGCTGTTCGAGCGTTTGATCATGCGGGTTTTGGTGCGTAGGCGGCGTTCGGGTAGCAGGTGGGCCAGGACGTGGATGCCGATGACGCCTACCAGGTCGATGACGGTGTCGGCGATGATCCCGGCGGCGTGGATGATCTGGTCGCGGGCGGCGTTCAGGGCGGTGGTGAAACTGGCCCGGTCAGGGTCGAGGCCGGGCTGGCTGTCGGTGGCGTCGACCATCGCGGTGCGCAGCAGTTGATAGACGGTGAGTAAGGCGTAGATCTCTTGGCTGATGCCGTCGCAGGTGCGGGCGCGTAGGACACGTCCGCCCAGGATCGACGATTTCAGTTCGAGGTAGGCGGTCTCGATCTCCCAGCGCTGGTGATAGAGCGGGATGAGTTCGGCGGCGGGATGCGTGCCCGGGTCGAGCAGGGTGGTGATGAGCCGGTAGCCGCCGGTGTGGGTGCCGTCGGTGGTGGTGATGCTGATCTGCGCATCGATCACCCTGATCGGTAGCCCGCCGATGATCGAGGCGAAGGATCCGTCGCGGTGCCGGCGCAGGATCGGTAGCTTGCGGCCGGTCTTGCAACGGATCAGCAGGTCCGCGCCGGTCGCGGCCAGGGTGGCGATCAGGTCGGCGCCGGCGTAGTTGCGGTCGGCCATCAGCAACATCCCGGGGCGCAGACTGCGAGCGAGCTGTCGGGCCTGATCGAGTTCTCCGACACTGACCGGATCGAACACGGCGTCGATCACCGATCGGGTGCCGCAGGCCAGCAGGGCGCTGAGCCGCAGCTGCGGGTAGCCGGAACTGCCGTTGTTGCAGCGTTGTTTGGCATAGCGGCTCGTGGTGGCTGGTGAGTCCGCGACCGTCAGGAAGGTCCCGTCGATCACGGCCAGTAACAGGCCTCGCCAGCGCGTCTGGGCGGCGCTGGTAGCGGCCGGGCCGCGCAACACATCGAATAATGCCCGCACCGGCTGCGGCCCGAGGCGTTGCCGGGCCTGGCGCAACGCGCTGCCGCTGGGCGCCACGAGCGGCAGACCGGACAACCCGCTGGTCAGCTTGGACCACACCTGCAGGTATCCCAGTTCGGCGAACAGGCACCCGGCCAGTAGCAGATACATCACGACCCGGGCCGGTAGCAGCCTGACTCTGGACTCGGTCCGCCTGGTCATGGCCAGGACATCATCGACCATCTCGAACGGCACCAGCCGAGTCAGCTCGCCCAGATGACCCGGCGCGAACACGCCCGCGGCTACCGTCACCGTCCGAGTTATGGCAATCTGATCAGCCAGCGGAGCTCCAGGTTCAAGGGCGTCTTAGAGTGACCACCCTCTATACCGGAGCTCCGCTGCTTCGTCTCCACGACACGCTTGACAGCCCACCAAAACACCTAACTGAACGGCGTTGG
>NZ_JBEXGE010000119.1:0-1529 GCF_040607155.1 Micromonospora sp. NPDC005324 | reverse complement strand
GATCAGACAGCCCAAGGGCTTTTGCGTCAAGCTGTGAGGGGTTCGACGGCTCTGGCGTGTTGTGGCCAGGCGCGTGCTTCGTCGTATCGAGTGGCTGTCTTCAGGCAGCCGTGCAGGATGCCGACCAGGCGGTTGCTGAGCTGGCGTAGGGCGGAGTTGTGGCTGGCTCCGCGGGTTCGCTGCTTGTCGTAGTAGGCGCGGGCGCCCGATGATCCGGTCAGCGCCGAGAGAGCCTGTGAGTGTAGGGCGTCGGCGAGGCGGTCGTTGCGCACGTAGCGGGCCAGCACGATCCGGCTGCGGCCGGACGCGCGGGTGACCGGGCTGGAGCCGGCATAGTTCTTGCGGGCCTTGGCGCTGGCGTAGCGGTCGGGGTCGTCGCCGAACTCGGCGAGGATTCGGGGACCGTTGACCTCGCCGATTCCGGGCTGGGACAGGTAGATCTCGACGTCGGGGTGCTGGTGGAAGTGCGTATCCACCTGGGCCTCCAGCCGGCCGATCTGCTCGTTCAGGGTGAGCAGCACGGCGGCGATCGCCTGCACCGTGGCGGAGTACGCGGCGTTCAGCGCCTCGGGTTGGGTCAGGTGAGACATCCGAAGCGCGGTCTTGATCTGTTCGGCCTTGGCCGCGGCGTGGTGGCGGCGGGCGCGCTTGAGCGCAGCCGTGATCTGTCCGCCCGTCAGCCGGGCCGCGCGTACCGGGTCCGGTGCCTTGATCAGCAGCTCCAGGGTGTCGGCGCCGGTCAAACCCAACGGCGTGTACGCGTCCAGAGCGGCCGGGAAGAACTCCCGCAACGCCACGCGCAGGCGCAGCAGGTGCCGGGTCCGTTCCCAGATCAGCGTCTGATGCGCCCGAGCGATCACCTTGATCGCTCCCGCCTGCGTGCTGTCACCGGCCATGGCGCGCAGTTGATGACGCTCGGTGCGCACCATGTCGGCGAGGGCGTGCGCGTCGGCGGCGTCGCTCTTGGCCCCCGAGGTGACGTAGCGCTCCTTGAACCGGGCCACCTGCTTGGGATTGAGCCCATACACCTGATAGCCAGCCGCTGCCAGCGCCTGCACCCACAGGCCCCGGTCGGTCTCGATCCCGACCACGACCTGCCCGGGGTCATCGGCCTCGCCCAGATGCTCACCGATCAACTCGTGTAGCCGACCGATCCCGGCCGCCCCCTCCGGCAGCCGCCGCACGGCGAGCTTGCGTCCACTCTCGTCCTGGATCTCCACATCATGGTGATCTTCGGCCCAGTCATCCCCCACGAACAGCAATTACCCGCCCTCCGCTCTACCTGCATGATCAGCAGCCCGCGGGAGAACGCTCGCGCTCTAATGGATCAGTGCTCACGCCCACCGGACGGGCACGCCAGCCCAACAGCAGTCTCGTCTCCCGACCACCGAGCGGGGGCACGGTCTGATCCTAGGACTCACCTGCTCCTGAGGATTGCAGTGCTCACCCGCCGGCGGCTACCGGACCGAGTTTCCGCCAGGACAAGACCGAAATCCTGCACCGACACCAACCCGGTAGCCCCCATTAGA
>NZ_JBEXGE010000118.1:0-1678 GCF_040607155.1 Micromonospora sp. NPDC005324 | reverse complement strand
GCCCCGCGTCGGGCCCACACCATGCCCACCGGCAGAAACACCGACAGCCGCACCCACAACACCAAGATCAATCACTCATGAAAGACCGAGGCTAACTGAACGGCGTTGGTACTAGGTCAAGGCAACGAAGGTGCCTGCCTGGAGGCTGGACTGCACGCCGTCCTCGTCGCCCACACAGCGGCAGCCTCAGCACGCACCACACACACCATGGCCGTTGCACTGGCATAGACCGACAAGCCGCGAGGCCCGAAGGGTCGGTGATAGCTGGGGCACGACTACTGCGCGCTGGCCCGCAGAACGAGACACTACCTTCGGACAGGTGAGATCGGGCCCCTGATCCCTCACCCTCCGGGGGGGTCTCGGGGCCCCGGGCCGCTGGAGCGCACTTGGGCTTGACCCGTTGACGGACGGGGTCGATGTGTTGATCTCATTTAGACTGCTTGGCATTGGGCCCTAAAGGTCCGGAAAGCGCAGTGCGTCGGGCCTTCTTCACAATTCCGTCGCTAGGTCCTCGATCTGTTCAAGGCTGTCCGATCGGTCGCCGGACCGGTGCGGACTTGAACGTCAGCGATCAAGCGGCTCGTCGGCGTTGGGCCGGAGGACCTGCCATCGCCCGTCAACCTGATCTTCCGCTCAACGGCGGTGCGGGTTGTGCCCCGCACCGCCGTCGAGCAGGCGGCTCAGCTCGGTGGACGGGGAAGGTCAGCCGGTGAAGGCTTGGCGATCGATTGGAAGTCGTCCCTGCGTTCTGCCATCGGGTGTGGTTGACCGGTCATGGCGGACAGCGCGTTGGCGACGTCGTGCAGGTCGGCCTTGATGTAGGTGATGGTGGAGGAACCAGGGCTGTCGGTGTGTCCGGCGTAGGCGCGGGCGATGCCGTAGCCGAAGTGCCGTTCCACCCAGGTCAGGGTGGTGTGGCGTAGCCAGTGGGTCGAGATGCCGTGCACGGCTACCCAGGGCAGGCGCTCACCTAAGCGTTGCCATAGGTGGTCGTAGCGGCGGCTGGTGATCGGTTGGCCGTTGCGCGCGCGCAGGAGCGGATCGGTCGGCAGGACCGCGCCGCGAGCGTTGGCGTGCTCTCGCAGGTGTCCGGCGAGATCGATGGTGATGGGCTGCCAGCGGATGGTGGATCCTTTCTCGGTGAGGCGGACGAGTCCGTTGGTGGCATCAAGGTCGACCAGCCGTAGGGCCAGGGCGCCGCCGCGGCGGCACGCGGTCTCGGTGTGCAGTCGCAGGATCAGCGCGTCGAGGATGACGTCGTTTCCGCTGGTGCGCGCCATCGCGTTGATCTCCTCCAATTCGTGTGCGGTCAACGCGCGGCGGGTGCAGGGTAAGCGTCGGGGTTTCGCGACGCGGTGCGCGGGGCTGGCGGCGGCGTCGATCAGCCCGTCGGCGATGGCACATCGGTAGAAGGCGCGGGCGGCGGCGATGAGGTGCTCACCGGCGTGTCGGCCGTTGCGGCTGTTGCGCCGCGACACGGCGCTGGCGATCATCGCCTGTTTCAGAGCCTCGAAATCACTGGCAGTGATGGTGTCCAAGGGCCGATCGGGCCACGCGGCGGCCATCCGCTCCCAGTAGGTGCCGGTGCGGCGTGCTCCGGGCCCGGCAGCGGCAAGAACACGGGGCAGGTACTCGGCGACCGTCGGCACAACGGACGGCGTCGCGGGATGCGATTGCA
>NZ_JBEXGE010000117.1:0-1802 GCF_040607155.1 Micromonospora sp. NPDC005324 | reverse complement strand
CCTCGCCAAACGCCTCACCACCGAAACCACCCCAACCTGGCGAGACGACTAAAACCACAACACACACAAAATACGTGAATCAGACGTCCTCTCAGGCCCGCCCGAAACGGCAACCACCGACGCCTACGCGCCCTCGTCACCGACCTGTGCCCACCCCTACTCGACCAACCCGGAGTCGGACCCGTCACCGCCGCGATCGCCCTCACCGCCTGGTCACACCCCGGCCGCGTCCGATCAGAAGCCGCCTACGCCACCCTCGCCGGCGCCGCCCCCATACCCGTGGCCAGCGGCCGCACCGACCGACACCGCCTCAACCGCGGCGGCGACAGAACCCTCAACAGCGCCCTACACACCATCGCCCTGACCCGCCGCCGCATCCACCCCGAAACCCGCGACTACATCAACCGACGCCGCGCCGAAGGCCGCACCACCAGAGAAATCACCCGCTGCCTCAAGCGCTACATCGCCCGACAGCTCTACCGCACCATCACCACCCACCACCGCACCACTTGACAACCCCACTCACAGGCGGCCAGGACATGCCGGGCGGCGCTGCTGGCAGTGCGGGACCCGCGGATGCTCTTGCCGTCGACCGCGATCGCCCGCCTCGCACCCGTCGCGGGGATCCGGGTGGCCAGCCGCGCGGCGATCACCGCGGTCAGCCGGTCGGCGTCCAGGCCCTGCAGCAGCCGGCGGAGCATCGCCTCCGACGGACGCCGCCGCGGGTCGATACCCAGCATCTGCGTGGTGTCCGCGGGCAGATCCGCGACTTGTTCACCGATGGCCGTGTACGAGCGGCAGCCGGCGACCACCGCGCAGACCGCCGCCCCGACCACCGTGCACAGCGCATGGCGGACTCCCCGGCGGGCCCGCGGATCGGGCAGGTCCCGCCAACGCCGCGAGCAGCCCGGGAGCATGAACCGGCGCGGACAACCCGGCTGGTGCGCAAGACAACGATGAGATCAGCGATGATGGCAGCGCGGGCATGGCTCACTTCGAACAGATCAACAAGGCCTCGAGAACCTCGATGATCTTCAGAAGTAGTCATGCCCGCCCTGCATCTCCCCACACGGGCGCGTCTACACCAACCAGCGCAAGCCGGACACGCGCCACGACTCTGCCGGGGCCCTGCGGCAGCCCTGTCTCGCGAGGGATGGCCGAAGATATTTTCTTACCTCGTCAACGACGACAGGATCCCCGACGATCGGCCTTCGTCGATGAGGCGCTGCTTGCGGTTGACGATAGTCAAATCTATGAACTCGATGGTCACGTGTGTGAGTTCATTACCGTGAACTATCAGAGCATGAGCGCATTCACGGCGGCTCAAGATCTGGAGGTCACCCGCGCCGTCGCGGCGCTATTCCCAAGGCTGGGAATCGTCATTCCTGATCTTGAGCCTCTCGACCGAACGCTTCGCGCAGAGGTAATCCGACAACGTCGCTACGCGATCACGGTACGCGATGGCGTTGCTGGATCTTCCTGCGGCGGACAACACGCCGACGTGGCGGGCGTTGGGGTGGTCGACGGTACCGGTGTTTAGCCGAGGTGACGGCGCGGTTGCTGCTCTGCGCGCTCAGCGGGTCAGCGACCGATGGCGTGGTCGCCGGCCCGGAGGCGGGTTTGGCGGGTGGCTGGTACGTGCAGTCGGTGACGGTGCGTTGGACGCTGGAGCATTGGCGTGTGGTGGCCGCGCAGCGGCCGTTGCCTGTACCTCCGCCTGATCAGCGCGGCACACGACGCGACGGCGGTCCGCGCGACACTCAACCGCTGCTCGACGTGCTCAGCGGTCGCTCGTGGGTGCC
>NZ_JBEXGE010000116.1:0-1873 GCF_040607155.1 Micromonospora sp. NPDC005324 | reverse complement strand
CCAACATCGCTGCCGCCAACCGACACCACGCCCGCGACAGCACCCGCCCGCTGGCACTACTCGGCATCACCTGACGACTTTGCCGGGGCCCTGGGGGGGCCTGGCTGTGGTAAAAGCTTCACCGTCCGTTCTATCGTCGAACTCGCTGCCGCGAAGAAGGCGAAGATTCTGCTCGTCGCGCCGACCGGGCGGGCCGCGAAACGCCTCGCCGAACTAACCGGTCAGCCCGCCGCGACGGTGCACCGGCTGCTGCTCGCCTTCACTGCCTTTCTCCCGCGAGATCTGCCGTCAGATCTGGTCGAACAACCCGCAGGAACGCCTGAACAAGGAGATCCGCCTCCGCACCGACGTCGTCGGGATCTTCCCCAACCGACCCGCGATCATCCGCCTCGTCGGCGCGGTCCTGGCCGAGCAGACCGACGAATGGACCGAAGGCCGCCGCTACATGGGCCTGGAACTACTCGCCAAAGCCCGCCTCGTTACCGTCGACGCTGACAACGCCACCGACCAGACCGGCCTCGCCCCGATCGCCGCATAACGTCAGACCGGATCCCGCGATGGCCGTCTCCTGCACCACCAGCGCGGACGTGACCAGCCCGCACCGATGCCGGCGTCGGCGGGACGCGCCGCCAGCCATCGAAACCACCCCGACCTGACGAGACACCGGAACATGGCACCGCTCGCAAAGTACGTGAATCAGCGGTCCTCTGAGCCACCGAGAATCTTTGGTGAACTTTCTTGCCAGAATCGCCGGAAGCGCCCTCGAGCGAGACAGCCGCGTCCCCGCCAGCGCCTCCATCCGGTTGCGAGAAGGCGAGATGAAGCCAAGGTGAGGCAGGTGTCGCGTATCATGCCGAAGAATTGATTTGTCAGCCGGGCTAATCAAATCTCAAGAGCAATTTCGAGGACTAGGGGAAAAGGGCAAGGAATGAAGTTGTTAACCAGATGGCGGAAGGTTGCAACAGCCGCATTGGTGTCGCTCGTAGCGGCGGCAGGGCTGGTGGTGCCCTCTGCCGCGCCGGCTGTGGCGTCTGCCGGCTCCGCATGGGCGTGGAACACGCGAAGCCTCCTGCTAAGGTTTCCGGCTCCGTTGGGTGCTGCAGCGTGCGTGCACCGACAGATCTGGCTTGGTTCTGGCAGCTATCGTTGGGAACTTGGCAACGATATCAACGGATGGGGCTATTACAAAGACTCTGGTCGAGACATTGTTCTCGGCGCCGGGAATTACCTTTGGCAGGACTGCATTTACCGATTTGAGGCTGCCTCTGGGGGCGACCCTTACATTCACTATTCTTACCTTGATCGCCAGAATGGCCAGCCTCCGGCCGCTTGGAATACCTTCATTAGAGCTGCGCCTGGTTCGCGGCAGGTCACGTACGGAAGCTACCTCAGGCCGATTTAATTCCGTGCACTTAGATGCGCATCCGCCACAAGTTCAAACATCGAACTTCCGGGTCCACTCTGCGCCGGCTGCAGATTAGGTGCAAGTGATCGGACAGGTCGCAACTGGTTAGCCTAGAATGCTAAAGACGCGTACCCAGGATGTGACCTTGAAATCGTCGGGTACGGTTCGAGGCCCGGCGAATTCGCAGGCGTCCTTGACGTCAGGCATGCGGCCGGGATCGTCTAAAGGTGCGGATAAGGACGGGCATGGCTCGTGTCGCGACCACAAACGAATAGTGCTATTTGCCTGACACGCCGCCCGGCCTTCTGGCCGGGCGGCGTCATGGCGGTCAGGCTGTGGTGGTGACAGTCCCGGATCACAGGGCCTGTCTCGCTAAGGGTGTTTCCGGCGATCTTGGTTAGTAGGTTTCAGCGGGTGGGAAGCGGTCGTTGAAGGTGATGGCGAAGGCGTTCAACGCGGGTTTCCAGC
>NZ_JBEXGE010000115.1:0-1884 GCF_040607155.1 Micromonospora sp. NPDC005324 | reverse complement strand
GAGGTGTTGGTGGCAGGAATGGCGGCCGCGCACCGGCGTCAGGATTGGCCCCGATGCCGGTGCGCGGTTCGTCTCTCAGCGCTTGCTGGTTATGGGGTGTTGGTGGGCTGCACGGGCTGCGGCGTCGGCCCACCGTCAGACGGGTGGGGGTTCTTCGGCGGCTTGCCGTCTGCCGAGACCTGCAGGGCGAAGACATTGTTCGGCAGCGGTGCTGCGTCGTAGACGATCCAGTGGGTGGGCACCTTCTCGGCCGGCGTTTCGATCGATTCCCAGCCCACGCGGAGGCTGGCGGTCTGGCCACGCGATGCGAGGATCTTGAGGGT
The DNA here is from genome assembly GCF_040607155.1 of Micromonospora sp. NPDC005324. Lineage (NCBI taxonomy): Bacteria > Bacillati > Actinomycetota > Actinomycetes > Micromonosporales > Micromonosporaceae > Micromonospora > Micromonospora sp. NPDC005324. The sequence goes on along the minus strand of NZ_JBEXGE010000115.1, from coordinate 1,561 downwards.
GTCCGCCACGGTCTTACCGGCCAGATCCCGCGCCTGCGCGTTGTCTTCAGGAGAGCCGCCCTCGATCTCTTCGCCGGGCATGGCGGTCCTGCCGATGACAATCCTCGCGTACGACTTGAAGGTCACCGGTACCTTGATGCCGACCGTGCAGTTGCCGCCGGCCGTGCAGTCACCTGGTGCCTCGATGTACTCAATGTGAACACCACCGGCAGTGTCACCGACTTCTGAGAATATGATCTTGCCAACATTTCTAGGTGCGGCAGGCGCCAGGGTCAACTCCACGTTGAGGTTGTACGTGGCAAGTTCTTTGCGGTAGCGCTGAGGGTCAGCGATAGGGTCCTTGATTTTGATGTTGATGTACGTGTCGTCCTTGGTGATTTGCAGCGCCGCTGCCTGTGCGGGGGCAGGTCCGGCGGGTCCGGAGTCGGCCGGCAGCGCTGCGCTGATGCCGAATGCCAGCGCGGCAGCGGCGGCCACCGCCGGCACCGCGATGGCCAGCCGGCGATGCCGGGCAAGCCAGGGCGCGCGCTTGGCTGAGGTCGCGGTCGTGGTTTCGAAGTCGTGCATGATGCCCTTCAGAAGTAGGGTGGCGGCGCTGCCGGACGGGCTCTGCGCCGAAGGTGGGAGGTGATGTACGGGAGCGAGTAACCGAATGAGGTGATCTTGCTGGTTGTCGGGTTCGGCCATGGCCGTATCTCCTTGGTTACCTATTGAGTGACGGCTCGCGGAGCGCTGCGGCGAGTCGGCGCCGGGCGCGGTGTAGGCGGATGCGCGCAGCGTTCACTGTGCAGCCGAGCGTTAACGCCAGATCGTCCGCCGCGAGCCCTTCCCAGGCCACCAGTCGAAGCAGTTCCTGGTCGGACTCCGGCAGCGAGCGGAACGCCCGCCTGATCTCCTCCGGTACCTCCGGCTCGACGGTGGTGACCTGAGTGAGCTCCTGACGCAGACGCTCGGCGAGGCCCGCCGAGCGCCGGTCAGCCCTGCGATGGTTCGACATCACGTTGCGTGCCACCCCGAACAGCCAGGCCCTGGCCTGCTCCGGCGGAATCTCGTGGAACCGTCGCCAAGCGACCAGAAACGTATCGGCAACCACGTCGGCTGCGCCCTCCGGGCGATCGGTACGGCGCAAGGCGAAACCAAGCAAATCCTGATAGCAGGCACGGTACAGACGCTCAAATCGGGCGGCGATATCGTCATTCGACAAAGACGGTGCAGCGCGTGCCAAACCTGACTCCTAGTTCCATCAGCCCGTGCGGGGCGGGTACGGCCAACACCAAGAACATGTCCGACCGGCACCAAAACATTTCATCCCGTGCGGAGACACCCAGATTTTTTGGCGCAAGCGAACAGACGGATGCGAACCATTGAGGCCCGCGGGTGGCGCGACAGGCGAAGATGCCGGTGGGCACCAAGCGTGGCCGACAGCCGATGCGACGTGCAGCCGCGCGATCAGTCGCCGCCGAGGTGAACAGGGCCAGTTCCCGACACACCTGGCCTCGGCCCACGCGGCCGCGAGGCGATCGCCCAACTCGAACAACCCGCGCTACGGCCCGGCGCAGCA
>NZ_JBEXGE010000114.1:0-1984 GCF_040607155.1 Micromonospora sp. NPDC005324 | reverse complement strand
ATAATCGCGGGCCATACCCGATTCTCTCAGAACCGCCGCTGACGACCCCGCAGGGACACGTCATTCTGCGACAGGCTCCGAAAGGCCAGGAACGGTACGAACTCGTTCCAGGCGCGTTGCCAGGTGGCGACGATGCCGGGGTATTGCCGGCCGTGGACGCGGGTGAACTCGGCCAGAGCGGCTTCGGCGGCGTCGGCGTTCACGGCGGTGTAGATCGGTCGTAGTGCTTTGGCGATCAGTTTCCGGTCGGTGTAGGACACGTATCGCATGCTGTTGCGCAGTAGGTGGACCACGCAGGTTTGCACGACCGCGTCGGGCCAGGTCGCGGCGATCGCGTCGGGCAGGCCGGTCAGCCCGTCGCAGCACACGATCAGCGCGTCGCGTAGGCCGCGTTGGCGCAGGTCGGTCAGCACGCGGAGCCAAAACTTGGCACCCTCGGTCTCCTGAATCCACACGCCGAGGACGTGTTTGAACCCGTCGACGTCGACGCCGACGACCAGGTGGGCGGACTTGTTGACCACGGTGCCGGCGTCGCAGACCTTGATCCGGATCGCGCCGACATAGAAGGTCGGGCAGAGACCTCATCGAGGGGCCGGTTCTGCCAGGTGCGGACCTCGTCGGCCACGACATCGGTGATGTTCGAGACCGTCTCGTGGCTGACGTCCGCGCCGTAGATCTCGGCGAGGTGGTCGCGGATGTCGCGGGTGGACATCCCCCGGGCATACAAGCTCAGGACCGCCTCGTCCGGCTGCCCCAACCGGCGGCGGCGCTTCGGAACGATCTTCGGCTCGAACGAGGCGCCCCGGTCGCGAGGCACCTGGATCCGCACCGGTCCCGCCGTGGTGATCACCGTCTTCGGGGTGTGACCGTTGCGGTGGTTACCGGCCGAAGCGCCTTCGGGAGCCTGTCCGCGTTCGTAGCCAAGGTGCTCGGCCATCTCGGTCTCCAACACGCGTTCCAACACCGCGCCGATCACCTGCTGAATCGGACCACCCGGCCCGTCCACCGCCAGCCCTCGCCGGTCGGCATCGGCCAACAACGCGTCGATCGCCTCCGGCGCGAGCAGCCCCGCAGCCTTCGCCGCGGCATCGCCATCCACGATCACCGCCGGCGGCGCAGACGACTCAACAACGTCCATCGATTCCTGAGAAGCATCCATAACTGTGATGAGTGAGAACCTCCCTGAACAGGCAAGACAGATCCTGCCCGCCCGATCGGGGCACCCCTCACCCACAGTTCATCCGGGACGCCCGGCGAAAGGTCACCACGCCCAGAATTATCGGCGTCACCGGCGGTCGGTCGGGCATCCGCCGGATCATCCGGATCAACCTCATCCGCCACCGCCAACCGATGCGCCAATCGGCTGCCCGGTCGACCCAACGCCACCGCGACCGCTTCCAGGTCACCCGCCGCCGGGACCGTATGACGGGCGCACCGGCGAGTCAGACCCGCTATTCTGCTCGACGAAAGTCCGCCGCCGGCACCCGACGTTGGCGCAGGTGAGCCGGCGAACGGTCAAGGCGACCAGCACTTCGTGACCACCTGATCTGACGTCGGCCAACCGGCGCACATAGATTCCGTGGGGGTGGTCGACCATCTACCGCAGGCACCGCACGTGGCACGCACCGTCCTCGTCGCCGCGTCGATCCTCATCCCGACACCGGGAACCACCACAGCTTCCAACCGCAGACCAAGCAGATACGGAAGCAAAGCCAAGATGATCTCTACGCCGGCACCCAGTCCGAACTGCCGGCCAGCAAGACTCACGAAATGTGCACCAGAGCCACGGTTGAGCCGGCCTTGTTGACAGATACATGGCTGCACCACTACAACCAGCATCGCCCCCACACCGCGTACAACAATCAGCCGCCCTTGGCCCGGTTAACCAGTGAGCCCTTTTCATCGTGATGTGCCTGGTCACGGTGGGCGCGGAGGGAAGCTGGAGTCGACATAGGACGAGGCTCCCGGTAAGACAGCAGTCGAC
>NZ_JBEXGE010000113.1:0-2208 GCF_040607155.1 Micromonospora sp. NPDC005324 | reverse complement strand
GTCGACTGCTGTCTTACCGGGAGCCTCGTCCTATGTCGACTCCAGCTTCCCTCCGCGCCCACCGTGACCAGGCACATCACGATGAAAAGGGCTCAGTGTTCCGCTGACTCCTGGCACCGACCGATGGTCTCAACCTATCGGCTGCAGACCGATGGAGACGCGCCGGATCAACGCATTGGTGAGCACACTCGATTGCGGATGCCCGCCCGGTAGACGCCAAACAGCCCGCCGGTGGAGCTGGCCTCCGCCTGCCAGCAGGGAGTCTGCCGGAGCCTCGGACGGGGCAACGGTTGGGCGTGCGCGGCCTGAACCACCGTCGAAGGGTCGGCAAACGTCGGTTTCCGTCATCCTCGACCGGGGCAGGATCGCTTGGTGCCTCGCCATGCACGCTACTGCTATGACCGACATCGTGTCCCTGGACCATACGATGGTCCTGACCACCGATCTGGACGCTGTCTCTCGCACGTACGAGGCACTGGGTTTCGTGTTGACGCCGAAGGCAGAGCATCGTGGAAGCCCGCGGCCTGGGGATGCCGAAGTATCCCTCGGCACTGCCAACCGCTACGTGGTTTTCGGCCGCAACTACGTCGAACTGCTCGGTATTCTGCGGCAGGACGGACCGGACCCGTGGGGAGTGCGTAGGCTTGCGGCCTCTTACGAAGGCCTTCGTGCACTGATCTTTGGTTGTACCGATGCCGATGCGAGCAACAGGAGGCTGAACGACGCCGGGCTACGGACCACCGGGGTTCTCGCCATCGAGCGGCCGGTCCGGACTGCCGAAGGTGTCGCCATCCTGCGGGCCAAAACCACGCATATCCTCCCGCCACACACTCCGGAAGGCGGAATTGGCCTCGCGGAGCACCTCACGCCGGAGTTGGCGCACCCCCGTGAGTTTCAGAACCACCCAAACGGGGCGCGGGAACTGACCGAGGTGCTGCTCGTGGTCGCCGACGCTGAGCGGGACGGTTACCTTGCCCGCTTCCACACCCTGCTCGAAGTCGCGCCCCAAGACGGAGCGTTCCAACTCCCCGTATGCCGGGTGCGGATCGTGGCCGTATCTGGGTACCAGGGGCGGACACCTCCGGTGCTGCCCTACTTTGCTGCGCAGACGATCAGCGTAAACGACGTGCGCCACGCACGTGGGGTCATTGAGGGCAACGGCTACCTCTGTGAGCCATGTGACAGCGGATTCGTGGTGCGAGATGTTCACGGGCTCGATCTGGTCTTCGCCCGACGAGCTGCGTGAGCCACCTCGGGCGGTCCATCGCCGTCTTCCTGCGGGCTTCGGCACTCACTTCGCTTCCGATGGGCTTGAGCCGACTTCAGTCGGGACTACTCGAAACGGTGTCGCGGGGGCATCACGAGATCCTCCTAAGGGGGGTCTTATTACCCTGGCGTCTGTCTGTTGAGGATGGTCGGGCAGGATGCCTGAGTGCAGGTCATCACGGCAGCCAGCCCGGAGTGATTCGTTCCGTTCACCGGACTGTAGCCCGCCCAGTTCCGCACGCTGGTCCGGCTGGTCGCGGAGCGTTGCGGTGACGGCATCGTGGACGAGCGATCGGGCCGGCAGTTGGCGCTCGACCTGGCCGACCGGGTGTTGCTCGTGGCGGCCTACTGGCGTGCCAACCTGACCACGTCAGATCGGCCCGCTGTTCGGGGTATCGCACTCCGCCGCGCACCGGGTCATCGATACCCTCGTGCCCCTGCTGGCCCTGGCGCCGGTGCGGAATCGGCCGGTCGAGCAGATCGCCATCGTCGACGGCACCCTGATTCCCACCCGCGATCACCGCCTGGCTGCCCGGAGCAGAAACTACCGCTACTCGACGAACCTGCAGGTAGCCATCGACGCCAGCACCCGCCTGGTCATCGCCGTCGGCGACTCGCAGCCCGGCAACGCAACGACACGATCGTCTACCGCAGCGGGCATCCAGGAAAGTTGGACGGGCGGCCGGTGATGGCCGACGGCGGCTACCGCGGCGACCCGGAGGTGATCATCCCGTGCCACAAACCCACCGGCGGCAGCGATCAACAGCCTGGAAAGAGGCCCTGCACGTCGAACATCGCACGGCTCGGGCAGGGGTCGAACATGCTCTGGCCAGGATGAAGTGCTCTAACTGGACGTTTGCTTCATCTTCGCGCCAGTAGCGGTCGATTTGCGTCTCGGGCTTCGATGGCGCAAGGTGCCCGACCTGACCGGGAAAGGGCGCA
>NZ_JBEXGE010000112.1:0-2743 GCF_040607155.1 Micromonospora sp. NPDC005324 | reverse complement strand
CTGGTCCCGATGGCGCCGACGACGCCAACACCAAGCCCGAACCTGCCACTACCGACGACACGGCTACCCCTGACCAACTGCCGTTGCAGTACTAGACGCTTGCGTAGGTAATCGCGGTAGGGGTCGACGAGAGGGTGGCACGGTACTTGGGGACGCGGAGGATCCGCTCGGTTCGGTCGGCTCGCGCGTAACGCTGGACGGTGTTCAGGGCCAACTGGAGGCGGCGGGCGGATTTGAGTAGGCCTACGCCCTGGTCGAGCAGGTCGTGGACCTGATGCCAGCTTCGAAGGGTCGTCCGCGCGGGCCCCTCGTAGATGGGTGCCTCCAGTATGGGAGCCCAGCAGGTGCTGTGGGCCTTTACCCTGCTGAGTGCCGCTTCGCATTGGTTGTGCCATAGGTGCCATCTGTCCGCGACCTGCAGCGCGTTGGGCAGGGCGCGGCGGAAGGGCTCGACGCTGGGATACTCGCGCAGCCACGGCTTCGAAGGTGTCGGCGGTGCGGTCGGGCAGTACCTCGATCCGCTCATAGGTCTCGGCGCCGATCACCACGGCGGCATAGCGATGCCGCCGGCGCAGAGCAGAACCGTCAATGCCGATACCTCGGCGCGTCCGACCAGTGGGCAACGAGATGCGCAGCAGGGCGCGTAGGGCCCGGCGCACCAGTGATCACACCGCGAAACAGTGAAAAACCACAGGTTCCACACCTACCGGATAATGCGGTTATGCGATTCATGGCTTTACGCATGATCCTTCAAGTCATCGCTGCCCAGGCAGCGTCCGAAGGTGCGGCGAAGCAGGTGCGAAGCGAAGGTGAAGGCAGATCTTCGTAAGGTCCCTTTAGGACTTTGCCCGAACTAGGAGGAGAAGAACTTGCTGAAAACCATCGCTCGCGGCGTAATCGTCGCCACAGCCGTCGTCGGTACGACGTTCGCTGCAGGGGCATCCGTGGCCAGTGCCGCCGAACCTGCCTCGGCGTCGGCGTCCGCCAACAGCGTTGTCGAGACCCAGGGTCTCTACTGGCGTTATGGTGGCACCTGGTCCGCCTTTGATTGCTTCAACCGTGGAAACTGGTATCTCGACAGCGGTAACGCCTCCGACTATAGGTGCGACTATGTAGGAAACGGCAGGAATGAACTGTGGCTGTTGGTGAACGACGCTAACGCCTGATTCCTCGGTCGCCGGTAAGAAACATCGGCGAGCAGTAGCGAGGTGGGTCAGCGAAAAGACACAGAGTCGGGCTTGGTCGCAGAGAAAATCACCAGGTTGCTCCGACCTGTTGGCTAATTGAAGTGGCCAAGCCCGCTCTTCCGTAGTCGCTGCTCTCAGCGATATGGACGGCTTTGTGTCAACCCTCAAGGACCATGGGCTGCGGCGCAAGTTCGTACCGCCTGAACCCCGAACACGCATCGCCCATGTCTCGCTTCCAGGTCGTGTTCAGAAACCCAGAGTAGTAGAGCGTGGAGGTTTCTGGGCCGGCTGCTACCTGGAACAGGGGACATGAAATTCGGCCGGCCGGCCAACTTGCCGAGTTTATTCGATGATGGTCACGAGCGGCGGCGTGGATCGCACGAATGATTGGCGATTCCCTGGTGGCGGACCGCCTCGGGGTTCGGGCCGCTGCCAGCTCAGGTTGCGTTGGTGTGCGGACCTTGAGCCACGGCGATCGCGAGGAGTCTGCGAGCGGCATGTTCCAGGGTGCTACGGCTCACCGGTTGGCATTCCAGCTCGGCGCAGATCGAGAGACCGACCTTCAACGCCTGGGAGTATCCGGTTGGTATGATCTGCAGGTACTCCGGGCCGCCGGGCTCGTCTCGGCCCAGTAGGAACTCAATGCTGAGATGAGCGTCGTTCCAATTGCCCCGAGCAGCCGCAGGCTCATCGTCGATGAGCAGGAACCCCGATTCGTAGGAGTCATCAGGCGGCACCGCCAACAGCCAACGTGCAAATTCGGCCGCCTGCAGCGCACCGCCGTGCAGACTCAGACGGCCGACGTAGTAGGCGTCGAACCACCACTCCCCGTCAGCGTCCCTGCCAATCGCAGTCCACAGATCCTCAACGGGCCGTCCTACGTAATGACTGCCGCGCCATTCAAACCGAAAGAGCTCGCCGTCGAAACCCTCTCCGCCGGTCGTCAACGGACCCTCCAAAAGTGCAACGGCAAACGCGATTACTAGCGCACTGGCATCAGATGGAGAGTTTACGGGTAGTTCCCCGGTAATGGCAAGGTTATTGCGTAGTGGGGTACCTGCTGTTCACGTTGGTGTTTAGCCTCGGCCGTTCGTTAAGGGCTGCGCGGCGGCGGTCGCGGGGACGCGAAAGTGCTTTCTGACCTGGAACGATGTGACTTGTCTAGGGTCTCATCCATCCATCACGGAAGGCACTTTCAAGGTGCAGCGTACCGGCATGCGTCCCAAGCTTGCGGTCTCTGGTGGGGGTCGGGGCGTGGTCGGTCACGCCGGGGCCCGTCTGCTGGCCGACATCGCTGAGGTGACCGGGTTGACCAGTGGTTTCGGTGATGCGCTTGCCGGGTTGCGGCAGCGGCGTCCGGTTCATGAGCCGGGCCGGGTCGCGGTCGATCTGGCCGTGATGCTCGCCGACGGCGGTGAAGCGATCGCCGATCTGAGCGTGCTACGTCATCAGCCCTAGTTGCAACGCCGTTCAGTTAGGGCGGTGGGCGGCGTGTCAAGGCGTGTCTGGGACGTGAAGCAGCGGAGCTCCGGTATAGAGGGTGGTCACTCTAAGAC
>NZ_JBEXGE010000111.1:0-2823 GCF_040607155.1 Micromonospora sp. NPDC005324 | reverse complement strand
CCTCGCCAAACGCCTCACCACCGAAACCACCCCAACCTGGCGAGACGACTAAAACCACAACACACACAAAATACGTGAATCAGACGTCCTCTTAGAACTGCTAACTCTTCGAGTGTTGGGGTCGGCGCCAGCAGATGATGGCGCTGGCGGGGGTGAGGAAGGCTTCGTGGATGTCGTCGCGGATCTCCCAGCGGGTGCGTGGACGGCGGAACTAGTGCAGTAGGGCGATGGTCTGTTCGACGATTCAGCGTTGGGTGCCGAGTCTGGGGCCGTGGTTGGTGCCGCGTCGGGTGATGATGGGGGTGATGTCCTTGGCTCGTAGCTCGCGGCGGTTCTTGTTGAAGTGGTAGCCGCGGTCGGCGTGGATCCGCTGCGGTCGTTGCCGGGGTGGGCCTCGGATGCTCTTGGTGGGTGGGATCTTGTCGACCAGGGGCATGAGGTGGGTGACGTCGTGACGGTTGCCGCCGGTCAGGCTGACCGCGAGGGATGCCGCCCGGATCGGTGCTGACGTGGTGTTTCGAGCCTGGCGTGCGGCGGTCGACCGGGCTCGGACCGGTTTTGGCCGCCTTTGAGCGCCCGAATATGGGAGCCGTCGATCACCGCCCGAGACATGTCGAGCTGGTCGGCGGCTCTGAGCTTGCCGAGCAGGACTTCGTGCAGGTGTTGCCATACGCCGGTGTCGTTCCAGTCCTGCAAGCGGCGCCAGCAGGTCATCCCGGACCCGGACCCGAACCCGAACTCTTGGGGTAGGTACTCCCATGGGATCGCGGGGTAGAGCACGAACAGGATTCCGCACAACACCTTGCGGTCGTCGAGGGGCTTGCGGCCAGGGAACCGGTGCCTCCGTGGTGGTCGTGTCGGCAGCAGCGGCGCGATCTCGGCCAACAGGTCGTCCGAGACGATCCACGGCGGCTGCTCACCCCCTCACGTTCAGACAAAACGACTCTCACGCCCCCGGGGTTACACCCAACATCATTTCGTTAGGAGTCGTTAGCGGGTGGCCGGGAGTCAGTTGGTTTTGAGCTGGCTGATGCCGCCGTCAACGGCGTGGCGTTGCCGGTAGAGGGTGTCCCTGTGGGTTTTGTCAAGGCTCGAATGTCGCCACCGGTCGTCGAGTTCAGCGACTCGGCGGCGGAGTATGCGGGCGTCGTGCCGCGCGCAGGGCAATGGGTGACGATGTGCGAGGTGCGGCGTAGCTCGATCGGGTCGGAGCAGCAGGCGAGGATGCCGCAGCCGCTTGCCGGTCGAATAAGCGGCGGCATGGGTCGCGCAGGAAGTGGGCCAATGCATCGAGGGCCTCGCGTGCTGCGCAGTTGCGTCCACGGGAGTGGTGTACGACTTGCCCGTCATTGGGCGTGTTGCGTAGATGAGAGACGGCCATCGCGTCGATCCTTCAAGACGACCAAGTCAGAGAAGGAAGTGAGACCGCGATGGCCGCATCTGAGAGTGTGAACCCTGTTGACCTGCTGCGCGAGCAGGTCGAGGGCGCGTCGCCGGACGTGTTGCAGGCGATGGTGAAAGCCTTCGCGCAGGCGTTGATGTCCGCTGAGGCGGACGCTGTTTGTGGTGCTGGCTACGGGCAGCGCAGTGACGAGCGGGTCAATTCCCGCAACGGTTACCGGGTGAGGGAGTGGGACACCCGCGCTGGCACGATCGACCTGGCGATCCCGAAGCTCCGATCGGGTTCGTATTTTCGGACTGGCTGTTGACGCATCGCCGGCGGGCCGAGCGGGCCTTGGTGTCGGTGGTGGCGACCTCTTATCTGCTGGGGGTGTCGACCCGGCGGGTGGAGAAGCTCGTCGAGCAGCTCGGTGTGCGGCAGCTGTCGGAGTCGCAGGTGTCGGAGATGGCCGCGCATTTGGACGTTCGGTGGAGGCGTTTCGCAACCGGCCATTGGACTCCGCCCACTACCCGTTCGTGTGGATGGACGCGTTGACGATGAAGGTCCGGGAGCACGGTCGGACAGTCAACGTTCACGCGCTGGTCGCGGTTGGGGTCAACGCCGACGGTCAGCGTGAGGTTCTGGGCCTGGAGGTCGCCTCTGATGAGGACGGCGCCGGTTGGCTGGCGTTCCTGCGGTCGCTGACCGCCCGCGGCCTGTCCGGCGTGAGCCTGGTCATCTCCGATGCCCACCGCGGTCTCGTTGGCGCGATCGGCGCGGCCCTGCCCGGGGCGGCTTGGCAACGCTGTCGCACCCACTACCTACGCAACCTGCTCACGAAGGTGCCCAAGTCGGCGCAGCCGTGGATCGCCACTCTTGTCCGGACGATCTTCGATCAGCCCGACGCCGACGCCGTGCGGGCCCAGTTCGACCGGGTCGTGGCCACCATCGAGGCGAAGTTCCCCGCCGCTGCCGAACACCTCGCCGACGCCCGAGAGGACTCCCTGGCCTTCACCGGTTTCCCTCGTGAGATCTGGCGCCAGATCTGGTCGAACAATCCTCAGGAACGGCTGAACAAAGAGATCCGCCGCCGCACCGACGTCGTCGGAATCTTCCCGAACCGGCCCGCGATCATCCGCCTCGTCGGCGCGGTCCTCGCCGAGCAGACCGACGAATGGACCGAGGGACGCCGCTACATGGGCCTGGAAATCCTCACCAAAGCCCGCCTCGTCACCTTCCAGCCGGACCGACACGACACCGACCAGGCCGATCCCAGCCCGATCGCCGCCTAACATCAAACCGGATCCTGCGATAGCCGTCTCCTACACCACCAGCGCGGACGTGACCTGCTGCGCCGGGCCGTAGCGCGGGTTGTTCGAGTTGGGCGATCGCCTCGCGGCCGCGTGGGCCGAGGCCAGGTGTGTCGGGAACTGGCCCTGTTC
>NZ_JBEXGE010000110.1:0-2901 GCF_040607155.1 Micromonospora sp. NPDC005324 | reverse complement strand
CCAACATCGCTGCCGCCAACCGACACCACGCCCGCGACAGCACCCGCCCGCTGGCACTACTCGGCATCACCTGACGACTTTGCCGGGGCCCTGGGCACCACCCTGACCGATCTACACGGCATCGGCGACGTCACCGCCGCGAAGATCCTCACCCGCGCCGGAGTCGTCAACAGGTTCCGATCAGAGTCCACGTTCGCCTCGTACTGCGGTGTCGCGCCGATAGAAGTGTCATCCGCTGACGTCCAACGGCACCGCCTATCGCGTGCCGGCGACCGGCAACTGAACTACGCGCTGCATGTCATGGCCATGGGCCCAGATCAAACGAGCGACCCCAGGCAGGGACTACTACCAGCGCAAACGAGCCGCAGGCAAAACCCACAAGGAAGCCATGCGCTGCCTGAAACGGCGCCTCGCTGACGTCGTCTACCGCACCATGATCAAAGACACGGAGACCTCTCTGCTGCCCGCGGGTTGACAAGAGCAGCGGGTGGAAACCGAACGTCTTCTTCCACGTCCGCGTCGCCGACTCCTTCTCCGAATGGCAGATGACCAGGGTCGCGTCCATGTCCAGCACCAGCCCAGGAACATCGAAGCCGGCCGCTTTTGAGGCGGGTATCCCGCCGCGGGTCTCACCCATCTGCGCCCACGCGACTTCTCGTGCGGCGGCCCGGGCCTGACCCAGCCGCGACAACGCTGCGGCGTCGAGGCCGTCCAGGACTCGCCACGCGGTCGCATCCGAGGCCACCGGCCCGAACAGCGCCGGCTGATGACGCAGCACCCCGAGATCACTGATGGCCTCACCGCCGCCAGCCAGCACCACCGCCACATCCACGGCCACCCGGCCCGGTTCATGCACCGGCCGGCGCTGCCGCAACCCACCCAGCGCCTCAGCGAAACCCCTGCTCAGACCCGAGACTTCGGCGATATCGGCCAGCAACCGCGTGCCGGCGTGACCGACAACGCCGCGACCACCACGAGAGACAGCAAGCTTGGGACGCGTGCCGGTACTCTGCACCTTGAAAGTGCCTTCCGTCGTTTAAGGGCAGCGCCTCCGCGTGGCCTCGCGTGACGGCAGACCTTTTTCACCTAACGGGAGAAGGCTCGAAGCGAGCGTTGGCCGGCGGTTCGACTTCAACCGGCGCCCCGTAGTCGGACAGCGCGATTTCCACCTTCAGGCGAAGGGTTTCGACCTCGTCGTAAACGGAGTAGATCGCGGTGCGGTCGTAGACCATCCTGGCGATCCGCCGGTCTGCGTCAAGCGCCACCTCCCCGACCAGTAAGTTGACGTCGGTTCGTAAAGGAACGTTGTTAATCTGTACTTCAAATCGGTAAGTGCCGCCGGAGGTTTCGGTGATCTTGGCTCCAGCTTGACGCAGCGTGCGGAAAAGCGCTTGTGGATCTGCAGAATTGGTAATACCTTCTCCCAACGCTAGGCCGAAGTCAATGTTGGCGCGCTTGCCCGGGTAGCGGGTCCAAATAATCTTACCGCTGTCGGGTGCCAAGCCGTCCGCAGAACCGACGTACCGAACCCCGTTGACAAGCCTTTCGTGGGAAAAGCCCCTGGCAGCGACGTATGGACGCAACTCACCCTTGTACGGCGATTCTAGGTAACCGGTGGTCGTCCTCGGATCGAAGGCTCCTTCGGTGACCCAGCTTCGGCTCAATCGTCCGGGCAGAGTGACTTCCGCCGGAAGTTTGTCCTTGATGGTGGTTGTAACCTTCACCCGGTAACTGATGTTCTCGCTGGCCGCAGCGGCAGCGGCGAGCCGCATCTGCGCGGTGTCAATGTTCGCCGATGAGGGGCGTTCGGCAACCGCCCCGGGCGCGTCGTTGGTGCCGGTAGGAGCAGCGGCGTTGACGGTCAAGGTCGCGATCAGAGCTCCGGCTACGCCAACCACACCAGCCGCATACGCGGTTCGGTGCAGGGCCGTACGGCGCCGATGCCGTCGATTCGCCTCGGCCAGGACATCACGGGTAAAAGACAGTCCTGCAACCTCGTCACGCATACAGGCCTGCAGCTGATTTTCAAGACTAATGGTCATCTACCTGCTCCGTTCATTCCTGCGTCTTCGAGCGCCCAATTGGCCGTGATTTTCCGCAACCGGGTCAACCCTCGGGAAGCGCTTGATTTGACGGTGCCGACCGAGCAGCCGAGCACCTCGGCAGTTTCCGATTCGTTCAACTGCTCCCAGTAGCGGAGCACCAGAACGGCCCGTTGCCGCGGCGGCAGCATGGCCAATCCTTGAATGAGTGCCTGCCGCAGGTGCAGTCCTTCGATGCCGTCCGCCTGGCTCGGCGGCTCAAACTCGGTCAGCACCTCTGGGCGGCGCCTGCGGAGCCGCCACCGGTCGACCGCCAGGTGGTACAGCGTGCGACGTAGATATCCTTCCTTGTCATCCTGTACCCGGTTCCAGTTCCGCATCAGCCGCTCCAGTGCCAACTGGAAAAGGTCCTCCCCAGCGACCCGGCTGCCAGTCAGCAGTACCGCCGTCGCGAGAAGAGCACTGCCACGCTCCACTACCAGGATGTCCAAACCGTCGAAGCGCTTCTTCCGCCGCACGCACCCTCCTGTCCATCCCTGCACGCCAGTTTTCCTTCCGTCCCCACCAAGGACGACGGATGCAGCCCGAAGGTTGACTGGCTTGCGCAACTTTCTGGAAAGCGAACGGATCTCTCGCTGGAGTACGGGTCTGTCGAACGAACGGTGTAACCCGACTTGTTGAGGGTTACTTGCGGCCTGCGGACAGGCGTCTTTCGAAGGCCATATCGAAGGCGTTCAGGGCGGTTTTCCAGCGGATGGTCCATCGCCGGCGGCCTTGCCCGGTCGGGTCGAGGCTCATCACCGCGAGGTAGACGCACGTGAGGGCGGCGCCCTCGTTGGGGAAGTGGCCGCGGGCTCGG
>NZ_JBEXGE010000109.1:0-2912 GCF_040607155.1 Micromonospora sp. NPDC005324 | reverse complement strand
ATCTTGATCGTGAAGACCTTGGAGTCGGTGGTGTTGATGGACTCCGCCAGCGCGTTACGCGGGGCCCCACCGTCGTTCGGGTACTCGACCAGGCCAGTGAAAAGCCAGTCGATGACTCTTCCACCGCCGGTCTCCGTGGTGTTCGCCGGGACCAGCGGGTTCTCCGGCTGGACGCCGTGAACAACGATCGCACCGTCCGTGCTGGCGGCAGTGTCGTCACTGCCGCCGCTCGAGCAACCGCTCGCGACAAGCGCGACAGCCGCGCTGAGCGCGATGGCGCTCGTCGCCCGCTTCGAGACTCTCATTCCGAGGGGCCTCCTCTCTCTTGAAACCTGGTTCTGTCGTGGGTCTTACATACGTTGGGAGTGACTCCGCCCGACCATCCCAAGGCGCGAGTCGCCAAAACCGCAGGAAGGTCGGGACCCTGGTGCTTATGGATCCGCCAACGTTCATCTGGCGAGGTTGCTTGATTAACCGCCGGTGCAGAACAATATGAGCCTTACCATTCAAGTCGACGACATCCCGCATTCAGTTGTCGTGTGCCCGCTGCATGCCGTCGCCACGCGCGCTCACTCAACGGCCCGTGTCGTCGCGCTGCCGGTTGACGGAGCCAAGGTCGGCGGTGACCCGGGGCCGACCTTCGGGTGGGGGGTAGGGACTGTTCAAACAACGGCTGATTGACCGAATATCGGCCGGCGAGTTGGTGCGCATGTCGAGTAGCTCGGTGGCCTATCGGTGACCCCGGCGGCGGGCGAAGTCGCGCCCAGCACCGGCGGCGGGTCGGGCATCCGCCGGATCACCGTCACCGACACCGCCGAGCGATGCGCTACAGAGGTTGAAAGGCTGACGTCCGTCGGCGTGTCTACGTGATCTGGGTCGATGGGTTCGGTAGGCCGGCGTTTTCCAAGGCCGGTCGAGCCAGGTGTCTGGTGACCGTGCGGCGATGGATGCTGACGCCGATGGCGAATAGTTCATCGGTGAGCCGCTGGGCGGGCAACTTCTTCTCTCGTCGCCAGGTCTCGTTTCGCTCAATGACCTCTGGCGGTGTTGCATTCGGGCTGGAATGCAGGGTCGAGGGCCGGTCCTGGAGTCCGACTTCATCGTGGCGACGCCAGCAATTGACCCACTTGCTGGCGCAGGCCCGCGAGATCCCCATCTCGGCGGCGACATGAGCGATTGGCCAGGTTCGGCAGCGCTCGATGAGTCGTCGCCGTCCCTCGAAACTCACCGGAGCGTTCGCGTGGGTCATCGAATCGCCTGGCCGACGCGGGGTGCGATGAACCGCCGGAGCGGCAGGGCGATGAGCAGTGCGACCGTAGCCAGGAGGCCGCTGACCCACGCCGGGCCAAGGTCGCCGGCATTGGCCCCGAGGGTCGCTGCTGCAACGACGGGGCCGCCAGCGGCACCGATGTTGAGCGCCGCAGTCGCATACGACCCTCCCATGGTGGGGGCGCCTGCTGCCTCATAAAGCACCCTGGCGATCAGGGTGCTGCCCAACGCGAAGGAAAGCGTGCCCTGCACGAACACGAGGAGCAGAAGCGCCACCGGCTCGGCAGCCAGGGTCGCCAACGCGATCCAGCCGAGCAACAGCAACGGGCCACCGACTGCGATCACGATGCCGGGACGCTGATCGGAGAGCCGTCCCGCGAGGGTGACGCCGACGAAAGACCCAATACCAAAGAGCACCAACACGACCGAGACCCACAGCTCGCCCAGGCCGGCGGTGTCAGTCACGATCGGTGCCAGGAAGGTGAATGTGGCGAAGGTGGCAGCGTTGACGAGGGCACCGAGCAGCATGACCAGGGCCAGCCTGGGCATCGCGAGCTGGGCAATCTCGTTCCGAAGAGACGAGCCAGCCGGAGTGTCCCGAGGGGCTTTTCCGAGACGGGCCGGGATGCCCTTCATGACACCGAAGGCAGCGGGAAGGCAGAGCAGTGCGATCGCCCAGAAGGTTGCCCGCCAGCTAAGCACCGTGCCGAGGATTGCGCCGCCGGGAACTCCAGCGATGGTGGCCACCGTCGTACCCGAGAGCAACACCGCCAGCGCGCGCCCTTTCTGGTCAGATGCGACGAGCGTAGCCGCCGTGCTCAGTGCCACAGCCAGGAAGCCCGCGTTGGCCAGGGCTGCGATCACCCGGGTAATAAGCAGAACCGCGAAACTCGTCGTGAGGGCGCCTACGACGTGGGCCACGGCAAAAACCAGCACGAAGCACAGCAGGCTGGCCCTGACAGGCCACCAACGCGCAAGCGCCGCCATCAGCGGCGCGCCGACGATCATCCCGACGGCAAACGCCGAGGTCAGAAGCCCGGCGGCCCCGATCGACACGTCGAGGCTTACGGCGATGTCCGGCACCAAGCCGGCGAGCATGAACTCCGAGGTGCCCATGGCGAAGACCGCCACGGCAAGCAGGTATAGCGGTAGAGGCATCAAGAACTCCGAGGTGAGAGAACGAGGAGACGTCTCGTCACCGCGGCCAGCGCCCAAGGGTGCGCGCAAATGCCCATGCAGCGAAGGCTGCTGGGAAGCGGACTATGAACTCAATGGTTCAGGGGGCTGACGGCGTGACCGAAAGCCCCCACCTTGGATGCCTCAGGGCTCGACATGGCGCAAACACTACTCGAACCCGCCGGTCACCACGCAACCGGGTTTCGCCCGGGGCGCGTGTCGTCAAGCTTGTGCTCCACAACACGTAGCATTCCGGGATGTCCCGCCACGGCGCACCAACCCTGGTCCGCCACCTGATCCCATCAACGAGCTGCCGTTTTCTCCATGTCGGCGGCCGACCCGGTCTACGTCCCACCAGGCAGCAACGGTTCCTGGGCTTGACCCGTTTCGACGGACAGGGTCGTTGTGTTGATTTTAGTTAGGCGGCTTGGTCGATCGGTAGCGGTTGTGAGCTGGTGGCCTCGAAA
>NZ_JBEXGE010000108.1:0-2936 GCF_040607155.1 Micromonospora sp. NPDC005324 | reverse complement strand
CCCGCGTCGGGCCCACACCATGCCCACCGGCAGAAACACCGACAGCCGCACCCACAACACCAAGATCAATCACTCATGAAAGACCGAGGCTAAGGCAACGCTGCTAGTTTGCGCCGCGATGGCCAAGAGTCGTTGTGCGGTGCGCGGCGTGACGCCGAGTTGTCGCGCGAGGGTTCCGCCGAGCCCACGCCGGTCGCGGCCGGCGGCGCGGGCCTCGGTAAGTAGTTCAATGGCGGTGTGAAGCCGTTCATCGTCTGCGTACGGGTGCGGCTTATGGGCACCGGTGGTGCCGGGGGTGCGGCCGGTGGATTGCCGGCCTGTGCGGGCGTCGGCTACGGCCCACACGGTGCGCCGGTACCACCGGCGGCGGATTCGCCCGTCCGACAGCTCCTCGACGCGATCGGGATGGTCGAGCAGGGCGTCGGGCAGATTTCGGTACGAGCTGTAACCAAGGACTTTCGCCGCCGCGCCGGAGCCGATGAGATCCTCCGGGTCGCCGCGGCGGTCAACCTTCGTCAGCTCGGCGCGTTTCGTGGCCTGGTGCGCGGCGTGGAACGCCTCGATGTCGTCGAGCCAAAACCAGTCGTGGCCGTCGCGCCGGAAGCCCTCGGGGAAGTCGAAGCGGGCGCGGTGGCGGTGCCAGTGGTTGACCGTCGAATATGACGCGCCGGTATGTGCGGCGACACCAGCCCGGTCGAAAGCGATCCGTCCGTCCATCACGCGTCGCGCCACGTTGTTCATCCTCCCCGAGATACCTCGTTGCGGCGCCGCCGGTCCAGGCGAGCGTGTCCTTCACCGTACGATCGACGGCACGCTCGGCCCGGGTGAAGGCGGTCGTGTGGTCCGCAGGTGGCCCGGGTGGGCGAGGTGGCCGGCGGGGTTGCGCACACCCTCGGGTGTGCCCGCCGGCCACCGTCCCGCCCCGGTCTACACGTGCGGGCGCAGTAGCCGCCACGCCACCTGCGCCATCCGGTCGATGCGCAGTGCGGCGAGTTTGACCCGCGTGGCGGGTTTGAGGGCGTCGTAGACGGTCAGGATCGCGGCGGCGGTGGTCATGTCCACCACCACCCCGTCGATCTTGCGGCAGTTGCCGCGTGTGACCTCGCGTAGTACCTCGATGACGCGCGGATCGCCTGCGGTGGCGTCGTCGGGTAGCGCGTCGAACTCGACCTGCCCTTCGCAGTCTGGGCAGGTGACGAGGTGCGGGTCGTCGGTGATGCGGGTCAGCGGCCCGTCGTCGGCTGCGCACACCGCGCCGAGGCGGCGTCGGGCCTTCGCGTGGGTGAACGCCGGCCGCTGGTGCCGTGCGGTGTCGGTCATGAGGTCGCCTCCGCGTCTGGCCAGATGCCGAGAGGGTGGCCGGGAATGATGCGGCCTCGTCCGGGCGTGAGGGTGTCGAATACCTCGGAGTAGGTGGCGTGCAGCTCCCCGCGAACGCGTACGAGGTGTTTGCCTCGGGTGAGCTTGGCGGGCAGCGCGTCGACCACGCGGCGGATCAGCCCGTAGAGGTCGCGGGCCTCGATGAGGTCGGCGCAGTCGCGGCAAGTTGGCCACCGTTCCCCCCACGCCTGGGTGACTGCGTGCTCGGTGTCGGTGCGGCGTGACCGGGCCGCTGCGTGCCGAGACCGGTAGTCGCTGACGCTGACGACTCGTGCGGTGACGCGTCGGTGCTCGCTGAATTGGTTGGCGCACCGGTAGATCCAGGCCGCGTCGGGCGCGGAGCAGAAGTCGCACTCGATGATCGGGTCCGGGATCTCGGTGACGGCTACCGGCTCGGGGTCGTGGTCGCCGTTGTCGCTTCGCTTGTTGGCGTGCTGGTACGTCACCATGCCGAGGTCGTTGATGTGGATGCTGACGCCTCGTCGGCAGCGGCGGCAGTATGGCGACTCCAGCAGCGGCGCCGTGGTGGAGCCGAGCGCAGCTCGCTCAATTGGCTCCCCGGACCGGTTGGTCTGCGGACGGTGCGGCATCACTGGTTACTCCCGTGCTGGTTGCGGGTGTTCGGCGAGCCGGTGTTGGCCACGCCAGTGGTGCCGGACGGGTTGAGGGTTAGCCCGAGGCGTAGCCGGCTGAGGTCGACCAGTCGCCGGATCAGGCTCGCGGTTCCGACGCTGAGGTCGGGGTCGTAGTCGTGGGCGATGCGGCAGGCGTCGCGCAGGGCCACGCATGCGGTGGTGAAGGCGGCCTCCAGGGCGGCGTGGTCGTCGGCGCGGGTGCACCTGACGACGTCATCGGCCGGGAAGGTGCGCTCGATGCCGCCGGGAAAGCGCAGCGTGTAGCGGCGCGCGTAGGTGGTGTGCGGGGTGGAGTAGGAGACGTCGGTGACGGTGCCGAGGCGATGTTCGGTGGCGTCGGCGGGGGTGATGACTCGGGCGGTGTCGCCGTATTCCATGGAGCGGTACATCGGTGCTCCGTTCAGAGGCCGGGGTGTGAGGGGTTGGTGGGGTGGTCGGTCTCGCCGTAGCCGTTGATCTCGAAGGCGATGAGCCGGTCGTCGGTCTCGGTGGTGTCGGCGTGCAGGTACAGGCAGGCGGCGCGGCGTTTGACGCCGATGGAGACGCCGTGCACGTCGAGGACGACGTAGGCGGTGCGGTCGCCGGGCTCGCCGGGGTAGACCCGCAGGTGGAGCCGGGTCAGCACCTCGACGCAGACCGGGTCGACCGCGCCGAGCAGAGCGAGCGCCCCGGCGATCTGCTCGGCGCTGACCGTGCGTTGCCCGTCGCCGATGCCGTCGGTGTTCTCGGCGGGGTCGATAGAGGTCGTCATGCCGGCTTCCCGTTCTCGCCGCTCGCCTCGGGCTCCGGGGTGGAGTGGGAGGTGGGTGGGAAGGTGGCGATGGTCTCGCCGAGGACGCCGCCGCCGAGTTGGTCGGTCAGGGCCGCGAGGCCGATGAGGGCGGTGCCGAGGGCGACGGCTTGCGTCGGGGTGCAGCGCAC
>NZ_JBEXGE010000107.1:0-3288 GCF_040607155.1 Micromonospora sp. NPDC005324 | reverse complement strand
CTCGCCAAACGCCTCACCACCGAAACCACCCCAACCTGGCGAGACGACTAAAACCACAACACACACAAAATACGTGAATCAGACGTCCTCTCAGACCACCTGACGGGTCCCGGCTGGCCGTGGTACGCATGGTCTTGCCCGCGACGGCGACCCGCACCGAGGCCCTCGACCGTGAGCTCTCGAAGGCTGAAGATCGCCGGTACGAGAAGGTGCCTCGTTGCTACCGGGGGACGGGCCTGCCGTTCCTGCCCTCCTGTTCGCCGAGGAGGTCGGCGTACCCGCTGACGTCCAGGTCGTGGTGGCAGCGTTTGATGAGCCGGTACAGTCGGTCGGTGATTTCATTCGGGTCGAGGTTGAGGTGGTCGCACAGGTCGCGGTGGGCGCGTAGAAGCGGATCGGTGATCTCTTCCGGTTCGGTCCGGATGATGTGGTAGGCGTCGCGGAGGTGCCCCGGCCAGGTCGTCCCAGACAAGGATGGCCTCCTCGACGAGGTCGAGCATGGCAGGGGTCGCGGGCCGGGCACAGGATGTCCACCTCGGCGGCCAGCCGGTGACCGGCGGGCTCTACGTCGGTGATATCCCACCTGCCAATGGTCGCGTTCGAGGCGTCGCGGATGACGGCCCGGAAGTCGCGCAGCCCCGTCTGATCGGTGCTATGCAGCATGCCGGCCTCAGCCAGCAGCAGGGTGGCGAAGAGGCGGTTGCGGACCGCGTGCCCCGCGACGAGGTTGGCCGGCTGCCAGGGCGCCAGCCGCTGCACCGCCCGTAGGTAGTAGGCGTGGTCGGGCTCCGCCGGGGCGGCGCTGGGTGTGGTAGCGGCGCCGGAGAAGGCGACGCCGGCGTCGAACGCGGTCAACGCGACCGCGACCGCGTGTGCGCAGAGGTCTTCGCCGACAATCCCGCAGTCGCAGTCACCGGTGAAGATGCCGTCGACGATGCCCACCCACGGCTGGAAGGCGGCGTCGTGGTCGCGTACCACCGCCTGGATGCCGCCACCGACCAGATTCAGGTCCCCGACACCATCAGTGGATAGCAGTCGGTCCGACGTCTCGCGCACGACTGAGGAAACGGAGTCGTGAAACGCCTGAACGTCGATGCGGACCGCTACGGGGCTGCACATTACCCGTCAGGCTGGAGGCGGAGCGCGGCGCTGATCGTCATTCTCCTGCCTGTCAGGCGCGGTGGCGGCGGGTCTTGTCGATGACGTCGCGGCCGTCGGCGTTCTGCTGGCGGGGCGCGTGGCCGGCTTTTCGTAGGGCGGCCATGGTCTCGTCCGTGGTGGCTTGGCTGGCCAGCACGGTGGGGGCGAGCAGGCGCAGGTTGAGCTTGTCCAGCCGTTTGTCGGCGCAGATCTGTGCCAGCAGCGCTGTGTCGTCGCTGATCAGGGTGCTGGACACGGGCGTGACCCGTACCGACCCGTACTGGCGGGCGACGTCGGCGATCAGGTAGCGCAGCGGCTGCGGCAGGTCGCCTTCGGCGATCTTCGTCAGGGCTTTGGTCAGGCGCTGCTCGGTCCAGCCTGCGTCGTACGCGCCGCGTACCGTAGCTGGGCTGAAGCGCCAGGTCGTGGCCGTGCCGTGGGACTCGACGACGGCGGTCGCACCGAGGAGGTCAGCCAGCTCTGGGCTCGGTGTTCCCGCCACGACCGCGGTCAGGTCTGCCTGCAGCCGGGCGGTACAAGCGACCTCACCCAGGTCGCCGACTGCCTCGGCGATGTCCGTGTCGGCCAGCAGCGCATGCCCGGCAGGGCTGACAGCGCCCGCGCCGATGATTCCCAGGGTTGCGGCCTCGTCCAGCACGCCGCGTACGGTCGTGGTGCCGCCGAAGGTCAGCGGCTGCTGCCACCACATCCACTGGGCGGCCTGCTCGAGGTTCGTCGTCGCCCGGTCGCCCAACGCCCGCAGTACGGTCATCCGGGCTTGCGCAGACCAGCTTTGGCGGTGCTCCGGAACCCACGGCCCAGTCTGCGACGACGGCAGATATTCCAGCTCGCGCCACGCCTTCAGCATCACCGCGAGCCGCCGGTCCAGACTGAGCTTGAGCCAGCGGTCGTACGCGGCCGTCGGGACCACGCGATCGTCGAGGTCGGCCAGCCTGGCCTCATGGGCGACCGCTAGCAGCAGCCGCACGGTCGGAACCGTCACTCCCAGCGTCTTCGCCGTCCGGGTCAGCTCGCGCACGCCCACGCCGCCGGCCTTGACCGTGACTAGCGGCTCACGTCCAGCCCCGTCTAGCAGCGCCGACAGCAGCCCGACCACGGCGATGCCCTGGGCCTGGGCGTCGCGGCGCACTGCCGGGGGATTCGGCGTACGGCAGGTGATCGGTGGTTCCTGCGGCTGGAACGGCGCCCGGTAGTCCGCTCCTCGAATAGCGAGCGCAACCTGACCCGCCAGCTGATAGTCCTCCCAGGTCACGCGGTAGACCAGCCCGTGCTCCTCGGCCCAGTCCAGCGGATGCACCTGCCGATAGCGGCTCGTGTACCGACTCCGATGTGCGATGCCGCTTCCGCCATGGCGACGGATCCGTCCACCGTCGCGGTCAGCCTCCTCCAACACCGTCCGCGTCGCGGCGGGCATCCGCTTGACGACAGCGTGCACGTTGTCCGTGTCGAGGAAGAACTCCGCCACCGCCTCCAGCAGGTCCGCCTTGCGACCCTTCGTCGGCAGCCCCAGGTTGCTCGCCACCACCTTCAGATCATCGACGCTCAACACGGCGGCGAGCTGCCCAGCGGACGGGCCGACACCCAGCGGACGGGCGAAGACCTCCCGCAGGACGCCGCTCACCGTGAGACGGCCCTGTAGCCGCGCGACAAGCCCCGCATCGGCGGCACGCTGCAGGTACGGCGTCGCGTCGGCGCCGACCAACGCCGACACCTCCACCTCGGTGACCATGCCACCCAGCGCCAACGCCGCCTCCAACACCTGAAGGGTCGGCAGGTCAAGGCCAGCAAGCTGATCATACGGATTCACGGCGGCGCTCCCAGGAAACACGGCGATGCCCTGAATCCAACCCCACGAAACCGTCTCCGCGTGACGCGACTCGCCAGCCGCCAACCTGAGCCCGGCGACCTGGCTCGCCGCCGGTGGTTCCAAGCCGAGGCCGTTCCTCGGACAGCCGGATGTCGAGCGGACGGGAACATCATCCAGTCGCTCCGTATGGGCGGGGCCGTCCGCCGAAACGCGACGAAGCGAGTTTAGCCTCGGCCCTTCGTTAAGGGCTGCGCGGCGGCGGTCGCGGGGACGCGAAAGTGCCTTCTGTTCTGGAACGATGTGACTTGTCGAGGGTCTCA
>NZ_JBEXGE010000106.1:0-3289 GCF_040607155.1 Micromonospora sp. NPDC005324 | reverse complement strand
ACATCGACCGACACAGCTACAAAGCCACGACCAGCATCGACGTCATCAGCCCCGACCCTTGACACGCCAACCGCGGCCCTAACTGAACGGCGTTGCATCTAGTACTCCAGCCGCACCTGGTGGAGTTGGAGTCTTCGCTGGTAGTGGGCGGTTCTGGCGCGGTACTGGTGCCGGCGTCGCCATCGTGACCATCGATGGATATGGCCGAAGGGGCGGACGGTGGTGATCAGGTGTGCCAGCAGACGTCGGACCTCGCCGAGGGTGAGCGGAATGAGGCCGTCATCGGATTCGGTGCCCCCTTTTTGGCGTGGCTGGCGGTGACGGCGAGGTAGGCGTGGGCGCACAGAACGAGAGTTATGTGCCGGTACCAGGCGTCGTACCGACGCACCTGATAATGATCCAAGCCGACCTCGGTCTTCGCGGTCTGGAAGCACTCCTCGATCGCCCACCGAGTCCCGGCGATCCGGATCAGGTCCTCGTCCTGGGTGCCGGCGGGGCCGAAGCACAGGTAGTAGGCCAGATCCGTGGGGTTGGTGATGCTGCGGCGGATCAGCGGCCAGTGGCCGTATCCGTCGACTGTGCCGGGTAGGGAGGCCACGGCCCAGTCGTAGAGTCGTGGCCCTTTGGCGCCGTCGCCGCAACTGCGACGCTTCCACGCCAGGGACGGCGCGGCGGCGGCCAGGACGTCCGGGCGGGAGTTGCCCACCGTGGTCGGGACCCGCTGGTTGCGGGGCACGGCCAGGACATAGCCCATCCTGTGCTGCTGCAGCCAGGTCCGGAACTTCGAGTCCTGCCCGTAGGCCTCGTCAGCGGTGACCCACCTCGCCGGCAGTCCGGCGGTGATGGCGCGTTCGAGCATCCGCAGCCCCAGCGCCGGTTTCGTGGCGAACCCGACGCTGGCTGCGATGCCGGCTTCCTCACGGCGGGCGGGGTCATCGCACCAGCCACGAGGCAGATACAACTCACGGTCGACCAGCGTGCGCCCGGCCGGGCTGGCATAGGCCAGGAACACCCCGAGCTGGCAGTTCTCCGTCCGCCCGGCCGCGCCGGAGTACTGACGCTGCACCCCGGCCGACTTGATCCCCTTTTTCAGGAAGCCGGTCTCGTCGACGATCAGCACACCGTCGTCGTCACCAAGGTGCTCGGACACGTAGGCGAACAGGTCATCGCGGACCGCCTCCGGATCCCACGCCGACCTGTCGAGCAGCCGCTGCATCCGATCCGGCGTCGCGTCGCCGGCGGCCTCGGCCAAGGTCCAGCCGTTCTTGCTCGCCAGGGGTGACAACAACCCGACCAGGTAGGTCAGCGCCTGCCGGCGCGGCTCCGCCCGCCCGAAACGGTGCGCGAACCGCGCCAACAGATCATCCAAACCCGCCCGCCAGCCCACAATCTCATCGATCAACACAAGCACGGGAGCCTGCCCGCTCTACGACCGGCCACAACAGACAGACGGTGCGACCACGCAACTCGCGCACCGAATAGCATCGACATCCGCAGCTACGTGGCCAATTCAGCTCCGACATCCATCGGAGCCGCCGTGAGCTGCCAAAACTTCATGTCAGGCAAGTGCGGCTGGAGTATTAAGTTTGGAGCCGACCACGCCCGAGCCGCTTTGGCGGGCAGTGTCGAGGGCGGCGCTGCCGTAGAGCACGATCTGATGTACGTCGCTACGTTGGACTCCGACCAAGGCGAGGTCCGTCAGAATGGTTCCGCGTCGTCGCGTGGAGAGGGTCTGAGACAGAGCACCGGACAGCACGGGTTCGGCCAGGTCTGGGCGCCTCAACTCGACGTAGCAGGCTCCGCGTTCCTCGGCGAGCCGGGAGCCGTCGAAGCGCAACCAACCGCCGTTGTGCACTCGGCCGGGCAGGTGATTGACCTCCTCAGCTTGGTCGAGCGCCCGCCGGCATCCGCCCAGGTCACCGCGGCCCGCGAGAGCCTGTGCCTGCGCAGTGTGTGCCCAGTGCCGGGTCGACAGCGCGCTGTCCCCGTTCTGGGCCAGGTCGGCGGCAACGGCCAGCATCGGTACGGCGTGCCGGAAGTCACGCTCGTAGACGCTGATGAAGGCGTGACGGATCATCGCGCGAGCCCAGAGATCATAGGCAGCGGCTTCTCGGGCGGCGGTCGCTGCCAGGGTGTAGCAGTGTGCGGCCTCGCTGTACGCGTTCGCGTCGAAGGCAACCTCGCCCGCGAGCTGAAACAGGTCAGCGGTGACCCCGCAAAGCCGACGGTGTACGGGTGTCGTCTGGGATCGGCGCAGGTTGGCGGTGAGCGTGGTCAGCTGACGGTTGACCAGCGGTGATACTGCCGCCTTGGACTCAGCTGCACCGAAGGCGGCCCACAGCTGGGCGTTCAGCCCCTCGTACTCGTCGAGGGTCGCTGGATCCAGTCGCCTGCTCCCGTCACCGGACGACTCGATGCGCGCCCAGTCGAGCTCACTGCCCGGGACGGGCGCGGCCAACAGCGCACCTGTCAGGCTCAGCAGGCGTAGCAACTCGCGGCGGTTCATATCGCCAGTGTCCGTGATCTCTCCACCGATCAGCGACCAGCCGGCGTGATCATCACCGGCGGCGGGCGGCTCACCCGGAAGTCTCCGGTCTCCAACGGTGTCAGTATGGCGTTGGCCACGGGTGATGTAAAAGCCTAGGTCGGCGTCCCGCGACGCCTTCAGCACCGCACGGAACGCCTCACGGGTGGTGGGCTTGGGCCAGCGGTGTTCTCCCCGCTCAAGCTTCCCGACGTGGTTGCCGTCCATGCTGGTTCTCGTACCGTAGGTGTCCCACAGGTAGTTGTTGACCGCCTCGGCAACCTCCTGCCGAGACATCCGTCGGCCTGAACCGCTCGGGGACAGAAGTCGACGACGGGCGTCGCTGAGCAGGGTGTTGGGACCATCTGACACACCCGACTTCGGTGTCACCCATCACCGCCCGTCGAACTCGCTGGTAGTCCTGTCGAGCGGCCCCGCACGACCCGCTTTTCCGCGCGTTCTTCACGATGGTAGATGCCGAGATGCGTGGCGCCGCACTCGGCGCGATCGCTTGGTCTTTTCTCCATGCTGACCATGTCGACGATGAGATCCGCGATCGATTCGGTGACCTCTGGGACGAACGGTTCCAGCATGTCAAGGATCATCCGCAGGACCACGAAGAACTGAAGGGCCTTTACTGGATCGCCAAGGGCGATAAGGTCCGCGCAAGTCTAACCTCGGCCCTTCGTTAAGGGCTGCGCGGCGGCGGTCGCGGGGACGCGAAAGTGCCTTCTGTTCTGGAACGATGTGACTTGTCGAGGGTCT
>NZ_JBEXGE010000105.1:0-3411 GCF_040607155.1 Micromonospora sp. NPDC005324 | reverse complement strand
GTGGCGTACATCGCCCGGGTGGCAAGAACGAGCATCGCGGAGAACCGTCGCGCGGACTACGTGCGTACCGCCATCGCCAAGGGCCTGCCGATGCGCCGGGTGGTGGGCGTGCACCTGCTGCGCAACTCGCTCATCCCGGTGGTGACCCTGCTCGGCACCGACCTCGGCGCCCTGATGGGTGGCGCGATCGTCACCGAGGGAATCTTCGGCATCAACGGGATCGGCCGCCAGGTCTTCCGGGCGATCATCACCAAGGAAAGCGCCACGGTCGTAGGCATCGTGGTCGTCCTGGTGCTGGTCTATCTCGTGATGAACCTGCTGGTTGACCTGCTCTACGCCGCCCTGGACCCGAGGATCCGTTATGAGTGACCCGAGTACCGCATCGATCGTCAGCACCCCTGGCGCACACCCCACCGACTCCGCCGCCCCCGCCACCCTGGGCCAGCCGCAGAGCAACGAGAAGCCGCGCGGCCTGCTCGCCGACGCCTGGCGGGATCTGCGGCGCAAGCCGCTGTTCTGGATCTCGGCCACGCTGATCTTGATCTTCCTGCTGATGGCGGCCTTCCCGGCGCTGTTCGCCCCGGGCGACGCGGTCAACGGCTCGCTGTCCCGCAGCCTCGACAAGCCGTCCGCCAATGGCTGGTTCGGCTACGACGTGCAGGGCCGCGACGTCTACGCCCGGGTCATCTACGGCGCACGGGCCTCCATCGTGGTCGCCGTGCTCTCCGTGCTGGGCACCCTGCTCATCGGCGGAACCATGGGCATCATCTCCGGCTACCGCGGTGGCTGGGTGGACGCGCTGCTGAGCCGGATCGCCGACGTATTCTTCGGTCTGCCCTTCGTGCTCGGCGCGATCGTCATCCTGACCACGTTCAACGGGTCGGGCGCCGGCAACAGCAAGGCCCAGATCATGGGCCTGGTGACCGCGTCGCTGATCGTGCTGAGCTGGCCGGTCGTGATGCGGCTGATGCGCTCCTCGGTGCTCGCCACCAAGGAGGCCGACTACATCGTGGCGGCCCGCGCGCTGGGTGCCGGCACCGGCCGGATCATCCTCAAGCACCTGCTGCCGAACTGCCTGGCCCCGCTGCTGGTCTACGGCACGATCATGGTCGGCTCGTTCATCGGCGCCGAGGCCACCCTGTCGTTCCTGGGCGTCGGTCTGAAGTCGCCGGTGGTGTCCTGGGGCATCATGATCAGTGATGGGCAGCAGTTCGTCCGGGTCGCGCCGGGGCTGGTGTTCTTCCCCGCCGCGTTCCTCGTCACCGCAGTGCTGAGCTTCGTGATGCTCGGTGAGTCGGTCCGCGAGGCCCTCGATCCGAAACTCCGCTAGGGGAGATCCAGTTGTCCGACATTCTCGTGTCCGAGCAGTCAGCGCCGGGACCCGGCGGGTCCGGGCGTCCCTCCGGCCGCCTGCTCGAGGTCGACGACCTGCGGGTGGAGTTCCGCACCCGGGACGGCGTCGCAAAGGTCATCAACGGGGTCACGTACCACGTCGACGCGGGGGAGACCCTCGCCGTGCTCGGCGAGTCCGGCTCCGGTAAGAGCGTCACCGCGCAGACCATCATGGGCATCCTCGACACGCCGCCCGGCTTCGTCACCGGTGGGCAGGTCCGCTTCCACGGCAAGGACATGCTCCGCATGTCCGACGAGGAGCGCCGCCGCATCCGCGGCGAGGGCATCGCGATGATCTTCCAGGACGCGCTCTCCGCGCTGAACCCCGTCTTCACCGTCGGGTTCCAGATCGCCGAGCAGTTCCGGGTCCGGCGGGGCATGGGCCGCGCGGAGGCCAAGAAGCGCGCGATCGACATGCTCGACCAGGTCAAGATCCCGAACGCCAAGGACCGGTTCAACAACTATCCGCACCAGTTCTCCGGCGGTATGCGGCAGCGCGCGATGATCGCGATGTCGCTGGCGCTCGACCCCGAGGTGCTGATCGCGGACGAGCCGACCACCGCCCTCGACGTGACAGTGCAGGCCCAGATCATGGACCTGCTCGCCGAGCTTCAGCGCGAGCGGCAGATGGGCCTGATCCTGATCACCCACGACCTCGGCGTGGTCGCCGACGTCGCGGACCGGATCGCTGTCATGTACGCGGGCCGGATCGTCGAGGAAGCCGACGTGTACGAGCTGTACGCCAAGCCGGCGCACCCGTACACGCTGGGTCTGATCGACTCGATCCCGCGCCTCGACGAGAAGGGGCAGCAGCTCCGGACGATCAAGGGCCTCCCGCCGAACCTGATGAACATCCCGCCGGGCTGCCCGTTCAACCCGCGGTGCCCGATGGTTCAGCCGGTGTGCCGGGAGAAGGTCCCGCCGCTGCTGCAGATCGGCCCCGCCCGGGCCAGCGCCTGCCACTTCGCCGAGGAGCTGGTGAACCGTGTCTGAGAACATCCTCGAGGTCAATGACCTGGTCAAGCACTACCCCGTCACCCAGGGTGTGGTGTTCAAGAAGACCGTCGGCCAGGTCAAGGCGGTCGACGGGGTCTCGTTCGGACTGCGCGCCGGTGAGACGCTCGGTGTGGTCGGCGAGTCCGGCTGCGGCAAGTCGACGCTCGCCCGGGTGCTGATGAACCTGGAGAAGCCGACCGCCGGCAAGGTGGTCTACAAGGGCCAGGACATCTCCAAGCTGTCCGGTGGGGCGCTGCGGCGTCTGCGCCGGCAGATCCAGCTGGTCATGCAGGACCCGTACACCTCGCTGAACCCGCGGATGACCGTCGGCGACCTGCTCGGTGAGCCGTTCGAGATCCACCCGGAGGTGGCGCCGAAGGGCAGCCGCCGGGCCAAGGTCCGCGAGCTGCTCGACCTGGTCGGGCTCAACCCGGAGCACATCAACAGGTACCCGCACCAGTTCTCCGGCGGTCAGCGTCAGCGCATCGGCATCGCCCGCGCGCTCGCGCTGCGGCCCGAGATCATCGTCTGCGACGAGCCGGTGTCGGCGCTGGACGTCTCCATCCAGGCCCAGGTCATGAACCTGCTGGAGCAGTTGCAGGGCGAGTTCGGCCTCTCGTACGTCTTCATCGCGCACGACCTGTCGGTGGTCCGCCACCTCTCGGACCGGGTAGCGGTGATGTACCTCGGCAAGATCGTCGAGATCGGCACCGAGGACGAGATCTACGAGCGACCGACCCACCCGTACACCCAGGCGCTGCTCTCCGCGGTGCCGGTGCCGGACCCGACCCAGCGGAACAACAAGACGATCATCCGGCTCACGGGTGACGTGCCGTCGCCGATCAGCCCGCCCTCGGGCTGCCGGTTCCGGACCCGCTGCTGGAAGGCGCAGGATGTCTGCGCCGAGCAGGTCCCGCTGCTGGAGATCCGTCGGGACTCGGACCACCCGAGCGCCTGCCACTTCGCGGAGAAGCGCGAGATCGTCGCCACCCACGAGGCGTGAGTCACCGAAACCGCCTGCCG
>NZ_JBEXGE010000104.1:0-3617 GCF_040607155.1 Micromonospora sp. NPDC005324 | reverse complement strand
GCTTACAACATCCGCAAAATCCACACCGCAGCAGCCTGACGCACCAGCCCGGGGACAGCCCAGCCAACGGCGCGATCAAGCCAGCCTGACCCGCCAGCCAGCCATCGCCATTCTGCGACAGGCTCTTCGACACTGACATCCGAAAGATCATCTATACGACGAACCCGCCGTCTTAGGCACCGATACGCCCCGGTGCTGCTCGACATGCACACCCGCCGGCCGATCGACGTTCTGCCCGACCCACCGCCGACACCCGCGCCGGCTTGGCTGCGCGAACACCCGGGGGTCCAGATCATCTGCCGCGGTCGCGGCGGCAGCTACGCCGACGGCGCCCGCCAAGGCGCACCCAACGCGGTCTAGGTCGCAGACCTCAGGCACCTGCTGAAGAACCTCGGCGACACCATCGAGAAGGTCGTCCGCGGACACCGTCGGTGCCTACGCGAGTACCGCGATCCGATATCCGCCCTGTCCTCGCCGGCCACGGCCAAGCCGGGAATCACCGGACGACGGGCGGTTAACACCCGCTATCGCCACGCGGCCGTGCACGCCCTACGAGCCGAAGGATCGTGGATCAGCGCGACCGCCCGCCGTCTCGGCATGAACGTCAAAACCCCCGCCCGTAAGTACGCCCACGCCGCCAACGCCGAGGCGTTGATCGGCCCGAACGCGCCAGCAGCCGACCCAGCGTCCTCGCCTCCTTCCACCCCTACCTGCGACAACGCCTCACCGACGGCGTCCACCAGGCAGCTGACCTGCACGCCGAGATCGCGGCCCGTGGGCTACCAGGGCAGCCTGCGAGTGCTGAAAGATTGGCTCACCGCCAACCGCACCCGACCACCCCCCGTGACCGTCCAGGCGCCGTCGGCCCAACGGATCACCGCCTGGATCATGCGACCTGGCCACGAACTTACCGACGACGACCGCACCTACCTGGCCGATGCCCGAAGCCGCTGTCCCGACCTCGACACCGTCGCCGACCTCGCCCAAGGGTTCGCCGCACTGGTCCGCCATCAAGAAACCGGCCAACACCTCGACGCCTCGATCGGCCGTGCCCGCAACGCCGGGTACTCGGAACTACGCGGCTTCGTCGCCGGCCTGATCAGCGACCGCGGCGCCGTCGTCGCCGGTCTCACTCAACCCTGGAGCTCAGGCCCCGTTAACCGTATCAAGACCATCAAACGACAGATGTAGGGCCGCGCGAACCCCGACCTCCTACGCAAACGCGTCTTGGCCACACCGCGAGCTGCCGCCGAGATCAATCACAGAATGCGTGCCAGGATCTGGCAGCATCCGGGTGCGGCATCAGGCATCCCCGCCCGAGGGGTCGAGGGTGTTGCTGGCGATGTAGGCCGCGATGAAGTGAGCGGCGGCAGCCGTGAGGAGTGCGACGGTCAGGCCACTGTGCATGAGGGGCGCTGCGGCCAGCGCGCCGATGCCCGAGGCGGTGATCTTGACGCTGGCTCCGGTCGTGAAGATCTGGGTGCGCAGGTGAGTGGATGCCTCTTGGTGGCGAATCTCAATCAGCCCGGCGAGCTGGGGTCCGTCACCCGCGCCGATGACAGCGGCTGCAAGGATCGCGGCGACCGGGTGCCCGGCCGCCGCGATCGCGATGCCGAGTCCGACCAACACAGTGGCCCAGGTCAGGACCCGACCCGGACGCTGCAATGCTCCACTTCGATCGAGGAGAGCATTCGATGCCAGAGCCGCTGCGGCCAGGACAGCCAGCAGGATCGATCCGGCAGCGGGACTGCCGAATTGCTCCTGCCCGATCGCGGGGACGAGGACAGCGAATAGTCCGAAGCCGAAGAAGGCCACGCATGACGACACGGTCGCGGCCCGCAGCCTGGGCTGATGCCTGATCGCGGCGATGCCTCGGCGCAGATCAACCAGCGGATGAGACTGACGGGTCTCCTCGGTGGGGTCCTCGTGCCGGAGGACGCGCGCGAAGGGCGCACACGCGGTGCCCGCCCCGAGTAGGAGGAGAGTCAGGACCAGCGGTGCGTTTGACCCCGCGACCGCGAACGCGGTACCGGCGAGGGCCGGGCTAACCAAACCGGCGAGGCTGTAGGAGCTTGAGTCGAAGACAGCCAACCGCTGAGCCCGAGCAGCATCGGGGTGGGTGAGCGATGCCGACCAGCCGCCCGCGACGGCCGGCCCGAAGAGGCCGGCTAGGACTGCGATCACCATGGCCAGTCGCTCGTGCCGGTAATGCAGCGCGCCCCCAACCGCGGCAAGCCCGACTTTGAACGACGCCAAGGACAGGGCCAGAGGGCCGCTGGACCGAGCCCGGTCCAGCCAGACCCCAAGCAGAGGGCCGCCTACCGCCGCGGCAATGGCGAGGAGCCCGAACACTGCGGCGCCGTCATCGGGGGAGGAATCGCTGTAGGCGAACAGGAGGATCGCGGTACCGGCCATCTCGTCTCCGGTGCGTGCCACGAGCGTGCCTAGCGGCACAATGAGGCATTTTATCGTGGGTAGCGGGCGTCATCGGCGGCTTGGAGGACGAGGATGGCCTGGACGATCGGCGTGGCGCGGCGGGGGCAGCAGCGGAGTTTGGTCAGGATCTTCCACGTCTTGAGCGTGGAGACGGCGCGTTCGCCGAGGGCTCGGATCTTGGCGTGGTGCCGGTTGACGGACTTCTGCCGGCGGGACAGTCGAGTGCGGCGGCGCTTGAAGGGGGTCCAGATGGCACCGCGGGCGCCTTGATAGCCCTAATAGGCGCCGAGGGCGGCTCCGGTGACGTCTGATGCGTAGCCCGTGCTCCTTGAGCGCTCCGACAAGAGCGACGCGCCGGGTCCGCCCTGCTCAGCTGGTGGGGCGTCGTCTCGTAGCCTGCCGTGGTTCGAGCCGCCTGCCGGGATGACCTCTGGTTCAGCTTGGGTGTGAAGCCCTGCGACAGATCGAGGCCCTGGCGAGGGGCTGGGATCACGGACGGCTGATGGGGTGATGCGCTTCGAGCGCTGCTATTAGGGCGCCGGCTGGTCCCGCCAGGTTCATCAACGGAGGGAGATGGAATGACGGTGTCGTGTGGGATTGACTGGGCGGAGGACCATCACGACGTCGCGGTCGTCGACGGCGACGGCAGGCTGTTGGCGAAGTTGCGGATCAGCGACGACATCCACGGCTACCGGGCGTTGCTTGAGTTGCTCGCCGTCCACGGCGACCACTCGGAGACGCCGATACCGGTGGCGATCGAGACGTCCCGAGGACTGTTGGTGGCAGCCCTTCGCGCCACCGGCCGGCCGATCTATGCGATCAATCCGATGGCGGTGGCCCGCTACCGCGAGCGTCACACACTCTCCCGCAAGAAGTCCGACCACCAAGACGCGATGGTGTTGGCGAACATCCTGCGCACCGACACGGCAGCTCACCGTCCGCTGCCTGCGGACTCCGCGTTGGCGCAAGCCGTAACTGTTCTCGCGCGAGCTCAACAGGACGCGGTCTGGGACCGCACGTGCGCCCATAACCGCCTGCGGTCGCTGCTGCGCGAGTACTACCCGTCGATCATCTCGGCCTTCGCGGCTAGTACTGCAACGGCAGTAGGCGAATCGGGTTCGGTTCGCGTTCGTTGGTCTGCGTGTGACGGACGTTGATGTCGATCGGTGGCATGGGGAGTT
>NZ_JBEXGE010000103.1:0-3961 GCF_040607155.1 Micromonospora sp. NPDC005324 | reverse complement strand
TCAATTCTCTGAACTCGGTCAGAGAACGCAAGGGCGAGTCCGATCATGATCGTGATTGCTCCGTTGATGTGCAGCGTCCGCCGGCGCGGTTGTCTGCGGCCGGTGGGGTATCGAATGCTGTTTTCCGCGTTGGGTCTAGTGGGGTGGTAGGGCTGCTGGTGCGGCCGGCGACGTCTCGGAACGCGGGGATGCCCAGTCCGACGGTGTGTTTTCGGCGTGCCATTTGGTCGAGTTGGTCGAGTTTCTGCTCGGCGCCGGCGAGGCTGACCTTGAGTCCGTCGACCTCGCCTGTCCAGCCTTCGCGGACGGCTTCGGTGATGCGGTCGTTGAGGTTGTCGCGGATCGCCTCGATCCGGCTGCGCTGTTGCGATGACGGGCGCAGCAGGGGGCAGCGTAGGCAGCTGTGCTCGTGGATGCAGGGGGTGGCGTAGGAGCGGCCGCAGTCGCCGAGGGCGACCCTGCGCCGCTCGAAGTGCCCGAGGAACTCCTGCCATTCTGAGTCGGTGGGGGTGCGGTATTCCTCGCTCGGTCGCAGGCTGCGGCGGCGGGTGATGAAGGCTCGGTGTCCGTTGATGACCTCTTCGGGATAGACGGCTTTGTAACCCATTGTGGTGTTGATGTCGCGGTGCCCGGCGACGAGCTGCGCGATGTGCGGGGGCATGCCGTGCATGATCGCGTCGGTGATGAAGACTCGCCTGAAGTCGTGCGGGGTGAATCGCAGTGGTGCGCCACTGGCATCGGTGAGGCCGGTGTCGGCGAGGGCTTGATCGAGGCACCGGGCGACCGAGGCCTTGCCGACCGACCGGTTCTCCAGGCCGACGCGCCGTTGAAACAGCAGCGGCATGGGTGGGTTCCAGGTCCGCTCGCCGTAGTCGTAGGCGGCCACCAGAGGGACGCTGCCGTCTGGGTTGCGGATCCGCGTGATGATCGTGCTGAGCACGTCGGCGAGTTCGGGAGAGATCACCAGTAGGCGTTCGGTATCGGTCTTTGACGGTGCGATCTGCAGCAGCGGGACGAGTTCGCGGGTGGTGGGCAGCCGATAGTGGATCAGGCTGTGGTGTGACAACTCGGTGAGTTCCTCGATGCGGATGCCGGTCAGCCGTAGCACCTCCACCGCGGCCCAGGCCCAGAACGCTCGGCGTTCCTCGGCTTCGAGGTCGCGGCGTTTGCCGGTGTCTGGGTCCTGGCCCCAGATCCTGCCGCCGGCGCCCGTTGGCAGGATCGGCCGCAGCAGCGTCTGTCCGCCTGCGGTGAATAGCTCACCGGGGCGGACCTCGGTGGCCGTGTGCAGGCGTTCATAGGACGCTGCGCGGCTGGCTTCGGCAGCGGCGACGAGAGCGGGCAGCATGGGCAGTCGTTCTCGGGTGCGTTGATCCATCCGTGATTTGCGTCGGGTGTTGATCTTCTTGAAGTTCAGATCGATGTCACGCACCGGGCAGACCGTCACCCAGGCGGCCCAGCGAGCGGGTTCTTCGTGTGCCCACTCGGCGAGGTCGCGGTAGAAGGCACGCACGGTGCCGAGGTTGTCCGTCGCGCTGATGCGCTGGCTTTGGGTTTCGACGACGCCACCGTCGGCGGTCCTCGTGCGGGTGGTCTTGGTGCGCAGCCGCTGCTTCCAGGCTGCGGCGACCTCGGGTGCCAGATGCAGCGAGTCGATTCCCGGGTGGTGGAGTTCCAGGTCCCGCCAGAACATCTTGCCCAGCACGTAGGACAGGGTGAGCACGGTGCTGTAGTCGCTGGCGACGAGGAACTCGCGTAGGTAGTCGACCAGGAGATCCCGCACGGGCCTGCACTCGATGCCGTACCGGTCGATCATTTGCTCGACCGTCATCTGCCCGGCGGCGCCGCCGAACATTCGGACGGTCATCGGAGCGTCAGGCGGGAAACCGCCCAGGGAGCGCAGTAGTTGGTAGAAGAACGGCCGACCCACCGTCGTCATCGACGCGATGCGGTGCATCTCGATGCAGTCGCCGACGGTGATATGCCTGACCAGTCCGCCTTTGGCGGCCATGATCGTCGCGATGCGGGCCAACGCGAGGTTGCGGGTGGTCGCCGCGGTGCGCAGCGGGCCGCACTGCTCGATCAGCGCGGCGAACCCCAGCGGGTCGCGGGTGCGGGCCAATGATGCGGCCAGGTTCTTGGGTGTCTTGGTCACCAGCAGCCAGCGTGTGCTCGGCCGGATCACGTCCGCGCAGATCAGCAGCATCAGCCCGGTAGTGCACTCATCGGTCTTGTCTCGGGTGTAGGGCTTGCGCCGCCCGGCGACCCATCCGGTGTGCTCCGCGGGCAGCGTCCGCCAGTCGGCGGCCAGTTCGGCGCCGCTGGCCAGCCACCGCTGCTGCCAGGTGTCGCCTGATTTGGCAGCCAACCAGGTCAACACGCTGGTCAGCCCACGTCGGGCGCTGTCTTGGTACTGGGCGTTGCCGAACGTAAACGGCGGTGCCAGAACGCGAGCCAGCACCTGACCCCGGGACTCCTGCGTGGCTGGCCACGAGGGCGGCACTAGCCGCGGCGGGAACTGCTGCAGCAGCGGTGACAGGTCCACAGGGCCCGGCATCGCCCGTTTCCCGCGAGCGCCAACAGCCTCGCCGGGTGTCTGCTCCACCTTGGCGCCGGTCACCACCCGTCCTCACCGAACAACACGTTCAACGACTCGCTCCGGTAGCCGGGCGCCTGCAGGGGCGGCATGGCCGGCTGCTGGGAACGGCGGACGTGGTGAGCCAGGATGCTCGCGATCGCCTCGTCCGCCGGGGCCGACATATAGATCTGCGTGGTTGTCAGGTGCGCATGGCCCAGGATCCACTGCACGTCAGTCAGCGGCAGTTCGGGGTCACGTGCCATTCGATACGCGGCGGTGTGACGAAGGTCGTGCAGCGTCCAGTTCATGTCCAGCGCCTGGTTGGTTCGGACGAACATGCGGTAGGCGGCGTGATAGGTCAACGGGCGGAACGGGCTGCGCAAGGTCCACCACAGCGGATCATCGAAGCCGGCGGGCACCTTGCCGTGCACCTCGGCCTGATAGAGGCGATGCCAGACGAACGCGTCAGGCGAGGCAGGAATCTGCTGCATCGCCCGGCTGCCCTTGCGGATCACCGTGACCAGCTGCTGTCCCGCGTCGAGGTCACCGATCCGGGCACCGAGCAACTCCGAGGCTCGCGCGCCGGTCGACACCCAGAACGCCACCAGTGCGCGGTCACGGTGCGAACCGAGGCCGGCGAAGAGTTCGTTGAACGCCCCGTCCGGGATGCGGCGCGGCAACCGTCTTGGCAGCTTGGGTCGATACCTGCCCACCCGCTCCCGCCGATGCGGCTCCATCGGGTTGTGGTGCGCGTCGGCCCTGCCGTGCTGACGCCGCCTCGCCAACGGGAACGGGTTGACCATCGGCCCGCTGCCCGCCTCCGCATGAAACTCGTAGAACCCGCGCAGCACGCTTTCGCCATGCGCGGCGGTCGCCGGCGCGTAGGTCGGCCCAGGCGCCGACCGGCCCGTAACGCGATTCGGCGTACCCCTCGACAGGGCTGACACCGGCACCGGGGACCCCGGCGCTGCCGAGCGCCTCCAATGAGTCGTCGCCGGTTTCCGGCCAACCTGGATCCACCGGCAATAGTCCCGAGCTTCGACGCGAGTCGCCTTGTCCCACGGCACGTCGACCGCCCATACGAAACGGAACCATCGCAACAGATCCATCCCGTACGACCGCTGGGTCGCCGCCGTGCGGCCCGCCGCCTGCAACTCCCCAAGGAATGCAGCGGCCGGCGCGACAGGCCGACCCGCGTGATCCAGAAGACGATACGGCTCCCACGGATCGCCGGACTCCTCCAGCCGCCCGATCCGAGCCACGACAAGCGACGCGAGATCCCGAGTTCCACTCTCATCGATCATGGTCGAGCACCCTAGCCAGCAAACAAGGGCATGTCCCTTGACCTGCAAGAACATTCTCGTTAGTTCAGTTAACAGGAAG
>NZ_JBEXGE010000102.1:0-4052 GCF_040607155.1 Micromonospora sp. NPDC005324 | reverse complement strand
CGCGCCGCCCAGATCACATCCGGACGGCGCGTCGCAGCAGGGCAAACGTTTCTTGATGCGGCACTAGTTCCGGCTGGTCACTGCTTGTGGTGCGGCGAGCTCGTCAACCAGGAAGAGAACCTGGGGGACAGCGGACCGGTGAGACCGAAGGTCTGCACCGCGGCCAGGAGTCGAAGGTTGTCGCCGGCCTGACCAGGCGTGAGCAGGACTGACGGTGGCCGGGAACGTCCGTCGACCGCGAGGTGGATCTTCGTGCTCAGTCCGCGGCGGGACCGGCCGATGGCCTCGCCATCTTGCGTACCAGGCGCCGCCGCACTTGTCCGGGAGTCCCCGTTTGCAGGCGCCAGCGCAATGCTGGTGGGAAGTACGACCGAGGAGTCGATGGTGATCGTCCCCTGCGCGGGTGTGCCGTCGTCATGCACCTGCGCAACCGTGAGATCCGAGCCTAGTACTCCAACGTCACTTGGTTTTGGCGTTGGGCGTGGCGCGGGCATGGAGACGGCCACCGCGTTGATCATCGATGGTTTGTGAAGACAACCGAAGATCGTGCGGTGGCCGCGTGCCACAGCGTAAACCCCGCCGGGTGGCGGGTCGTCCTGAACGAAGCGGTGACGCGTGTCGCTGACCGGTTCGTACGGGCAGAGCCTCGTCGGACCGCCGGGCAGTTCGTGGAAGGTCTGCTGTCGGCTGTGGAACGCAAGACCTGCTGGACCCTCGCGGAACGGGCAGGCCACGCTGATCCACAGGCGATGCAGCGGCTGCTACGCACGGCGGTGTGGGACGCCGACGCCGTCCGCGACGACGTTCGGACCTGGCTGATCGAGCAACTCGGGCACCCCAACGCGGTGCTGGCCTGCGACGAGACCGGGTTCTTGAAGAAGGGCCTGTGCTCGGTCGGGGTGCAGCGGCAGTACACCGGCACCGCCGGTCGTGTCGAGAACAGCCAGGTCGGGGTGTTCCTCGCCTACGTCTCACCTACGGGGCGGGCGATGATCGACCGCCGGCTTTATCTACCCGAGACGACCTGGTGCGACCGACCTGAGCGTCTCACCGCCGCCGGCGTTCCCGACCAGGTCGGGTTCGCCACGAAGCCGGCGCTGGCCCGGCAGATGATCGCCGCCGCCCTGCACGCCCAAATCCCGTTCGCGTGGGTGACCGGCGACGAGGTCTACGGCGCCGACCCCGGCCTGCGCGCTGACCTCGAACACTGGAGGATCGGTTACGCCCTCGCGGTCGGCTGCGACCGACGCGTGGCGGTCAACGACGGCCGCACCCTCATCCGCGCCGACGACCTCGCCGAGCAGATACCCACCCGCGAATGGCAGCCCCGCAGCTGCGGGCCGGGCGCGAAAGGTCCCCGCGACTACCTGTGGGCGTGGATCACCACGGCCACCCAACCTGGTGAGCACCGGTGGCTGCTCATCCCCGCAACCGCACCACCGGCGAGTTGGCCTTCTACCTGTGCTGGTCACCCCGCCCAGTCCCGCTGCACACCCTCGTGACCGTCGCCGGCTCCCGCTGGAGCATTGAGGAGCTGTTCCAGACCGGCAAAGGCCAGGTCGGCCTCGACCACTACCAGGTCCGCAGTTGAACCGGCTGGCACCGCTTCATCACCCTGGCCATACTCGCCCTGGCCGTCCTGACCATCCTCGCTGCCCAACAGCCCGACACCGACCCGAAGATCATCGCGCTGACCGTCGCCGAGATCCGCCGACTCCTCAACGCCTTCGTCCTCGCCACATCGTTACCGCCAGAGCACACACTGCACTGGTCGATCTGGCGACGAACAGCCCAAGCCCGCGCCCGCCGATCCCACTACCAGCGCAGACAGGCCAAGTGACGTTGGAGTACTAGGTGCCATCGGTTGTCCAAAAGGGCAGGCGTTCGTGGCACGTCTTCCACGGCCCGAAGCGCTCCGGCAGGTCACGCTACGGCCCACCCGTACGCAGCTTCCACAGGATCCCGCTGATGACCTGACGACACCTCCATCGCCGTCGGGCGGATACTTTTCAGATCCTCGGTGCCATCGCCGTCCAGATCGCCTGTGAAGGCAGGCCCACCCCGGCCAACGAATGACCACCTCAACAACCAAGATCAGCCGCCAACCTGACAGACCCGACAGACCCCAGCTCCACGGAGCGATGGAACCTTTTCGTGGCGCCGGGAGTGGAAGTGGCAGAGAAGGGAGGTGACGGTGTCCGATGATTTGATCGCCGACGTCTATGCCGGGTGTTTCCGGCGCTTGGTTGTTCAGCTCTACGCGGTGACCGGGGATCTAGGTGAGGCGCAAGAAGCGGTGCAAGAGGCGTTTACTCGTGCGCTCGCAGCGCCGCGCCGGTTCGCAAGCTTGGACAACCCGGAGGCCTGGTTGCGTCGGGTGGCGGTGAATGTTGCCCGTAGCCGCCATCGGCGTCGGCGGGTGCTCGATGGGCTGTTGCGCCGGATCGGGCCGCCACCTGTGGTGGCTGATACTGCGCCCGAGCACTTGGCGCTGCTGGCGGCACTTCATCGACTGCCCGAGGGGCAACGGCACGCTCTGGCCCTGCACTACTTCGTGGACCTGCCGATCGAGGAGGTGGCACAAACTTTGGGTGTCTCCGTCGGCACGGTCAAATCCCGATTGTCCCGAGGACGTCAAGCGCTGGCCCTGCTGCTCTCTTTCTCCGAAACCGCCGATACCGCAACCATTGATGGGAGGGTCGATGCGCAATCGTGAGTTCTCCGGCTTCGACATCGATACTGTCACTGACGCCGTACGCCAGCCACCCCTTGGTGATCTTCGGAATGCCGCTCGTTCCCGTCGTCAACGCCGCATGGTCGGGATGGGGTTGGCTGTTGTGCTGGCCCTCGCCGGCGCCGGCACCACATTCCTTCCGACCGGCGACAGTTCCCAGGGATTGCAGGTTGCCGGCCCAGACCCAACTCGTCCGGCAACCCAGGCTCGCACCAGCATATTGGTCGTGCTCTCCGACCGAACTGCGGTAGCTGTGGAGGAGGCAGAAGGAGGCTGCAAGATAAGTTTTGCGGCGACCACCGATGCCGGACGGAGCTGGTCAGATTGGCAGAGCGCCCGCTACAACGGCACCTGCACCACAACGGTTGACGCCAAAGGCCTCGGAGCAACGGACGTTCGCTATAGCGTGCTCAGCGAACGAAGCTACCTGGTGAGGTTCGATGACCAGTGGGTGCTTACCACCGACACTGGCCGGACCTGGCAGAGTGCCAACACTGCCATCACCGCCGTCCCTGCCTTCCCGAAGAACGCGCAGCCGGTCACCTGTCAGCAAGGCTGCGGAGCGATCACGCAACCACTCGCCGTCGACCCCGCGTCCGGTCGCGTCTTCCGACTCACCGGACAACCACCATCGCCCTACCCGCCCTACAGCATCTACGAAAGCCCAGACGGGGCTATCTGGAACACCTACTGGCCGGGCGACGGCCAACCTGCCGTGGTCGCCCGCAGCGCCGACCGGGGCGCAACATGGCGCACCTCGCGGGCACCGGAGAAAACCACCGCCATCGGCGTGGCCGCCGTCAGCGCCCAGGAGGCGTACCTACTGACCGAACCCCTCCCAGCGGGCCCGAATGGGACCCCGGCCTCCGGCCCATCCCGACTGCTCCGTACCACCAACGGCGGCCAGTCATGGGAAGACGTTGGCACCGATTTGCCAACCAGCGACGCAGTCCGTCTTTTCACCATTGGCTCCAACGGGTCGTTGATGCTACTCGATACGGAGGCCCTTACCGGGTACGTAATGATGAGTCAGGACGGCGGGCGACATTTCACCAAGGGAAAGGAGCAGCATGGCGTTGGTGGAGTTGGCGCCAACCCGGGTCGGGCCTGGCTGTACGGCCGCGATGACCAGTCAATCGACGGGGCGGACCAAGTCCAGCTCACCACTGACGGCTCGACCTGGACTCGCCTTCCGCTTCCCGATTGACGGCCAGATCAGGAGGCTAGCCTCGGCCCTTCGTTAAGGGCTGCGCGGCGGCGGTCGCGGGGACGCGAAAGTGCCTTCTGTTCTGGAACGATGTGACTTGTCGAGGGTCTC
>NZ_JBEXGE010000101.1:0-4117 GCF_040607155.1 Micromonospora sp. NPDC005324 | reverse complement strand
ACATCGACCGACACAGCTACAAAGCCACGACCAGCATCGACGTCATCAGCCCCGACCCTTGACACGCCAACCGCGGCCCTAACTGAACGGCGTTGGCCCTAGTTGTTTGGGCGGGTCGCGTCGGACGCGACCGTGTGGCGGTCCTGGATGCCTTCGATGCTGCAGCGTTGGCCCGGTTGCGGCTGGCCCGGGAGGCAGCGCGGGAAGTCGCGTGGGCGCAGACCTGTGAGACCCGCGGCCGGTTGCCCGCCTCGGTCGCGGCGGGCCGCGAGGTTCCCGGGTTGGTCCTGGACATGGACGCCACCCTGGTCATCTGCTATTCGGAGAAGGAATCGGCGACGCGGACGTGGAAGAAGTTGTTCGGCTACCACCCACTGCTGTGTTTCCTCGACAACACCGGTGAAGCCCTGGCCGGACTGCTGCGCGAAGGACGGGCCGGGTCGAACACCACCGCCGATCACATCACCGTCCTGGATGAGGCCCTGACGCAGATCCCCGACGCCCACCGGCACGGGACACCGCTGCTGATCCACACCGACGGCGACGGCTGGTTGCCTTTGACCGTCAGGATCCAGTCGGCGCCACGTTCGGCGAGGTTGGTGACGTGCTCACGCTGGCAGTGCAGCCCGTCGGCGGTGATCACCGTGTCGCGTAGGTCGCCGATCTGGTCGAGCAGCGGTGCGAACCGGGTGATCTCGTTGGTCTTGCCGTCCACGTCGGTGTCAGCCAGGAGCACGCTGCTGGCCTGGTCGCAAGCAGCCATCACGTGTCGGGCTGCAGCGTCGGTGGTGCGGGAGCCGCGC
Source organism: Micromonospora sp. NPDC005324 (assembly GCF_040607155.1). Lineage (NCBI taxonomy): Bacteria > Bacillati > Actinomycetota > Actinomycetes > Micromonosporales > Micromonosporaceae > Micromonospora > Micromonospora sp. NPDC005324. The sequence continues at coordinate 3,314 of NZ_JBEXGE010000101.1, read as the reverse complement.
AGCGACTTGCCGTTGACCGCGATCGCCCGTCGCGGCGCTGGACGTGGCACGCCCGGCGAGCCAGAGACCGATCGCCGCGGTCAGCAACTAGGGATCCTGGGTCTGCAACAGTCGGCGGATCATCGCTTCGGACGGCCGCCGATCCGGGGCGATGCTCAGGGCCAGGACGGTCGTGTCCGGAGCGTCGGCGAGCCATTCTACGATCGCGGTATACGAGCGGTAGCCGTCCGCCACGGCGCAGACCGCTGCGCTCACCACGACCGGCAGCCTGTGCCGGACACCTCGCCGCCGCTCGCGGATCAGGCAGACCGGCGAGTGCTGCGGGCAGCCCACCGGCGGTTTCGAAACGGTCAGAGCCGGTGCGCAGGACAGAGGAGAGATCAGCGATGATGGCAGTGCGGGCATGGCTCACTTCGGATAGATCATCGTGGCGTAGAGAACCTTGATGATCTTTTGAACTGGTCATGCCCGTCTTGCTGCTACCCACACCGGCGCTTCTACTCCGAACCACCCAAGCCGGACACCATCACGACTTTGCCGGAGCCCTGGGTGTCCGGGCATCGCGTCTGAGGTCCAGATCGGTAGTCCATCCGGATGCATGATCGCTTGGATGTTCGCGCCGAAGGCGCGGTGTTTAGCGGATTATCAGGCGTCGACGGTGTCGCCTTTGACGCTGGTGGTGGTCTCGGTGGGCTGATCGGCGTCACTGGTGGGTCGTGGGCCGACAGCAGATGGACTCGCCCCTCGGGCAGGACCGCACCCGCACCACCTTGCCTTCAACAGCGATGACTCGCAGGTGGCGACGCCGGTTGTCGGTAGCACAGCCAGTCGGCGAGGGCCGCCGTCAATGTGTCGGCGTCCACATGGACCAGCAGCCGCCACACCGTAAGCAGCACCGGTACCCGGTCTCGGCGGCACCGCTATGCCCCCGTGGTGATCGACGCCGAGACCCATGAGCGGATCGAGGTGCTCCCCGACCGCACCGCCGACACCCTGCAAGCGTGGCTGCGTGAGCATCCCGGCGTCGAGGTGGTATGCCGCGACGGCTCGGCCACCTACGCCGAGGCCATCCGCCGTGCCCTGCCCAACGCGGTGCAGGTCGCGGACAGGTGACACCTGTGGCACAACCTCTGCGAAGCGGCCCTGAGCGAGGTTAAGGCGCACAGCACCTGCTGGGCGACCGTACTACGCACCTATCGGCGACGGGCCCCGCGCGCAGACGACCCTGTAACGCTGGCACCAAGTCCATGACCTGCTCGACCAGGGGGTCGGCCTACTCGAATGCGCCCGCCGTCTGCAGTTGTCCCTGAATACCGTCAAACGCTACGCACGAGCCGACCGATCCGAGCGGATGCTCCGCGTCCCCAAATACCGTGCCGGCCTCGTCGACCCCTACCGCGAACACCTGCGCAAACGTCGAGCCGAGGACCCCGGCGTCGGTGTCAAGCACCTCTTCGAAGAGATCAAGGCCCTCGGCTTCCACCGGCTGCCTGAACCTCCTGCACAAGTACATCAACCAAGGCCGCGCGGACGCCGACCGCAGCCACATCTCCCCGCGCCGGCTCGCCCGGATGATCCTCACCAGGCCCGACAACCTCGAACCCGAGCATCGAGATCTCCTGGCACGGCTCACCGCAGCCTGCCCAGAGATGACCCATCTCGCCGCCATCGTCGGGCGCTTCGCCGAACTCCTGACGCCTCAGCCGGGAAACGCCGACCGGCTCTCGCTCTGGATCGTCCAGGTCCGCGCGGTCGCTCTACCTCACCTGCAGGCCTTCACCCACGGCCTGGAACGCGACCGCGACGCCGTGAACGCCGCGCTCACGCTTCCCTACAGCAACGGACCCACCGAAGGCGTCAACACCAAGACCAAACGGATCGCACCTCAAATGCACGGACGAGCAGGCTTCACCCTGCTCCGCCACCGCATCCTCCTCGGATAACAGCACCCTCCGTCACCACCGAAAGTGAGACAGGGCCATTATTTGTACAGTCCCCTCTGTTCGTCGGCGTCTTGATCGGCCTCGCCGCCGCATCAAGCTCACCCCGGCATTGTTCATCGGATACCTGCTGTTCACCGCGGAGTGGGTGATCGCGAGACTCTTGTCTAGCGTCACGTCGGTGATCTGCCGATGGCTGTCGGTGATGTGGTCGGAATGTATGCGAGTTGAAGTTGAAAGCTGCTGTACTCGCGTAGCGAAGGAGTATTGCGGCCACACAGAAAAGTCGGTCACCCTGTCTCGACGGTAGGCCGGTTACGCCGTGTGGGTTCGGCGTGATCCGTGCGTCCTTCCGGCTGCGCCGACGCCAATAGGCTCAACCGTCCTTTATATTCAACTATCGCGGCGATTCTCGGGCCTTTTGAGCTGTGGAGAGAGGAGGATTGGATTTGGCCCGCGCAAAAAATTGAAGGGCGCGGGCGATTTACGGCAAGTGTTCCGATGTTTCTGCGAGTGGGCGTCGATGCGCTCTGCCTGTTGAAAGTAGAACAGGTTCAGTAAGAACCCGGCAGGCGAGAGATGAATCCCTCGACAATGGTTCCGCGAAGAACAGCGACTGAAAGCGACGGATAATGGACCGGGACCGAAGAACTGCCCTGAGGCATGGGCTGCACCAAATGATCGCTGGACACCTCGCTGCACTACAGGACAAGGACCTCGATGCGTACGGTGCGACCCTCGCCGACGACGTCGTGCTCGTGCTGCCCGGTGGAGGCATCGTCGACGGGAGGCCTGCGGTGGTAGCACTACACCGGGAGCTCTTCGCTGACAACGGCTGGTCCCAGGAGCGCTTTCTGCGGCGGGTGGTCCTGGTCGGCGGCACAGGTTGGGCGCTCGTCGAATACCGCTCCACCATCCGTGACGACGATGGCCAGGTGAGCTCGGAGCGCCGGGCGTATTTCACCCTCACGTGCAGCGTCATCGACGACATCTGGCTCGTGATAGCCGACCAGAATACTTCGATCCTGCCCGTGCCAGAGATTGCATTGGCCTAACGACCTCGTGCACGGTTGTCGGGAGGGCCAGTCGCCTTATCGGTGGCGGGTGCGACTAGTAATCCAGCCGTACTTTTCGAATTTGGTGTTTCGGCAGCTCGTCGGCATGATCGAAGTTTGAGTTGTACCGGCCGCGTAGCTGCCGATGTCGATGTCGATGCTATTCGGCGGGCTGGCTGGGCGATCGCACCGTCTGTCTGTTGTGGCCTGTGGCCCGTGGCTAGTACTCCAGCAGGAGATCCGTTTCACGGTTCTGTGAGGACTTGTCGGGCGTAGTGGCTGCTCTTGGCTGTGGCTTGATGCCGGCGTCGGAAGATGG
>NZ_JBEXGE010000100.1:0-4338 GCF_040607155.1 Micromonospora sp. NPDC005324 | reverse complement strand
ACCAGAAGACCGCGCTCTTCTACGTACCCACCGAAACCGGCGTGACTACCCCACAACCGGCCATCCGGTCATATCTCAACCTTGCGAACGCCCTGATGGCCGAGGCCTTTGCGGAAGCGACGTAGGTAACGCTGGACGGCCAGTTCTCCGCCGGGATAACCCTGCTGTTTGATCTCTCGGAACAGCTGCGTGGCGTTGCGTTGTCCATCGTTCCAGCGCTGGTGCAGGTGAGCGACGTAGTCGTCGACGAGGTGCGCGCGTTGCTCGGTGACGGCGGTCAACTCGGTGAAACTGGCGGCGTTCAGGTATTTGCGGACCGTGGCCTGGTGCAGGCCGAGCTTGCGGCCGATCGCGGACTTGTTCAGTCCCTGAGCAGCCAGTTGGTGAACAGCGATGTGGTGTTCACGCAGGCGGGTCACGATTTTCTTCTCGGGTAGCGGCTGCACCTCGGCGGGCATGGTGTCGTCCGCCGGCCGAGGCGGCGGGGCGGCGAGCCGGGACCGATAGGCGTTGACGGTCTTCTCGACCGCCTGGCCCAGGTTCTGCCAGAGATGGAACCGGTCCGCGACCTGAACCGCCTGAGGGGCGCCGCAGCGGGCGCCTTCGCCATAGCCGCCGGCCCGGTCCCGGCAGATCACCTCGATCTCGGGGTGCTGCCGCAGCCACTCAGCGAGGCTGTCATCGTCGCGGCCGTCGAACATGTCGACCGGGCGGTGGCGGTCCATGTCGATCAGCACAGTGCCGTAATGACGGCCTCGGCGGAACGCGAAGTCGTCGACGCCGAGGACGGTGATCGGCGTCTTCGGCGGGTCAGGCAGCGCCTTGACCAGCCGCAACAACGTGTCGCGACCGGCAGCGACCCCGATCACCGACGCCAACCGGGAACCGGCCCGGCCAGCCAACGCCAAACCGATCTGCGTCAGCATGCCCCGCAGCCCCGGCGTCAGTCGCGCATGGGGACTGGTCAGCCCCTCGATCTGCTCGGCGAACGTCCGCGCCGGGCAGGTGACGTTGTCGCAGCGAAACCGCCGGACCTGCACCTCAAGCAGCAATGCCGTTCCGCCGATCACGACATCACGCAACCTGCGCTGATACCGGCCATGAACCCTGGCCGACCGCTGCTGGCACCGACCACACCGCGCGGTCCCCGCCCTGACCCGCGCGGACAGCACCACGACGCCGTCACGCTGCTCAACCGCCTCAATAAACAGAAGCGAGAGATGCGGCAATACCTGCTCCACAAGCGAACACGCCAGACATGATCACCGAAAGCACCGACTTGGCGACCGACCTGTCCACATCACAAGATCAGCGACAGAGCCCGCACCTTAACCACGATCGCGTCAATGAACACCGCCGCGTCAATCTCATCAAGGGGTCGGTGCGACCAGTCGGTCATCTCCTCGATCACCTTGTCCGTGATCCGCGAGATCGTCTCCTTGCTGACCGAAGCGCCGTAGATCTCGGCGAAGTGCGCGCTGATCTCCCCGGTCGTCAGCCCTTTGGCATACAGCGACAACACGACCTCGTCGACCCCGGACAAACGGCGCTGCCGCTTCTTGACGATCTGCGGCTCGAAGGTGCCAGCCCGGTCCCGGGGAACGTCGATCTGCACCGGGCCGGTGCAGTCGGTCAGCACCGTCTTCGCCCTGGTGCCGTTACGGATGTTGCCCGCGCCGGCGCCGTCGGGTTCATGTTTGGCATAACCGAGGTGCTCAGTCATCTCCTCGTTCAACGCGGTCTCCAGGACCGTCTTGGTCAACTGCCTGAGCAGCCCATCCGGACCCGTCAGCGACAGCCCTTGCTCCTTGGCTGCCCGAACCAGCTCGACGGCGGCCTTCGCCTCCGCCGACGGCTCCGCCCGCTTCTTACGTCCAGTCACGTCGTTCTATGCCGCGGTCATCACGGCACCCTCCTCACCAGGCACAACGCCTGGCAGGTCAGGCCGGAAACACCTTTAGATCCACAGTCCCGCGCTGCGAGAAGTGCGGGACTGTGGATGCTCTTGCCGTCGACCGCGATCGCCCGCCTCGCACCCGTCGCGGGAGTCCGGGTGGCCAGCCGCGCGGCGATCACCGCGGTCAGCCGGTCGGCGTCCAGGCCCTGCAGCAGCCGGCGGAGCATCGCCTCCGACGGACGCCGCCGCGGGTTGATACCCAGCATCTGCGCGGTGTCCGCGGGCAGGTCCGCGACCCATTCACCGATGGCCGTGTACGAGCGGCAGCCGGCGACCACCCGCAGACCATCGCCCCGACCACTGTGCAAAGCGCATGACGGACTCCTCGGCGGGCCCGCGGATCGGGCAGGTCCGCCAACGCCGCGAGTAGCCCGGGAGCGCAAACGGCGCGGACAACCCGGCTGGTGCGCGAGACGACGATGAGATCAGCGATGTTGGCAGCGCGGGCATGGCTCACTTCGAACAGATCAACAAGGCCTCGAGAACCTCGATGATCTTCAGAAGTGGTCATGCCCGCCCTGTATCTCCCCACACCTTCGTGTCTACACCAACCAGCGCAAGCCGGACACGCACCACGACTTTGCCGGGGCCCTGATGGCTCTCCTCAGACGCCAGCCCGATCTCGGCCAGAGACGAAGCTACGGCCGAGCCTGACACCAGAAGGCGTCACCAGTGCCAGGCCCTCGGGTCAAGCCGCCCGCGCCGCCCTCGGACGAAAACGCGGCCGTTGTCCACCAGACGCGTCATCAGCGGTGCGGCAAGCCATAGCAGGACCGCCGCATGCAGTACTAATTGCAGTTCCTGCCTTGGGCTCAGGTCCGGCTTTGCAACCAGCGGGTACCACAACGGGCTGAACTCTGGGGCGAAGTGACATAAAGCCTCCAGCCGGTACCCGTCCTGATAGCAGGTCCATGCCCAAAGGTCGTCGAATGCGAGGCCGAGACCGGCTACCCATACCGACAACACCAATACGGCCAGGGTGGCGGCTGTCCGGATCGAACTTCCCCGCGGATCGCTCAGCCAAATTGCAAGACCGAGCGCTGCTGGCAAGATTGCGATGAGGAAGAAGCGCGGCCCCCAGTACATCCCGCCATACCACGCCCACCACTGTGCGTATACGACGATTAGGCCAACCGTGAACGTCGTCCACAGCAGCCATGCGTGCCAAAGGTCGAGAGCTGAGTCCGTCCTGGACGCCGCAGACAACTGTTGCCGGACCGGCAGAAAAAGGCCGGGAGTGAACCACAGCAGCCCTTTTCCGAAAGAGAACACGATCGCCAGCACTCCGAGGATAAATGGATAAGAGAAACCGGAAAGCCCGGAGTAGGGCATAACGGTTTCGGCGCCATGATTGTCGGTATATCCAGTGACGAACGGTCCGCCCCGCCGCAGCCAGGCCTCGCCGGCGATGAGCGTCGCTGCCGTGACCACAGACACCAACGGGCCGATGCGTCGACGGCGGACGGCCTCGAGGCAAGCCACGAACGCTAACCCGACTATGGAGGCGGGCGTGTTTGCCACCCCGAGTACGATCAGCGCCCACGCTCCCGCCCGAGCCCCTTTAGGCGGGCGGCGCAATGCTAGAGCCAACAGCCCAACGCCCAGGGTGCTCAGGGTGAACATCTCTCCATAGAAGTCCGCCAAATGCGGAGCTATCATGCTGCCGGAGATCAGGATAAGAAGGAATCGACGCAGCAAGCCCGCATCAACATGGCGGCGCAACATCAGGTAGAAGGCGGCGAGCATCAGACAGAACAAAAGTGAATTGTAGTTGCCGAGGAGCCGCTCAGTGTTGCCGGCATATCGACCAAGCCACCACAGTGGTGCGGCGAAGACAGGACCAATCATGGAATAAGCGGTGTCGGGCACTCGCTGGTGGCTTAGCAGATCGGTAAGGGCCTCGTAACGGGCCAACCCGTCGCCCGTCACTCGGCGCTCCTGAGTTACCACCAGAATCGCGAGCATGAGCATGAGCAAGCTGACTTCGATAAATCCCTTGCGTGTACAGCTCCAGCCACGAGATGTTCGCCGTGACCCCGATTGCAGCTGACAAGCGGCGGCAGTACCGCTCAGATTGACGACGCCGGGCTGCTGCTCATCGATACAAAGCCCTTGAGTTTGCTTCGGAGCGAAAAGCGACACGAAGTTTGTCTCCCCGATGAATATTGGGCTAGGTCCGCCGCGGACCAACGCCTCACATCGCGTTTTCCGTCGCTCTATAGCTGGCGGCGTGGGGCAGCCGACGACCGTCCCCAATCGTGCGTTGTTGCGTTCAGGGTGGCGATGGAGGTGTTGGTGGCAGGAATGGCGGCCGCGCACCGGCGTCAGGATTGGCCCCGATGCCGGTGCGCGGTTCGTCTCTCAGCGCTTGCTGGTTATGG
>NZ_JBEXGE010000099.1:0-4408 GCF_040607155.1 Micromonospora sp. NPDC005324 | reverse complement strand
GTCAACGACTGGATCGCCGCATGGAACGACAACCCCAAACCCTTTGTCTGGACCAAAACCGCCGACCAGATCCTCGACAACCTCGCCAACTACTGTACCCGAATCAATAAAGCTTCTAACGACTCAGGACACTAGTAGTGCTTTGTTAGGTCGTTGTGGCGTGTCGCTTGTGCGGGGATCGTGACGGTGTTTGGCTGCGGTGCGTGGATGAGCGGGATCTGGTTCGGGTGCGGGCGCGGTTGGAGGACTTCGCGGCGGGGATCTTCGCGGGGCTGCGGCGCTCGGATCAGCGGGCGACCGGTCTGCGCTATCTGCGTGGGCTGATGCTGGACGGTCGGCGGAAGTCGATGCAGCCGATGGCCGAGCGGCTCGGGGTCGATCACCAGCAGTTGCAGCAGTTTCTGACCTCGTCGACCTGGGATGTCGTTGGTGTGCGGCGCCGGCTGGCCTCCGCCGCGGTCGATATGGTGACGCCTCAGGTGTGGGTGGTCGACGACACGGGGTTTCCCAAGGACGGCAAGGCTTCGGCGTGTGTGGCCCGGCAGTACTCCGGCACTCTGGGCAAGGTCGCCAACTGCCAGATCGCCGTCAGCGTTCACGCCGCGACCGACGCCGCGTCGGCGGTGCTGAACTGGCGATTGTTCGTGCCGGAGTCCTGGGATGACACGTGTGTGCCCGGTCCGGACGGTAAGCCCGTGAACGCGCACGCTCGTAGGCTGCGCCGCGAGCCGGTCACCCGCGATCAGGCCGGGGCGAAGAAACCCCATGTGCGACAACAGGTACCGCCTGCCGAGCAGATCGCGCTGATTCGCCGGCGGCGGGCGGCATCCAAGGTCCCCGACACCGAGCGGTACCGGCCGAAGTGGATGATGGCCCTGGAGATGCTCGACGAGTTGGCCGAGTGGGGGCTGCGTCCGCCGCTGTTGACCGCCGACGCCGGCTACGGCCAGGTCGCCGAGTTCCGTCAGGGCCTGACCGAACGCGGTATCGGCTACATCGTGGCGACCACGTCGTCCACTACCGCGCAACCCGGCGACGCCCAACCCGTCGAGGTGCCCTACGCCGGAGTTGGCCCGCATCCCACACCGCGCTACCCCCACCCGGCCCGCAACCTGAAAGACCTCGCCCTCGCCCACGGTGCCGACACGGCGCGCCTGGTGCGCTGGCGTGCCCGGCTACCCGCAGCCAACCGCGACCCGGACCGGCCTGTCGGTGAGCTGTCCGGGCACTTCTTCGCCCTGCGGGCGCGTCCCGCCGGCCGAGTGATCCAACGCGGTCCACACCGCGGCGACGACGGAGTCCTGCCCGAATGCTGGCTGCTCGTGCAATGGCCCCCTGATCAGGACGAACCCAGCGACTACTGGCTGTCCGACCTACCCGCCGACACACCACTTGCCGAACTGGTCCGCCTGGCCAAGAGCCGCTGGCGCATCGAACACGACTACCGCGAACTCAAAACCGGCCTCGGCCTCGACCACTTCGAAGGACGCTCCTGGATCGGCTGGCACCGCCACGTCACCCTCACTGCGGCCGCCCAACTGTTCCTCACCCAACTGCGGCTGACACTCCCAAAAGCAGTAGGGCGGAACTGAGCCTCTACGCCGTCCTCCGCGAACTGCAGTACCTACTCGCGACCTGGCTCAGGTTCTGCCCTACCCGCCACCAACTCGTCCCAACCCAACAAAGCACTACTAAGGGTGTTTCCGGCGTTCTTGGTTAGTAGGTTTCAGCGGCTGGAAATCGGTCGATGAAGGTGATGGCGAAGGCGTTCAACGCGGGCTTCCAACGGATCGTCCATCGGGTTCTGCCTGCCCCGGTGGGGTCCAGGGAGCGGGTCACCAGGTACAGACACTTCAACGCGGCCAGCTCGTTGAGAAGGTAGTCCCGGTAGCGCGGTCAGCGATGGTGACGGATGCGTTCCCAGGTGGTTGGTGGTTCCATTGCGGCACCGGTGCGCAAGGCGGCTACTACCGGCTCGCCGGCGCCGATCGTGGCGGTGAGCTGACCGTGTTCGGTGTGGGCCGGAATCCCCGAGGACACGGCGGGGATCTGCACGTTGAGCCGTACCCGCAGACCCGGCCAGCCGATCACCTGGACCCTCTTAATGGCGTTGACGGTGCTGCCCGCGCCGAGCGGGCCGCGCAAGGTAGCGACCTGCTCGCCGGCCTCGACGAGCGTGTGGACCGCGAGCACATTCGCAGTCACGCGCAGCAACGACCGGGTCACCGCGAACACCCGGTCCAGCTGGACGGGAGTGTTGGCCCCGGGCTGGCCTAGAACAGCGCCGACGATGCGGAGCTTTCGGCCGTCCACCGAGACTACCGCCGCGAATACAAGGCAGCCACCGGCCTCGTCGGTAGAGCCGGTCTTGATCCCCACCACCCCGCCGCGGCCGACCAGCTCGTTGTAGTTTCGCACTGTGCCGGCCACCGGTATAGTCGCTCGCTTCTGCCGCACGATCTCCGCGAACGCCGGCAGCTCCATCGCTCTGCTCGCAAGAATCACCTGGTCTTCTGCGGTACTCACGGTGTCGGGGTCGAGGCCGGACGGGTCGGTGTAGTGGGTGTCAGACATGCCGAGGTCGTCCGCGACGGCGTTCATTTTCTTGACGAAGGCCGCGACGCTGCCGGAGTCCCAGGCGGCGAGGATGCGCGCCATGTTGTTCGCCGAGGGCAGGAGTAGGGCCTGCAGCGCCTGCCTTTCGGTGATGATCTCTCCGGCCCGCACCTCGACGAGCGACTCGCCGCGCGCCCTTTCCGCCGGGTACGCGGCCGCCTGCTCAGCGCTGATCGTGAGCTTCGGCCCGTGCTCGCCGGCGGCGAGCGGGTGCTCGGTGAGGATGACGTAGGCCGTCATCACCTTTGTCACGCTCGCGATGGGCAGCGGCTTTGAACCACCGAAGGCCCCGAACGTCCCGACCCCGTCAACAGAGATCATCGCCTGCCCCGAACGCGGCCAGGGCATTCGCGGCACCGTGCCGGGGATGGCCATCGACGTGGGCAGCGTCACCTTGACCGTCGCAGCCGGCAGCGGGTCACGCAGTGGTGCGACCGCATACATCCCGCCGCCGACGAGCAGCAGCAGCAGCACGGCCAGGAATACGCCCAGCGACCACGTAATGCGACGGCGGCCACGCTGAACCGGCGGCCCTGGCGACAACCGCCTGAACTCCACGGTAGGCAGATCCGTCGGACCGTACACGGCGTCTCCTTTACTGTCCTCCGGTAGCACGCATGCTGCGCCTTACGGCCTAAGCGAACGTCCGGGGTAATCGGCTGCTTGTCAGTGTGGCGCAGTTTGGCCGCCGTCTGCCGGGCCTTCCGCGCGGGCGATCCTTACAATTGCGGTCCGCTGTGAAGCTCGCCGCCCAAGTACGGCCAGGGGTTGGCCATGCAGCCTTTGAGAAAAAGCGTCTGCTGCATCATTACAGGCGCCGGCATGCCCGCGCCGGGGCACCGCTGGTGCGCATTTCCCAACTCATGCCCTACTTCATGATTGATAACGTACTTTCGGTAAATGTCAAGTGACACCTTGGCCTCGACAAAATGGTCGACAGAAAGTTTCCAACGGTCAAGATTGATGATCACTTTTCCCTGACCCCGACAAGAGGTGAAAGGCTCGCCGTAGACACGAATGTCCACCCACACCGCCGCACACATCTCACGGGCGGTGCCAGAAGTAACCAAGAAGACGGTAAAGTCATAACTGTCGCCGCGCGGCACACGTTGAAGCCGCAGATCCCCGCCGCCGATCCAGCTCCTGCGGTCGCTGAGCGTCGCTTCCACAGCGTCAGCGAATTCCCCGACGTTCTCGTTCGCGCCGTACTCAACTGCGACCCTGTAGCGGAGAAGGCGACCAGCCCGACCCACCGTAGAGCCGCGCCCCGCAGCGTACTCGAAGGTGCCGCGTCCAGTTGAGGGCACCGTGCCGAGCACTCGCAGCCTGGGTGCCGCAGACTCGGGCGCCTCTGCACGCACGGGCGGCGTCGAACGAGTCGACTCCATGACTTTGGGCGAACGCACCGCTTGAACAGGCCTGCTGGTTGCCGGTGCTTCAGGAGGTGCGACGAAGACCCCGATCAGCGCGAGCACACCACCCACCATCACCAGCACCAGGCCGGCCGCCTGACCGCGCCGAAATTGCCTACGCGATCGATGCCGGCTCCGGTATGACGATGGACGACGACAAGAAATTGATTGAGCTTGACCCAAAGCTATGCTCCTCACGGCATCCCATGCATTGGACCTCTGCGTCTGGCAACGCGGCGACCGCAACGAGCGCCATCGAGCGATGACGGAATTTAGGTGGCGGTCGAGGTGTTGGTGGCAGGAATGGCGGCCGCGCACCGGCGTCAGGATTGGCCCCGATGCCGGTGCGCGGTTCGTCTCTCAGCGCTTGCTGGTTATGG
>NZ_JBEXGE010000098.1:0-4678 GCF_040607155.1 Micromonospora sp. NPDC005324 | reverse complement strand
TCCCTGGACCCCACCGGCACAGGACGAACCCGATGGACGACGCGCTGGAAACCCGCGTTGAACGCCTTCGCCATCACCTTCAACGACCGCTTCCCCGCCGCTGAAACCTACTAACCAAGATCGCCGGAAACACCCTTAGCGAGACAGGCCCCTATGCCTCGGACCAGAGTCGTGAAGCACAGATTGCCTGCTCTGTGCAGCCCGTAACCATGTCGGATGTCGGGCTGACGGCAGCGTGAAGCCGGTCTGCAGCTAGACCAACTTACCCTTGTCGCGGAGCTTGGCCGTTAGTTGGTTCCCTCCATTGATGTGGAAGTCCGGCGAAAGGTTTGTTCATGCGTAAGATCACCGATCGAAGCCTAATGCTCGGTGTCGTAATCATGGCGAGGATGGGGAAGGCTCCGTGGGCGCCGTCGCGGTTTTCCCACCAACTCCCCGGGCGACCGACCTGACTTTCCACCTAGTAGTACGACCACCTTCGCCTACCCGATTTCGTCGCCGAATCCGAATCGGTGGTTCCACGGTGAGACCGCCGGCCCACGTCACCCCAACGGGCGTCCCCGGGCTCGGGTGAACTACCAGCGGGCACGGTCGTTCGGCAGGCCCTGGCCATACGAGGCTACGTTGACGTTCTGGAAAATGAGCATGAGCAATTGGCCTGTAGGACCTGTCTGGCTATCTCGAGATGCTAAATCTGGCCGGAGACAGATTCTCGGTGATCGACAGAGATGCGCTGCAATTTTCGCAGCGGCTATGTTAGTGCTGGCATTGTTTGGGGCGGGATGCCAGCAACAGGGGCCGCGAACTGAGTCGAACGACCGAGACGCCGGCAAGGTAGGAGGGATTGATTCGGCTACCCTGATGCAACCTTCCGAAATCGGGGCGGGTTGGCGCGAGAGAGTGGCTCAATCAGCTGCGCCATCTTGGCCGTGGGACCAAAGTGATTGCCCCAACTACCGCAGCGAGAATTACAAGGCCCAGCTACATCGACGAGGCGCCATTCAACGGTTTTATGAGTTAGAAGAACGCTCCTTGACGGCTCATCAGGTGGTTGAGAAATACGAGCCAGGCTGGGCCGTTCGCAGCGTCGATGACGTCCGTCAAGTTCTCAAGCAGTGCGCAACTTACATCCTCATGGGGTCGAGGTTGTCTTTTTCTTTGGTCGACGCGTCCTATCTTGATGGCGCCGGGCTCTTGGTTCGTGGTCGAATTGAACATGTCAGTTCGCCCGCAACAAATGCCTACTTTATTGCGGTAAGGCGCGGCAACATCGTTTCGACGTTGAATCTCCCTGATTTAGGGAGCGAGGCTGAAGTGCGGGCGATTGCTGCGAGACTGGTGGCTCGACTTGGCTAGGCAGAGCAGACGGCAGCTGTCTCGTCGTTGGGTTGTCTCTTCGGTGGCAACGTCTTTGGCCGGCATTTCCACGATCAGTCTGGGTGTAATGCGGCTGTCCTCGGATGATGGGGGGTCAACTGCGCCTTGGCCCGTCTCTTCCCCGTCCACGCCGGTGCCCGTTACCCCAAAGGTAGATCGGTTTGCTGAGGCGAGAATTCGAATTGAAGCCTACGTGCAGCGGTTTGACGGCCACCTTGCAATGGCAATGCTGGATCGACAAGGGGGTGCCCGCGTAACCGTCGATGTCAGGAAGTTCCAAACGGCCAGTATCGTGAAAGTCAACATACTTGCGGCACTGCTGCTACGCGAGCAGATGCGAAATCGGGATCTGAGCTCGGGTGCCCGCCGGTTGGCGGAAGCCATGATTGTGGCCAGCGACAACGACGCGGCGAGTACGCTTTGGCGAGAAATTGAGGGACAGCGAGGCCTAGCCGCCGCGAACCGAACACTCGGGCTACGTGAAACGAGGCCCAATACACAATGGGGGCTCACGACGACTACGGCCGCGGATCAGATCCGATTGCTGACCGTGATGACCACGCCGAACGGACCACTCAAGACCCCGAATTGTCGGTTCATTCTTGAGCTCATGGGAAGGGTCAACCCCGACCAACAATGGGGTGTCACCGCCGGTGCTGAGGCGAACAACATCGAGAGTTACGTTAAGAATGGCTGGACCACTGTTACAGAAGATAACAATCGTTGGCTAGTCAACAGCATCGGCCGAATCGTCGAACCCGATCGCGATTGGTTGATCGCCGTGCTGTCCGATCATCACGTGAGCCAGGAAGAGGGAATTCGGGTCGTGGAGAACGCCACTAGATATGCGCTGCGCCAGCTGCGCACCGTCTCGAATGAACCTCCTGCCGGCACCAATCAGCCTCACCCTTGAAGGCCGGATGAGTTCCAACACCCACATGGGACCACATCATCTATCTTCAGCTCGCGTGAGTGTGCCCTTTGCCGGAACGTCCCCCGTAACGCCCGCGATCGGTGTACTCGCAGTCCGACGCCGAGAACATGTCCTCGCGATGGTCGGACTCGGGAGCGCCGCTAGAACAACACACCCCAAGGCACCCGTAACGAGCCGAGGGCGACACAGGGAAACCCAAGATCAGTGGCAGTCGCCAGCGTGCCACCGCCTCGTTGTCGGATCTGCTAATCCCGGAACAAGATATGCGATTGGACGGCAGCTAAACCCATTAAGGGCCCGTCATGCCTACATGGTATGGAACACTTGATGAGTTATGTGCGCGTTCGAGCATTCGCTGTTATTGGCGTATTGTCGGCGCTCTGCTTGGCCCTTGTGGTCGCTGCTATTGCGCGGGACACTCAGGGAGGTGCTACCGCAAGCTGCCCAAGGGAATGGCCGGTGGCCGACTTGAGCATGCGCGAGCCGAAGGATACTAGGATCAACGTGCTGAACGCCACAGATGTGCCAGGACTTGCCGACAGGGTCGCTGATGACTTCCGTAATCGGACTTTTCAGGTCCTAGGAGAGATGACAGAAGAAAAGAAAATCGACGGGGTCGCCCTCTTGCGGTACGGGCCCAAGGGCACCAGCTCGATGCATCTGTTGCGTGCCTATTTCCTAAACGAGGCCGAGTATGAATACGACGCAAAACGCACGGAAGACACCGTCGACGTCGTGCTAGGTAGCCGTTTCAATCAGCTCGCCACCGACACTGACATGAGATTATCCCTCGGCCAATTGGGGCGTCCGACGGCCCCGCCTCAGACCTGTCCATCACCCGTTGATAAGTAACCCAAAAGTAGATCGCCCTTCATCAGAATTCATACCTGATCGAAAGGCTCAAATGGTCAAGTCGAAGCAGTTGCAATTACGGGTAGGCGACGTCCCGCTGTCGGGAGAGCTGTGGGTTCCCGCCAGGGCCCCGGCAAAGTCGTCAGGTGATGCCGAGTAGTGCCAGCGGGCGGGTGCTGTCGCGGGCGTGGTGTCGGTTGGCGGCGGCGATGTTGGTGACTCCGGTCAGGCGTAGGACCGCCTATCGCGGCGTTGCGTAGAGCGGCCATGACTTCGGGTCCGGTGCCGGTGCGGATCTGGCTGCGGTCTTCGTCGTAGGTGACGTCGCGTACCCAGTGGACCTTGTTATCGATCGACCAGTGGCCGCGGATCCAGGCCGCCAGTTGGGCAGGGCGTTCGCAAGGTTGAGATAAGTCCGTTCTAGGCGAGTCCGAGCATTTGTAGGGATCGGTACGGGTCTCGACTGTTTCGACGCAGAGTTGGTGCGATCGAGGTGGCGCCGTTCAGGCGGAGGAGACTGATCGCCGTGTTGCGGAGGGTGGCCAGGGCGCGGGGCGCGTTGCCGGTCCGCAACCGGCTGGCGTCCTCGCGGTAGGTGGTGTCGCGAACGTGGTGAAGAACTTCGATGGCCCAGTGTCCGCGTAGCCAGTCGGCCAGTTCAGCAGGACTGGCCTGAGCTGCGGTGAGACTGGTGATCGCATACACGTTGACGGTGGACCAGCGGCCGGTGACCGAGTTGTAGCGGCGGCGCCGGATCCGTAGTGCCTGAGCCGCGTGCGGGAAGTCCAGCGCGAGTGGGCCGAGGCAGGTGATCGCCTGCAACGCGCGGATGTCGTAGCGGCCGTGCCCTCGCTCGCGGGTCTCGTCCAGGGCCGGGATCTTCGCCCAGGGCAGACCCTTTACCTGCCGATACAGCCGCGGCTGGTTGCGCTTGGCGACGAACACGTAACCGGCCTTCTTATCCTCGACCAGCCAGCGGGCATGCTCGCGCTGGGTATGCAACGCATCCGCCGTGACGATCGCGCCGGTCAGTTCCAGACCGTCCAGCAGCGGCACGAACCGGCTGATCTCATTCGTCTTCCCGTCAACGTCGATCTGCGCCAGGACCATCCGTTCGGCCTGGTCCAACGCGGCCAGCAAATGCACCTGCGCCCCGACCGGGCCGCTGCCCCGCAGCGTCTTGCCATCAACCGCGATCACCCGCCGGCCCGACCCGGCCAGCCCTGCCCGGCCGAGCAGCCAACGGCACACCGCAGCATTCAGAGCGTCAGCGTCGATACCGGCCAGCACCCGGGACAAAGTGCTGTCATCAGGCACCCGCCGCACACCGGTGAACGCGTCGCGGGCCGCACCGAGACGGTCCCACACCACCTCCGGCACATCCGCGGCCCACTCGACGATCTCCACGACCCGGCTGGACCCCGAGACCACCGCCGCGATCGCGATCGCGAGCAGCCCCGGCAACGGATGAATCCGACCCCGGGCATCACGCGGGTCCAGAACCTCGGCGAGGGC
>NZ_JBEXGE010000097.1:0-4742 GCF_040607155.1 Micromonospora sp. NPDC005324 | reverse complement strand
CCGGGGTCCGCCGCCCGGGGTCCGCCGCCCGGGGTCCGCCGCCCGGGGTCCGCCGCCCGGGGTCCGCCGCCCGGGGTCCGCCGCCCGGGGTCCGCCGCCCGGGGTCCGCTGCGCCAGGCAGCCGGCGGGCATCCTGATGAGCCTGATGACTGTGAGTCATCTCGATGATTCACAGTCATCAGGCTCATCAGGGAAACAGCCCCGAGGCCCAGCCGCGCCGAGCCAAGGCGCCGGCACGCCGCGAGAGTGACAGTGGGCTGGACATGGCGACGGGCGCCGCTCCCGGTGTCCCGGGGGCGGCGCCCGTCGTACTGCTGAGCGTGAGCGTCAGTGCCGGTCGACGTCGCTCGCGGTGTCCTCGCGGTAGCTGGCCCCGCCGTCCGACTCGCTGGTGAGCGGCTTGGCGCCACCCTCCGGCGGGCCGGCCAGGCTCTGGCCACCGGCCGCCAACTCCGGGAACTTCATGTCGAACGCCGGCCGCTCGGAGCGGATCCGCGGCATCCGGTCGAAGTTGCGCAGCGGCGGCGGGCTGCTGGTCGCCCACTCGAGCGAGTTGCCGTGACCCCAGGGGTCGTTCACCTCGACCACCGGGCCGGTCTTGTACGACTTCCAGCAGTTGTAGATGAACGGCAGCGTGGAGATACCGGTGATGAACGCGCCGATCGTGGAGATCGTGTTCAGCGTGGTGAAACCGTCGCTGGGCAGGTAGTCGGCGTACCGGCGGGGCATGCCCTCGTTACCGAGCCAGTGCTGCACCAGGAACGTGGTGTGGAAGCCGATCATGGTGAGCCAGAAGTGCACCTTGCCCAGGCGCTCGTCGAGCATCCGGCCGAACATCTTCGGGAACCAGAAGTAGATGCCCGCGAAGACCGCGAACACGATGGTGCCGAAGAGGACGTAGTGGAAGTGCGCCACCACGAAGTACGAGTCCGACACGTGGAAGTCGATCGGCGGGCTGGCCAGCAGCACACCGGTGAGACCACCGAAGAGGAAGGTGACCAGGAAGCCGACAGCCCAGAGCATGGGCGTCTCGAAGCTGATCTGGCCCCGCCACATGGTGCCGATCCAGTTGAAGAACTTCATACCGGTCGGCACGGCGATCAGGTAGCTCAGGAAGCTGAAGAACGGCAGCAGCACCTGGCCGGTGGCGAACATGTGGTGCGCCCAGACGCTCATGGAGAGCGCGGCGATCGCGACGGTCGCGGCGACCAGACCCTTGTAGCCGAAGATCGGCTTACGGGAGAAGACCGGGATGACCTCGCTGATGATGCCGAAGAACGGCAACGCCACGATGTAGACCTCGGGGTGCCCGAAGAACCAGAACAAGTGCTGCCAGAGCATCGGCCCACCGGTTGCCGGGTCGTACACGTGCGCGCCGAGGATGCGGTCCGCGGCGAGCGCGAAGAGCGCGGCGGCCAGCAGCGGGAAGACCAGGATCACCAGGAGGCTGGTGACCAGGATGTTCCACGTGAAGATCGGCATCCGGAACATGGTCATGCCGGGCGCGCGCAGGGTCAGCACCGTGGTGATCATGTTCACGGCGCCGAGGATGGTGCCCAGGCCGGAGATGGCCAGACCCATGATCCACATGTTGGCGCCGACGCCCGGCGAGTGCTCGACGCTGCTCAGCGGCGCGTACGCGAACCAGCCGAAGTCAGCGGCGCCACCCGGGGTGAGGAATCCGGCGGTCGCCATCGTGCCGCCGAACAGGTACAGCCAGTAGGCGAAGCTGTTCAGTCGGGGGAAGGAGACGTCGGGCGCGCCGATCTGGATCGGCACGATGTAGTTCGCGAACGCGAACACGATCGGCGTCGCGAAGAACAGCAACATGATCGTGCCGTGCATGGTGAAGAGCTGGTTGTACTGCTCCGGCGACAGGAACTGCAGCCCTGGTCGGGCCAGCTCAGCCCGCATGATCAGGGCCATCACGCCACCGATCATGAAGAACACGAACGCGGTGATCATGTACATGATCCCGATTTGCTTCGCGTCCGTGGTTCGCAGCAGCCGCGCGATGGCCGACCCCTTGACCGGCTCCCGGACCGGCCAGGGCCGGGTCACGACCGGCTTGGGTGCGACGGTGGTCACGAGTGGCCTCCGGTTCTCGGTTGTCCCGCTCGGCACACGCTGGTTATCGGCGGGCCGTCATCCGCAAGGAGGATAGTCCCCGGCAGGTCGCAGCGCCGCGTGGGGTGGCGTGACACGATCTACTACGGGCCTACAGCGGGCCGAGCAGGAGCCGGTAGTGCTCCCCGAAGATTCGGTCGCCGCGCCCGCGCAACAGCGGGTCGCGCAGCGCTGGCGGCACGTCCCTGGTCCGGTTGCGGTCCCGGGTCCGGTCCCGCACCCATCGGGTACGCGGACGGCGACGACTTTCGTACGCCACGAGGGCCGCCTCCACGCTGTTGGCGGCGCGCAGCGACTCGGCCAGCACCACGGCGTCCTCCAACGCCATGGCCGCACCCTGCGACAGCGTCGGCGCGGTGGCGTGCGCGGCGTCGCCGACCAGCAGGACACGCCCCCGGTACCAGCGGCCCAACTCCACCTCGTCGGTGATCCCGACGTGCACCTCGTCGAGGGCCGCCAGCACCTCGGGGACCGGGCCGCGGTAGTCGGCGAAGAGGTCCCGCAGCCGGGCCAGCGGGTCGGCGGGTTCCTCGGTGCCGGCCTCGTCGGCGTAGAGGTGCAGCCGCCCGGCACCGATCGGCACCATCAGGAACCCGGAGCGCTGGCCGAGCAGTGCGGTCCACTCGGTGACCGGCGGGCCGTCGCGCAGGACGGCCCGGTAGACCACCTGCCCGACCGGGCGCGGCGCCCCACCGAGCGCCGCCAGCGCACGGACCGAGGATCGTGGCCCGTCGGCGCCGATGACCAGGTCGTACTCCGTGGTGGTGCCGTCGGTGAAGGTGACGCCGACCGCGCCCGGGAGCAGGTCCAGGGTGCGGACCTCGGCGCCGTGCCGGACGGCGCCGCCGGCACCGCTGAGCAGCACCCGGTGCAGGTCGGCCCGGGGTAGCGCACGGCACTCGCCGACGCCGGCCCAGAGGGCGTCGAGGTCGACCTCGCAGAGGTGCGCGCCCGCGGCGTCGAAGAACCGCTGCCGGCGGATGACCTGCCCGATCGGCCGGACCGGGTCGTGCAGGTCGAGCCGGTGCAGCGCGCGGGCGGCGTTGCCGGGCAGGTAGAGACCGGTCTCGGTGGACTCCCCCGGTGGCAACTTGTCGGTGACGTCGGGCCGGAAACCCGCCAGGCGCAGCGCTCGGGCTACGGCCAGGCCAGCGATGCCCGCGCCGACGACGAGGATGCGCAGGGGGGAGCCACCCATGGTGGTGTACGCCTCCGGAGGGGGAACGGCACGCGTTGGAGGCAACACGCTACTCGGAGCGATCGGCGCACACCAGGCCCAATCGGCCCGCCCTAACCACCAGTTCAATAGGCACGGTTGCGCGAGAGTTTCAGACATGTAAATGTGTCGTTGAGCGTGGGAGCGCTCCCGCACCGCCCCACCACATCCGGCGCCCAGCACGCGCCGAGTCAAGGAGTGTCATGAAACGTCAACTTCGGGCCCTGGCCGCCGCCGGGCTGCTACTCACCAGCACACTCGTCGCAGTGGCCCTCGGCGGCAACGCCTCGGCCGACACCCTGATCTGCGAGCAGTACGGCTCGACCACCATTCAGGGCCGCTACGTGGTGCAGAACAACCGCTGGGGCACCACCGCCCAGCAGTGCATCAACGTCACCAGCAGCGGCTTCGAGATCACCACCCAGAACGGCAGCAGCCCCACCAACGGGGCGCCCACCGCGTACCCCTCGGTGTTCTTCGGTTGTCACTACACCAACTGCTCCCCCGGCACGAACCTGCCGATCCAGGTGAGCCAGATCAGCAGCGCCACCAGCAGCATCTCCTACCGCTACGTCAGCGGCGCCACCTACAACGCGTCGTACGACATCTGGCTGGACCCGTCGCCCAAGCGGGACGGGGTGAACCAGATGGAGATCATGATCTGGCTCAACCGACAGGGGTCGATCCAGCCCATCGGCTCGGTCGTCGGCACCACGAACCTGGCCGGCCGCACCTGGGAGGTCTGGCGGGGCAGCAACGGCTCCAACAACGTCATCTCCTACGTCGCGTCGTCGGCGATCTCCAGCCTCAACTTCAGCGTGCTGGACTTCATCAACGACACCCGCAACCGGGGCGCGATCACCAACTCCTGGTACCTGACCAGCATCCAGGCTGGTTTCGAGCCGTGGCAGGGCGGTGTCGGCCTCGCGGTGACCTCGTTCTCGGCGAACGTCAACGGTGGCGGCAACCCCACCACCCCGCCGCCGACGACCCCGCCGCCGGGCGGTGGCGCGAGCTGCGCGGTGAAGTACACGGCGAACTCGTGGAACAACGGCTTCACGGCCGACGTGCAGATCACCAACACCGGGTCCAGCGCGCTCAACGGGTGGACGCTGACCTACGGCCTGCCCGGGGGGCAGACGGTCACCAACGCCTGGAACGCCACTGTGAGCCAGAGCGGGTCGACGGTGACCGCCCGCAACGTCGGCCACAACGGGTCGGTCGCACCCGGGGGCACGGCCAGCTTCGGCTACCAGGGCACCCTGAGCGGGTCGTACTCGTCGCCGACCTCCCGGCCCTCACCGGCCTGGAGGAGGAGTGGCGTTTCACCCCGCTCAAGCGCCTCCGCGGCCTGATCACAGAGGTGTCGGACCGCGCCGGTCGCGGCCGACGCCTCTGT
>NZ_JBEXGE010000096.1:0-5061 GCF_040607155.1 Micromonospora sp. NPDC005324 | reverse complement strand
CTGATCTCCGAGCTGATCGACTGGCTGGTCGACGGCGAACCGGAGACACCGCTGCTCGTGCGGGCCTCCATGGCCCACCTGAACCTGGTCAAGATCCACCCCTGGCGGGACGGCAACGGCCGAATGTCGCGCTGTCTCCACACCCTCGTACTCGCCCGCGACGGTGTCCTCGCCCCGGAGTTCTCCTCGATCGAGGAGTGGCTCGGAGTCGGCCGGAACACCTACGCCTACTACGACGCGCTCGGCGAGGTGGGCGGTCCGACCTGGCAGCCTGACAACGACACCAGCCAATGGATCCGATTCTGCCTGAGCGCCCACCACCAACAGGCCCAACTGGTCCGGCAACGCCTCGACCAAGCCGCGCAGCTCTGGGAACTACTCGACACCTGGGTCCGCCGCAACGGGCTGCCCGAGCGGGTCGTCAGCGCCCTGCACCTCGCCGCCACCGGCGGCCGAGTACGCCGCACCCTCTATCAACGCGACGAGAACCTCACCGACGACCAAGCGACCCGCGACCTACGCGCACTCGTCCGGGCGGACATGCTCGAACAGCACGGCGAGACCCGCGGCAGGTTCTACCTCACCTCGCCGACACTGCGCGACCTTGCCACCCCCGCGCTGCGCCCCAAGGAAATCATCGACCCGTACCGACGGTGAGGTGGCAGGCCCCGGCAATGCCACTCTCCGACGGTCAGCGCGCCACGAGCGGACGCCATTTCCTGTCTACCAAGTTGGACCCATGCGGCCGGTCACAGCCAGCGAGCAATCCAGAATCACAGCATTGGGGCCTAAATAGGCACAGATGAACAATCATTCCGTCCTATTTATCGTGATTTTTCCATGAAATTTGGTGTCCGAGGATCGACACGAACCGATACCCAACACGGGCTACGCCTTATCGGCGCTATCCCGCTCGGCTGAAATCAGCCCTACCCTGGGCGGGTCCCGAGCTGGGCCGCCCGGGACCCGCCTTGCACGTGTGCCCCCTCGCGTGACGCGCTGCCGGCGTGAAGTGCTACGGCGCCAATATGCTCCGCTGCTCTGCCGGGGTTGCCCGTGGGCTACGCGGCGAGGGCAGGCTTAGGCGGGTGCCGCCGTACTTCTTGTACCGGCGGAGGAACGCCTCTTCGCCACCTTCAAGTACCTGCCGGATGTGTATGCGGATGTCGTCGGCATCGATCGAGCCTTGGGCAAGAACCCGTACCTGGTCGTTGCCAGCGTCGAGCACGACGACGAGTTCAGCGTCACCGAGCACGGGAATGTTCGGGTTGTGCGTGGCGGCGATGATCTGCCGATTTCCTCCGTCGAGGGAGAGCGCCTTCTGGCTACGGATCATTTGGACCACATCGTCAAAGATGAACCGATTGTCGAGGTCGTCTTCGGGCTGGTCCAGGATCATGCATCGGCCGTCGATCGCGAAGATGAGCAACAGGATTGCGGTAGCACGCTGACCAGCCGACAGGCGGTCAAGGGTCTTGGCCTCGCCGTCGACGTGCAGCCGGATGTCCACTCGATCACGGGGTGCGAGGATCTCCAGCTCGCTGATACGGTCCACGTTTTCGTCGATCAGCCAGGTCCAG
The DNA here is from genome assembly GCF_040607155.1 of Micromonospora sp. NPDC005324. Classification (NCBI taxonomy): domain Bacteria; kingdom Bacillati; phylum Actinomycetota; class Actinomycetes; order Micromonosporales; family Micromonosporaceae; genus Micromonospora; species Micromonospora sp. NPDC005324. The sequence goes on along the minus strand of NZ_JBEXGE010000096.1, from coordinate 3,481 downwards.
ATTTTGCTCGCCTGCGCGACGGTCACATCGAACTGCCGGGCCAGTTTGACTGGACCCTCGGCGACCAGCGACCAGCGACGCGAGCGTGGTGCCATCGACTCCGTCTGTCATGGCAATCGCCTCGATCGCTGAACCGCTGGCGCCGCTGCCTTGCAGCACTTGGCGTAGGTCTTCGGTAAACCGCTGGCGGTCGCCTTGGGTGAGGATGGCCACCTCGACCCTGCCGCTTAGCCGGGCGGTGATTCTGGCTGCAGAGTCCGCGCGGACTTGGCTCTCGCGTGCGCGGGCCTTGGTCAGCTCGTCGAGCAAGCCGAGGCGCGCACTACGCAGTGCTATGCCCGCGGGTTCTTTGCGCGTGATGGTGGCGAGCTGGTCTTGCAGCGCGGCGCGGTCGGATGACAGCTTGAGGGGTCGCTCCGGGTCTAGCTTCTCGGCATGCAGCTCCTGTTTGATGCGGTTGAGTTCATCTGCCAACGGCAGAACCTGAGCGGCGTGGTCGGCGCGGAGACCTTTGATGGTCGCGTTCGCCTCCATCAAGGCCGCGATGATTTGCTGTTCGGCCGTCATGATGGCGCTTGTGATCTTACGCAGGACTCGCTGTACGTATTCAGCTTGAGGTAGCTGTTTGAGGCAGCCACGGCCCGGTGGTGAACAGTTGCTTGAGCACGTGGAGGGCGTTCATGTCGTGTTTGGCGGCGGTGGACAGGTAAGAACGCAGGGTGGCGAAGTCGGCCAGTCCTTGCAGGGTGCGCAGGTCGCGGAGATCTTCTGTTGGAGCTTGACCGGGCGTAGGTCACGTTCTGCCTGGTTGTTCGTGAACGGCACGGCCAGATCGACGGTGAACCGCAGGATCATGTCGCGGTGCAGGTGGAAGCGCTCGACCAGCGTGCCGGCTCGCGACAGCCGGCCGTCGCGGTCGGGCGGATTCTGCTGACGGCCGTAGGCCAGCGCCCCGGCGTAGCAGGCCCGGATGTGGCTGACCTCCTCGGCGGTGAGCGTGGCGCGGCCGGCAGCGACGGCCTGCTCGGTGATCTGCTTGGCCAACAGCAGGGTGCCGGCCATCACCTCGGCCCATTCCTGACCGGACGGGTCGGTCTCGTGAACGCCGCGCAGGTCGCGGATCAGGTGCGCCCCGCACCAGGCGTGCTCGGCGTCGGTCAGGTGCTGGTAGGCGGCGTAGCCGTCGCGGACCAGGGTGCCGGTGAACCCGGGCAGCACCCCACCGGCGTCGATGTCGGCCTTGCTGCGACCTCCGACGTGCAACAACGTCAACGCGGGCGTGCAGGCCACATGCACGTACTTGAACCCGCCGCCGAGCCGCGCCGGGGTCTCATCGGCGTGCAGCACCTGCTCGGTGCGCAGCAGCGCGGCCAGGTGTGAGGTGAACGGGCCCAGCCGGCGCGCCGCCTCAGCCACCACCTGGTGCACGAACCCGACCGACACCCGCACCCCGAGCAGATCACCCATCAGCGCGGCGGCCCGCCCATAGGGCAGGAACTGCGCCGCCCGGGCATACACGGCGGCAGCCTTGACGCCTGTGCCGTACTGCACCCGGCCGGACACCCCGTCCGGCACCGCCGGCTCGCTGACCTGCCCACACCCGGCACACTGCACCGCAACGAGCCGGTGTTCGGTGACCTGCGGCCGGCGATCGGGAAGCTCCACCACCTGCCGGCGCTGCCGCCCGTACTCGCGGCCATTGGCCAGCCCTGCCCCACAGGCCGGGTTGACGCACCGCTGCGGCCGATGCCCCACCACCTGATCCGGGTCGGCCACCAGCTCCAGCGTCCATCCCGGCGCACCCGGCTGCTTACCCCGCCGCCTACCGCTGCTCTTGCTCTCGCCCGGCCGCGGGCGCGGCTTCGCCAGCCCATCAGACGACGGCGGTTTAGACGAGTTCGACGAGTTCAACCCCAACCGACGCCGCAGTTCCACGTTCTCGGCTTCCAGCCGATCCACCCGTTCCCGCAGCTCAACCAGCAACGCCAACAGCTCCTCATACGAGGACGGGACCTGCGGGGCGGACGACACACCACGATCATGCCAACCGATCAACCAGAGTGGACTACCAGCCGCCGACTCACCTCAAGCTGAATACGTATCGGCGGTGCCGGGCTGCTCGGCGGCGGTGCGATGCTCCGGCGCTTCGCCGGCGACCGCCATCGCCACGATCGTGCTGGCCCTGGCCGCGTCATGCCAGAGGCCGTGACCCCCCTCATTGTCACGAAGCCCTTTTGAAACAATTTCGAAGGCCTTTCATGTAAAACTTAGCTCTCATAAGTAAGATCGGCAACAATTCGAATGGAAGGCGCGCACGTGCTCAAAAAATTCGCTTCAGTGTTGGTGGGAATTTCTCTCGCCAGCGCTTTAATCGGCAACCCCGCAAGTGCGGCGGACAAACCAGGACCGCCCCGTCCGGCCAGCAGTGAGGCTTCACTGCTGTCCACCGCCGCAAGCAACGCCTATCTGACCAGGTCTCAGTACCTGACAAACTACCCGAACGATTCGATGCCAGCGAGCTGCATCACTCGGGTTATCTGGCTGGACACTGGCATTTACGACTACGGTCAATACATGGATGGTAGGCATGAACTAAGAGGCGTTTGGCGTGTCCCCGTAGCCCGCAATCACACCTGGCGGACATGCCTGAAGGGGCGCAACGGAGGGTACTATACGCAGGATGTAACCCTCAATGGCGAGCCGCTAATCTCTTACGGATACTGGATTGCGGCTAGCGGGAATCATACTTGGGGAGCGTTCCTTGATCCCCCTTTCTAGGGTGCACCTTCTTTAGCAGGGTATGAAGCATCTCAGTGCCTCGTTGATCATCCAGCGGGGCACTGAGTGCGCGTTTGGGTTGTGGGTTGGTCGGGTGTGTCGCACAGTGAGTCCGATCGATGGGCGTGGCTCGGTCGGTAGGCGAGTATAGATCGTATACGGCGGTACCCGTCTGACCTGACCGACGCCGAGTGGGAGATCATCGAGCCGATGCTGCCGTCTCCACAGTGGATGAGCAGACCGGAGGAGCACGCCCGCCTGGCCGTCACCGACGCCATCTTGTACGTGATGCGCACCGGCTGTGCGTGGCGGTACCTGCCGGCCGACTTTCCGCCGTGGCGGACCGTGTACGCCCACTTCACCGACCGGGCGGCCTGCCATCCACTGCGTGTCGGCCCGCGTCAGGTCGTGGCCGTCGTTGGCCTGCCGGACCTGGCCCCGGACGCCATCGGCGATCCGGACGTGAGCGGGATCCTTCCGGACGTCGCCCGCGCGTGGGTTTCATGGACCGCGGTCGAACGCGGTCTGTCCCGCGATGCCACCGAACGCCTTCAACGAGCCGCGGAGCAGGCTTGCGCACGACTGCCTCCCGCCGACACTGAGGGCCGTCAGAGGGCGGTTCGGAGGATTAGGTCCGTTTCAGGGCGAGGGTGAATATTCCGGGCTCGTCTTCGGTGAGGACGTGGCGGTTGACCATGCGTTT
>NZ_JBEXGE010000095.1:0-5192 GCF_040607155.1 Micromonospora sp. NPDC005324 | reverse complement strand
CCCGCGTCGGGCCCACACCATGCCCACCGGCAGAAACACCGACAGCCGCACCCACAACACCAAGATCAATCACTCATGAAAGACCGAGGCTAGAGAAGCCGTGTCGGCAAACGGGCCTGGTGGTGCACACGCACCAACTGCTCAGCGAGCTGACCCGCCTCTTCCCCGCCACCCGTTTGGCTATCACCCAGAGCGGCGCTGACACCCAGGCGTATCAGTTGCGAACCCCGGACGGACACCTGGCGCTGGCCCAGGCGGTCAACACGGCGTTCCCGCAGCACCTGCGGGCCGCCGGCAGCCCCGGCAAGGATCCCGCTTTGGTGCGGCACTTCTACGAGAAGCAGATCGATGATCCGGGCAACCCGGTCTATCACGGCCTTGCCGACCAGTACACCAAGGTGATCCGTCGTGCCGGATCACGGCATCTGCTGCTGCAGAACATCAACCCGATCGTCGCGGTCCTCAAGGCCGAGGAACACGGTTACCTCGACGGCATCGGGGTGGGCATGCTCAACCTGACCGGCGTCGTCCATGACATCTCTGGCGCTCCCCGGCGCTTCGACTACTTGCGGCGGCGGCTGGAGCGCACCGCGCAGAGCGTCCGCGTGATCGCCGTGTCCGAGGCGGTCCGGCAGCGGCTCATCGACGTCGGAATCCCGGCGCACCGGGTGATCACGGTCGTCAACGGGCTCGACGTGCGGGCGTTCCGGGTCCGGGTGGCCCGGGCACGCGCCGGCGGGGTGTTCGACCGGGTGCGCCTGCGCAACCATCTGCCCGCCGCCGAGCGCATGGTGCTGATGTCGGCTCGGCGGGTGCGGTGGAAGGGACATCACGACCTCGTCGACGCGATGGCGATCCTCAGCGGCCGGGGGTTGTGCGAGGGGATGTACGTGGCGATCAACGGGCACGGGTTGGTCGACACCCGTGATCCCGGCTACGAGGCGGATCTGGCCAAGGCGATTACCGACCGTGGGCTGGCCGACCGGGTGTTTCTCCTCGACGATCTGAGCGCCGAGGAGGTCGCCGCCTGCTACGGCGCCGCCTCCGTGGCGGTGCTGCCGTCGCGGCTGCCGGAAGCGTTCGGCTACGCCAACATCGAAGCGATGCTGGCCGGCGTTCCGGTGGTCACGAGCGGGCACGGCGGCCCGCTCGATTACATCGATCACGGCCGCTCCGGGCTGCTGGTCGACCCGGGGGAGCCGATGTCCCTGGCCGACGCCCTGGCCCGGCTGCTCGCTGACCCGGACTTGCACGCTCGCATCGCCGCTGGCGGTGAGGCCAGCGCGCAACGATTCTCCGTGCAGCGCATGTTCGACGGCTATGCCGCGGTGCTCGCCTCGCATCCGGGGAGTCTTCGATGACGGTCACCCTCGTGCGTCCCGGTCCCGGCTACGAACGCATCGGTGAGGGCCGGCACAGCGTGGTGTTTCGGCGGCCGGGCAGCCCTCGCGTGGTGCAGCTGTTCCGCGCCGACTGCGACACCCTGACCGTGGCGAAGTTGAACCGCGAGTACGACTACCTGCAAGCCGTGTTCGCGCCGTCATTGCCGCGGCTTCTGCCCCGGCAGCGGCTGTTCACCCCCGGCCCCGACGCGCCGCTCGGGCACGTGGTGATCGTCAAGGAGTACGTCGAGGTCGATCAGCGACTATCACTGACTAACACCGCACCCTCTCACCTGCCGGTCGCCACCTGGCGGCAGCTCGTCACGTTCCTGCGTCTGGTACGGCACCTCCTGCTCGACACCACCCCGCACGCCGCGCTGGGCACCGACGCGTCGCTCATTCCCGACATCATCGACCCGCCTCTCCAGAACCTGGTCGTCGACACCAATGGGAACCTTCGGCTGCTGGATACGAACAGGCTCATCAGCACCGCCGGACTCCGGCGGCGACACCACGCCGGGCAGACGGTCCGCCTCGACCGAGATGTCATTCACGCTCTGCTGCTGCGCCGGATGATGTTCCTGGAGTCCCGCTGGCGAGGCCGCACCCGCGCGGAGTTGGCTCGCGATCCCGTCTACACCCGCTACCTCACCCGGGAGGACATCACCGCGCTGATCACCGCCAGCGGCGCGGCCGGTGAACCCCTCAGCCCCTGACCTGCCTCACCGGCCCCGAACGAGCGGTAGGACATGCGGATGCGCCCCGGATACGACAACCGTGCCAGACAACGGCAGCATGCCCATCCCGCCGACCCCGACGGCGACCCGGGGTGGGCATCGCGGGACAAGGACCGGCTGCTGCGCAGCGCGGCCCTGCGTGCCCTGCGCGGCAAGACACAATCCCTCGAACCCGACGCCATCCCCCACCCGCTGAACCGGCTGACCCACTCCGTGGCCGTCGCGAAGATCGGCCGCTCCATCGCCGGTCCGCTCGGCGCTGACCCGGACCTCGTCGAGACCGCCTGCCTGGCCCACGACCTCGGGCACCCACCGTTCGGGCACAACGGCGAACGCGCCCTCGACGACCTCGCGCAACCCAGCGGCGGATTCGAAGCCAACGCCCAGACCCTGCGCATCCTGACCCGCCTGGCACCCGCCCCAGCCGGCACCGACGAAACCGGAGGCTTGAACCTCACCCGCGCCACCCTCGACGCCACCTGCAAATACCCCTGGGAACGCGGCGTCGGGCACCGCAAATACGGCGCCTACACCGACGACGCCAACACCCTCCAATGGATCCGCGCCGGTCACCCGGAGCACGGGCCGTGCTTGGAGGCGCAGATCATGGACTGGGCCGACGACATCGCCAACGCCGTGCACGACCTCGCCGACGGCATCCGCGCCGCCGCCATCCCGTCTGTGGCCCTGGCCGACCCCACCGATACCGCCGCGCTCGCCGTTGGGCACTTCACCACCGCGTCCGTGGCCGCCGCCGAGCAAGCGGCCCACCAGCTCGCCGGCTTCCCATATATCCAGGACCTCGCCGCCTGCCCCTACGACGGATCACCCCGGGCCCACGCCGCGCTCGCCCGCTACACGAGCGCGATGACCGGCCAACTCGTCGAGGCGGCGATCACGGCGACGCGTCAGCGGCACCCGGACCAGCCGCTGACCCGCTTCACCGCGGAGCTCATCGTGCCGCCCTCGGCCCACGCGCAGGTCGCCATCCTCAAGGCGCTCAACCTGCGCTACGTCCTGCGTGACCCCGCCCGCCGGGCGCGCCGTCAACGCCAACGCGTACTGCTGACTGAACTGGCAACCCACCTGCACAACCGCGCGCCCCACGCGTTGCGCCCACCGTTCGGGCGGCTATGGGCCGCAGCCCTCGACGATCCCGCACGGCTGCGTGTCGTCGTGGACCAGGTCGCCGCCCTCACCGACCAGCAAGCGGTCGCGTGGCACCACCGCCTGATCCGGTCTGGGGCCGCGACCCGGTCCACCACCGCGCCGGCTACATCCGGCACGCCTCCAACGGGATCACCAGGATCGCCCGCGCACCCACACGCTTCAGGTCATCCATGGTGCGCTGCAAACCAGCGCGCTTGACCATCGCCCGCACCGCTACCCAGCCGTCACGCGCCAGCGGCGACACGGTCGGCCCCTCGATTCCCGGCGTCAACGCGCACGCCGCGTCCAGCGCCTCACTCGGGCAGTCGTACTCGACCATCACATACCGCCGGGCCGTCAGCACACCCTCCAGCCGCTCGACGAGGGCGTCGATCGCCTCGGCGGCCCGCGACGACTGGCGGGACGTCTCGCTGCGGATCAGCACCGCCTCGGACTCCATCAACGAGTTGCCGAACGTCACCAGTCCACAGTTCTGCAAGGAGGTGCCCGTCTCGACCACGTCGGCGATCGCGTCGGCCAGTCCCAGGCTGATCGCGTTTTCCACCGCCCCGTCGAGCTTCACCAACGACACGCTCACCCCAACATCCGCGAGGTACTTCCCGACCAGGGTCGGATAGCTCGTGGCGACGCTGAGACCCGCGAGATCAGCCAGTTGCTGCGGGCCATCGGGGCGGGCAGCGAAGTGAAACCGCGACCGCGCGAACCCCAGCCGAAGGACCTCCCGCGCTGGAGCCGCTGAATCCACCAGCAGATCCAGACCGGTGATGCCCACGTCGAGCGCTCCCGACCCGACATAGACCGCGATGTCCCTAGGCCGCTGGAAAAAGAACCTCATATTGTTCTCAGGATCATTACATTGCAGCTCCCTGCCGCTGCCCCGATGAACCAGGTAACCGGCGTCGGTCAGCAACCTGAAAGCTGACTCACTCAATGAGCCCTTATTGGGGACAGCCACCCGCAGCGGAGAAGTAGACATGCGCCACATGATGACACGATTTCCACTCAAACCAACAACGGATTTCGGGCAGACCCCGGCCCCGCCTCAGCGTGATCCGTGCGAATCTTGCACCGCTGATGGGGTCGCGTGACATGCCGAGAACGTCACGACCTGTGCTCGCTGCGCCAGGGCGATCAGCTGCTCAAGGTCGCCACGCGGATACCGACGCCGGCCTCACGGAAACTCCTGAGGTACTCATTGAGCCAAGTCAAGGCCGCCTTCTGCGGCTCGTCGGCGTACTCGTAGATCGTCCACGTCTGCGAGCCCACCCGGACGCGCTGCACATCCATCCGCCACTGCCCGGCGGCGCGGCCCAACGCCGGATCGGCGTCGAGGACCTGCTGCACCTGGGCGTGCGCCTCATCGCGGGTGAGGTAGCCGGGACCAATTGCCGGTCGGGCCAGCAAGTCGTCCAACGACACATCCACGTGCAGCGTGTTCCACATGCCGATCAGGAGATCACACCGCCGCCGCACGTGAATGCACCCGGAAGAGTCAAATCAGTCCGCGGCTCAGCGTGGGCCGATGCCGGCTGGTGCGGGTGACTGCGCGCCGTCGGGCCAGCCACTCCTCAAGATGGGAGTTCATCAGTGTGCCGTCAGCCGGCGCGCGAGGTTGTCCGACGCGCGAGTTGGTGCAAGGCGGCAAGGATGTGCTCTTTCTCGGCGGAGGTGGTGCGGGGATCGATAAATCGGTCGCGCACGGCCATCAGAAGCACCTCCATCGCCGTCGCCGCGGGCACCTCTGGCGACGGCGGTGTCTTGTAGGTCAGCGGGGTGAGGGCGCGCAGGGCACCACCGAGCGGGAGGTTCAAGGCCGCGCAGAACGCCCGCACCTTGGGTAGCTCTGGATGGTGCTGCCAGTCACCGGAGAGCCACCGGAAGATGGTGGAGCGTCCGACGCCGC
>NZ_JBEXGE010000094.1:0-5206 GCF_040607155.1 Micromonospora sp. NPDC005324 | reverse complement strand
GTCCAACTCCCCATGCCAACGATCGACATCAACGTCCGTCACACGCAGACCAACGAACGCGAACCGAACTCGATTCGCCTACTGCCGTTGCAGTACTAGCTGAAACAGCCCGAGACGCCGCTCCAGATCCCGAGCCAGCCGCTGGCAGCGGTGGTAGTCGTTGCGGGTCCAGACGGTGGCCCCGTCCTGCCGCACCAACGTGGCCACGATGTGGACGTGGTCGGTGCCGTGGCGCACCGCCACCCACCGGGCGCCCCCGTCATCGGCCGGTGGTGCCAGCCCGACCGCAGCGGTGAACTCGGCGGCGATCGCGCCCCACTGCTGATCAGACAGAGCCGGATCCGTCGGGTGGGTGTGCACCGAGCAGTGCCAGACCGGCCGGCGAGGCGGGTTGATCGCGGCGGCCACGGGCTGGTCGAGCAGGCGGGACAGCCGGACCACCGAGAAGCCCTGCGCCGACCTGGCCAGTTCGTGGACGCCGCCGACCGCGGCCCTCGCCCAAGCGCCAACGAGCCGTGGGTTGTCGTGCTCGCCCCGCTCACCCGGTCCGAACAGGTAGCGCAGCAGGTCCAGCGGGCGGGCGCTGCGGCGGCGGATCCGGCAGATCACGACGACCTGAGCAGCGCGTGCACGCGGTCGACCACCTCGTCCAGGCGCTGCACTGCGGCGGCGCACCGGCCTGCGTCGAGCACCGTCGTAGCGCCGACCAGGGCGCTGCGGACGGCGAACAGCTCACGCTGCACCGTCGCCAGCTCGAAGCGCGATCCAGGTCCGCGAGCGCCGGTCGCCGCGCGAGCCGCCGCGATCGTGACCTCCCCGGCGTACCCGGTCGGCGTCAACCGGGCCTCCCCAGCAGCCGCCCTCACCTGGGCGAACTCCTCCTCCGACAGCCGCACGTAGACCCTGTGCGGCCGTCCGGGAGAGACATGCTGGCGATGACGGGCGGGCGTACTCTGTCGCCGTGCGGGAAGATCGACAGTCACACCAAGATTGTGCACGCCCCTCGATGCCTGCCTCTGCCCGGCCACCCCGAACCGCAACGAGTACTCGCAAGGTCATGCGAACACCTCGCAAGACCGCTCGCAAAGTCACCCGGACACTCGCAAGGTTCGCGCGGACCGGACACTGGCCGTCTACTCTGTAGGCGGCAGCCACCGCCGCATCTTTGGCCCGCACAATCACGAGACTCAGCGGTGGCTGCTCCATGCCCGCGGATAAACCACACCACCACAGCAGGCTAGAACGGATCTCCTGCTGGCGTATTTGTACTCCAATAAGCAATTTTCATCGTGACGGTACAGGTCGCGGGCAGCGCGGGGGGTTTGTGTCGACATAGGACGAGGTTCCCGGTGAGACAGCAGTCGACCAAGATCCGATGCCCCAACCGGGAGCCTCGCTGTACTGTCTTACCCTGCCGCAATTCCGTTGTTCACCCGCAGTCTGAACCACCTCGCCGGTCTCGTTCTAGCCCGCCGTGACCAGCGACGGTCCCAATGGCGGCGTCTCGACCCCGGCCGGCAAGCCCTGCTCGCCTTGGCCCACCTGCGTAACGGGTGTCACCCTGACCCGCCTGGCCGCCGGGGTTCGAGACCGGTGTCACGATGGCCTGGCGATACGTCCGAGAGGCCATCGACCTGCTCGCCGTTACCGCCGACGACCTGACCACGGCGATGACCAGGATTCGCCTGCTGGCCTACGCGATCCTCGAGAGCACCCTGATCCCGCTCGACCGAGTCAGCGGCCAGAAGCCGTACTACTCCGGCAAGCATCGCCGTCACGGCGTGAACGTGCAGGTCATCGCTGATCCGGCAGGCCGACTGATCTGGGCTTTGTCCGCGCCGCCCTGGATGCAGGAGTCCCGTTCGGGCGGGTAACCGGCGATGAGGTCTACGGCGCCGACCCCGGCCTGCGCGCTGACCTGGAACAGCGTGGGATCAGCTACGTCCTGGCCGTCGGCTGCGACCGACGCGTGCACGTCAACGACGGCCGCACCCTCATCCGCGTCGAGGACTCGCCGAGCGAATCCCCACGACATAGTGGCCGCGGCGCGGTTGCGGACCCGGGGCGAAAGGACCCCGCGACTACCTGTGGGCCTGGATCACCACCGCAGCCCAGCCAAGTGAGCACCGGTGGCTGCTCATCCGCCGCAACCGCACCACCGACGAGCTGGCCTTGTACCTGTGCTGGTCACCCCGACCCGTGCCACTACACACCCTCGTCCGGGTCACCGGCTCCCGCTGGAGCATTGAGGAGCTGTTCCAGACCGCTAAAGGCCAGGTCGGCCTCGACCCCCCTACCAGGTCCGCAGCTAAGACGCCGGCAGGAAGATCAACGGCCGGAAGTGGTTCATCGTCACCGACACCCTCGGCCTGCTGGTCACCGACTGGGTCCTCGCCGCGTCATGGCAGGACCGAGCGGTGCCAAAGGCGCCCTGCTCGCCGCCTACGCGGCGACTCCCATCCGGCACGCCTTCGCCGGCCGCCTCGTCGACTGGGCCCGCGACCTGCTACGCACCACCGTCGAGATCGCCCGCAAAGCCGCCGACCAGCACGGCTTCGTCGTACACCCCCGCCGCTGGGTCGTCGAACGGACCCTGGCCCGGATCACCGCCCACCACAGCCTAGCCCGCGACCATGAAACCCACCAAAAAACGGCAGAGGCCATGATCTAATGCGCAGCCCTCAGCGGCATGCTTCGCCGCCTCACTTGAGGCCAACCCGCCACCCGCCAACAACGCCGCACCCTCAACACGCCGAAACAACAGCGATGTGAAGCACGCTTTTAGCAGGCCAACTGCATACCGGTCAGCATCGCCATATCCGCACTGGGGCGTTGCGGGCTCGTTTGGCTCGCGGTTGTCAAGGGGCACTCGAATGCGATACTCGGGGTGGGCGTTCAGTCCGAGTCCTCCATAGTGAGGTCGTCGGTGGAGGAGACCCGGCGCAGCGTCTTGAACGCCAGGATGGCGGCGATAATCAGGACTACTGCTCCGGCGCCGGCCGTGAGTGCCAGTCCCGCGGTGTACGCGTCCCGGGCAGCGACGGTAACGACGGTGGCCGCCGTTGGAGACAGCTCACCGGCGACGGTGATAGCTTCACCGATGGTGGACGAGGCGCGCTCGGCGGAATCTGGACCGACGGTGGATTGCAGAGCCGAATCGTCGCGCATGGCGAGGCGGTACGTCGCCGTCACGAGAGAGCCCAGCATCGCGGTGCCCAGGGCGATCCCGAGCTCATAGGCGGTTTCGGAGATCGCTGCGGCCTGACCGGCCCGCGCCGGGCTGACCGAGCTCATGATCACGTCGTTGGTGAGTGTGAGTCCAACGCCGGCACCGAGCGCGATCAACGACAGCGACGCGGCGAGCAGCGTCGGACTCAGGGTGGCTTTGAAGGTCAACAAGACAGTGGATCCGCTGGCCGCAAGCAACAGTCCGGTCGTGACGAGGGGGGCCGTCCCGATGCGCTTGACTAGCCCGGCGGCCAGGAACCCGGCAATCGTCGAGAACACGCTTGAAGGCAATAGCCACAGCGCCGCCTCGAGTGGACCCATTCCGCTCACGAGCAGCAGGTATTGAGTGATAACGATCGTGGACCCCATCACTGCGAATACGACCATCAAGTCGACTATGACTGCGCCACGGAACGTACTCACTGCGAACAGCCCTATGTTGATGAGAGGTGCCGGCAGGCGGCGTTGCCGGCGAACGAAAGCGGCCAGGGCGACCGCTCCGGCGACTGCCATCGTGGCGGCCCGTCCGCCCGCGTTGCCTTCGGCGAGCGACTTGAGACCGTACACCAGGCTGAGCACGCCGGCCAGCGACAGGGCAACGCTGATGAGGTCGAACCGGCCGCTGTGGAGGTTGGGGGTTTCGGGAAGCAGGAGTGGTCCCGCTATCAGCAGCAACACCATCACGGGAATATTGATCAGAAACGCCGACCCCCACCAGTAATGCTCGAGCAGCCAGCCCCCGACCACCGGGCCGACGGCGGCACCGGCGGAACCCATCGTCATCCACGCCGCCATCGCGAACCGGCGTTGCCCCCGGTCGAGGAACATGGTCCGCAGCAGCGACAGCGTGGAGGGCATCAGCGTCGCGCCAGCTAGCCCGAGCGCAGCACGGGCGAGAATTAGACCTATCGCACTGGAGGTGTAGGCGCCGGCGACGGAAGCCGCGGCAAACAGCGCCGCGCCGATGAGCAGCAATTTCCGGCGCCCCAGCCGGTCGCCGAGCGCCCCCATGGTGATGAGCAGGCCAGCCAGTACGAACGAGTAGACGTCGATGATCCACAATTGCTGGGACGCGGTGGGCGAGAGAGCCCGCGTAATCGCCGGCAGCGCCAGATGCAGGACGGTACTGTCCACCGCGATCAGGAGCATCGGCAACGTCAGCACGACCAGGCCGAGCCACGACCGAGGAGTGGCGCGGGCGGACACTGCGGGAGTCGACAACATAGTCCTTCTCCGAGCCGGGCCGGCGCTCTAGCCCGTGTCAGTCCAGTTGGCACGATTCAGCAAGGAGCCCTTGACTTCGGACGCTCACTCTCGATGAGAGGGATCATCAGAGCCAAGGGCTATACCAGTGGTCTGCAGGGGCTGTTAACGAGCATCCGACGGTTTGAGCCACGTTAGCGGGTTGAGGCATTAGCTCCGAACCGAGCTCATCCGAACCACCGAGTAAAGAGGGATGTTGGTTCCCGTGCTTAAAGAACCGGGTGAGCTGGGTAGCGCCCAGCCAATGTAATTAAATCCATCGCACCCAGTCCAGATGCGGCCGGTGCGATTGCGTATGGACCAAACGTTGTTTCCATACCCTGCTCGCTGAGGTTCGGCGAGCCGTAGTGAAAGTACGCCATGTAGCCGCTGCCGTCTAAGCCCGTGAAGGTGCAGAAACATCCGGACGGACAACGGTCGAATCCCGTCGCCGCCTGAACGGCTGACGCGACCGCCACCGATCCCATCAGACCAGGGAGGGCCACTGTGGCGCTTGCAATAACTCACGTTCTGCGTCGCACGCGTCATCCTCCCGGGTCTGACTGCTTAGTGCTCGAAAGCTAGCCGTCGCAGACCTCAGCGAAACTTCACCGCTGCTTCAGCACCTCAGATGTGATCTCAGAGGACGTCTGATTCACGTATTTTGTGTGTGTTGTGGTTTTAGTCGTCTCGCCAGGTTGGGGTGGTTTCGGTGGTGAGGCGTTTGGCGAGGTTG
>NZ_JBEXGE010000093.1:0-5450 GCF_040607155.1 Micromonospora sp. NPDC005324 | reverse complement strand
GGTTCGAAAGCCCCGGTTGGGGTTCCACTGTGGTGGGGCTTCTGGTCGGTGTGTGGTTGTTCTTTGAGAACTCAACAGGGTGCTTGTAAAGCCAGTGCCAATTATGATTTATACCCCGGACTGGTCAGTTTTTGCTGGCTGGTTGGGATTCCTTTGGCAACATTTGTTTGTTGTCAGGATGCTGTTCAACTAATTTTTTGTTGGAGAGTTTGATCCTGGCTCAGGACGAACGCTGGCGGCGTGCTTAACACATGCAAGTCGAGCGGAAAGGCCCTTCGGGGTACTCGAGCGGCGAACGGGTGAGTAACACGTGAGCAACCTGCCCCAAGCTTTGGGATAACCCTCGGAAACGGGGGCTAATACCGAATATTACTTCTGGCCGCATGGCTGGTGGTGGAAAGTTTTTCGGCTTGGGATGGGCTCGCGGCCTATCAGCTTGTTGGTGGGGTGATGGCCTACCAAGGCGATGACGGGTAGCCGGCCTGAGAGGGCGACCGGCCACACTGGGACTGAGACACGGCCCAGACTCCTACGGGAGGCAGCAGTGGGGAATATTGCACAATGGGCGGAAGCCTGATGCAGCGACGCCGCGTGAGGGATGACGGCCTTCGGGTTGTAAACCTCTTTCAGCAGGGACGAAGCGAGAGTGACGGTACCTGCAGAAGAAGCACCGGCCAACTACGTGCCAGCAGCCGCGGTAAGACGTAGGGTGCGAGCGTTGTCCGGATTTATTGGGCGTAAAGAGCTCGTAGGCGGCTTGTCGCGTCGACCGTGAAAACTTGGGGCTCAACTCCAAGCCTGCGGTCGATACGGGCAGGCTAGAGTTCGGTAGGGGAGACTGGAATTCCTGGTGTAGCGGTGAAATGCGCAGATATCAGGAGGAACACCGGTGGCGAAGGCGGGTCTCTGGGCCGATACTGACGCTGAGGAGCGAAAGCGTGGGGAGCGAACAGGATTAGATACCCTGGTAGTCCACGCTGTAAACGTTGGGCGCTAGGTGTGGGGGGCCTCTCCGGTTTCCTGTGCCGCAGCTAACGCATTAAGCGCCCCGCCTGGGGAGTACGGCCGCAAGGCTAAAACTCAAAGGAATTGACGGGGGCCCGCACAAGCGGCGGAGCATGCGGATTAATTCGATGCAACGCGAAGAACCTTACCTGGGTTTGACATGGCCGCAAAACTCGCAGAGATGTGAGGTCCTTCGGGGGCGGTCACAGGTGGTGCATGGCTGTCGTCAGCTCGTGTCGTGAGATGTTGGGTTAAGTCCCGCAACGAGCGCAACCCTCGTTCGATGTTGCCAGCGCGTTATGGCGGGGACTCATCGAAGACTGCCGGGGTCAACTCGGAGGAAGGTGGGGATGACGTCAAGTCATCATGCCCCTTATGTCCAGGGCTTCACGCATGCTACAATGGCCGGTACAATGGGCTGCGATACCGTGAGGTGGAGCGAATCCCAAAAAGCCGGTCTCAGTTCGGATCGGGGTCTGCAACTCGACCCCGTGAAGTCGGAGTCGCTAGTAATCGCAGATCAGCAACGCTGCGGTGAATACGTTCCCGGGCCTTGTACACACCGCCCGTCACGTCACGAAAGTCGGCAACACCCGAAGCCGGTGGCCCAACCCTTGTGGAGGGAGCCGTCGAAGGTGGGGCTGGCGATTGGGACGAAGTCGTAACAAGGTAGCCGTACCGGAAGGTGCGGCTGGATCACCTCCTTTCTAAGGAGCACCTTCCGACGAAAGTCGGTGAGGAGCCCGCGCTGCCCGAATGTGGTGGTGGGGTGCTCGAATGGCGGAGACACTGGCAAGTTTTGCCCTGGCAACGGCCGGCGGCGCCTAGTACAGCCACTTTGGTGGTGGGAATGGTTGCTGTTGGTGCGGCTGGGGGGAGATGTGAGCACCCTGTTGGGTCCTGAAGGAACAACCGTTGGGTTGTTGTTTCAGAGACTGTGCCGGCCTCCTGTGTGGGGGCTGGAAGTCTGCCAGGCATGGCCTGGCTCCACATACCGCCAACGGTTGTTGGGTTTGGTGTGGGGCGGATCGGGTTGTGGGTTGGTCGTTTGTTGAGAATTGCACAGTGGACGCGAGCATCTTTGTGGTCAAGTTGTCAAGGGCGAACGGTGAATGCCTTGGCACCAGGAGCCGATGAAGGACGTGGGAGGCCGCGATAGGCCTGGGGGAGCTGTCAACCAAGCTGTGATCCCAGGGTGTCCGAATGGGGAAACCTGGCACCAGTCATGTGGTGTCACCCACACCTGAACACATAGGGTGTGTGGAGGGAACGCGGGGAAGTGAAACATCTCAGTACCCGTAGGAAGAGAAAACAATTTAGTGATTCCGTGAGTAGTGGCGAGCGAAAGCGGATCGAGGCTAAACCGGCTGCGTGTGATACCTGTCAGGGGTTGCGTGGTCGGGGTTGTGGGACCCTGCTGAACAAGCTGACACTTGTTCGAGAAGTTACAAAGTCAGTGGCTAGTCGAACAGTCTGGAATGGCTGACCGTAGACGGTGAGAGTCCGGTAGGTGAAAGTTGCTGACCTTCTGTGGGTGTTCCCGAGTAGCGGCGGACCCCTGAAATCTGCCGTGAATCTGCCAGGACCACCTGGTAAGCCTAAATACTTCCTGGTGACCGATAGCGGACAAGTACCGTGAGGGAATGGTGAAAAGTACCCCGGGAGGGGAGTGAAATAGTACCTGAAACCGTTCGCCTACAATCCGTCGGAGCCTTGCGGGGTGACGGCGTGCCTTTTGAAGAATGAGCCTGCGAGTTAGTGGCATGTGGCGAGGTTAACCCGTGTGGGGGAGCCGTAGCGAAAGCGAGTCTGAATAGGGCGATTCAGTCGCGTGTCCTAGACCCGAAGCGGAGTGATCTAGCCATGGGCAGGCTGAAGCGCGGGTAAGACCGCGTGGAGGGCCGAACCCACCAATGTTGAAAAATTGGGGGATGACCTGTGGTTAGGGGTGAAAGGCCAATCAAACTCCGTGATAGCTGGTTCTCCCCGAAATGCATTTAGGTGCAGCGTCGCGTGTTTCTTGCCGGAGGTAGAGCACTGGATGGTCTAGGGGGCCCACAAGCTTACCGAAATCAGCCAAACTCCGAATGCCGGTAAGTGAGAGCGCGGCAGTGAGACTGCGGGGGATAAGCTTCGTAGTCGAGAGGGAAACAGCCCAGATCACCAGCTAAGGCCCCTAAGCGTGTGCTAAGTGGAAAAGGATGTGGGGTCGCATAGACAACCAGGAGGTTGGCTTAGAAGCAGCCACCCTTTAAAGAGTGCGTAATAGCTCACTGGTCAAGTGGTTCCGCGCCGACAATGTAGCGGGGCTCAAGCACACCGCCGAAGCTGTGGCATTCACATTTTATCCTCGCTTGGACTTGATTCCTTGTGCAGGTGTGTGGATGGGTAGGGGAGCGTCGTGCCGCGAGTGAAGCAGCGGGGTGACCCAGTTGTGGACGCGGCACGAGTGAGAATGCAGGCATGAGTAGCGAAAGAAGGGTGAGAAACCCTTCCGCCGGATGACCAAGGGTTCCAGGGCCAGGCTAATCCGCCCTGGGTGAGTCGGGACCTAAGGCGAGGCCGAGAGGCGTAGTCGATGGACAACGGGTTGATATTCCCGTACCCGCGAAAGAGCGTCCCTGATGAACCTCGTTGTGCTAACCACCCGAGCTGCCTGATGTCTTCGGACGGATGGTGGGGAGCGTGGGAACCTGATGGGTAGTAGTCAAGCGATGGGGTGACGCAGGAAGGTAGCTGAGCCCGGCCGGTGGTTGTGCCGGGGTAAGCGTGTAGGCCGTGTTGTAGGCAAATCCGCAACACATGAGGGCTGAGACGTGATGCCGAGCCGATTCAGGTGAAGTCAGTGATCCTATGCTGCCGAGAAAAGCCTCTAGCGAGTTCTTAGCGGCCCGTACCCCAAACCGACACAGGTGGTCAGGTAGAGAATACCGAGGCGATCGGGCGAACTGTGGTTAAGGAACTCGGCAAATTGCCCCCGTAACTTAGGGAGAAGGGGGGCCGGAGACGTGAAGCCCCGCGCGGGTGGAGCGTTGTATGGCCGCAGAGAGCAGGGGGAAGCGACTGTTTACTAAAAACACAGGTCCATGCGAAGAAGTAATTCGATGTATATGGACTGACGCCTGCCCGGTGCTGGAACGTTAAGGGGACCTGTTAGCTCTTCGGGGCGAAGCGGAGAACTTAAGCGCCAGTAAACGGCGGTGGTAACTATAACCATCCTAAGGTAGCGAAATTCCTTGTCGGGTAAGTTCCGACCTGCACGAATGGCGTAACGACTTCCCCACTGTCTCAACCACGGGCCCGGCGAAATTGCAGTACGAGTAAAGATGCTCGTTACGCGCGGCAGGACGGAAAGACCCCGGGACCTTTACTATAGCTTGACATTGGTACTCGAATTAGCTTGTGTAGGATAGGTGGGAGCCGGTGAAGTCCATACGCCAGTATGGGTGGAGGCAATCTTGAAATACCACTCTGGTTGATTTGGGTATCTAACTTCGGACCGTTATCCGGTTCAGGGACAGTGTCTGGTGGGTAGTTTAACTGGGGCGGTTGCCTCCTAAAAGGTAACGGAGGCGCCCAAAGGTTCCCTCAGCCTGGTTGGCAATCAGGTGTTGAGTGCAAGTACACAAGGGAGCTTGACTGTGAGACTGACAAGTCGAGCAGGGACGAAAGTCGGGACTAGTGATCCGGCACTTGCGAGTGGAAGCGGTGTCGCTCAACGGATAAAAGGTACCCCGGGGATAACAGGCTGATCTTCCCCAAGAGTCCATATCGACGGGATGGTTTGGCACCTCGATGTCGGCTCGTCGCATCCTGGGGCTGTAGCAGGTCCCAAGGGTTGGGCTGTTCGCCCATTAAAGCGGTACGCGAGCTGGGTTTAGAACGTCGTGAGACAGTTCGGTCCCTATCCGCCGTGCGCGTAGGATACTTGAGAAGGGCTGTCCCTAGTACGAGAGGACCGGGACGGACGAACCTCTGGTGTGCCAGTTGTCCTGCCAAGGGCACGGCTGGTTAGCTACGTTCGGAAGGGATAACCGCTGAAAGCATCTAAGCGGGAAGCCTGCTTCAAGATGAGGTATCCCACCCACCTTGGTGGGGTAAGGCCCCCAGCTAGACGACTGGGTTGATAGGCCGGAAATGTAAGCCCGGTAACGGGTTCAGTTGACCGGTACTAATAGGCCGAGGACTTGACTACTAAGCTGCTACGCGTCCACTGTGCAACTCTGAACAAGCGAACACCCGTGAGTGTGTGCCGGGGTTGTTTGATATGTTCATAGAGTTACGGCGGTCATGGCGGAGGGGAAACGCCCGGTTACATTCCGAACCCGGAAGCTAAGCCCTCCAGCGCCGATGGTACTGCACTCGTGAGGGTGTGGGAGAGTAGGACGCCGCCGGACAATCTTCCAGATTAGGCCACCCCCACCGGGGGTGGCCTAATCTGCGTT
>NZ_JBEXGE010000092.1:0-5484 GCF_040607155.1 Micromonospora sp. NPDC005324 | reverse complement strand
GAACGCACCCTCGGCTGGCTCATGCACCACCGCCGACTCGTACGCGACTACGAAGCCCGACCCGACAACTCCGCCAGCATGATCACCATCGCCATTTCGTTCTGCACCACGTCGAAGCCAACCGATATGCAGGATGAAGAAGGCTCACTGCTTAACCGTCTGCTGGGCTTTTCGAGGGAACGGTCGTGGAGGGGGCCCGGCCCGTCCGGTTACCGGACCATTCTGACGCTGGCGGTGGGGGCGACGTTTCTTGCGATCCTGGATGCCACCATCGCGAACCTGGCGGTCACTGACCTCGCCCGCGACTTCCCCGAGGCGAGCGCGACCGAGCTGACCTGGGTGGTATCGCCGCCTCCGGCCACCGTGAAAGCGGGCTCCGCGTGAGCCATTCATCTCAACCGGGATTCAGGTTGGCCTGCCGGATTCGGAACCGAGCCGAAGCTCAGGCTCGGCCTCGGGATTCGTAACGTCGAGCAAGGGTGCCGGCCGGCCGGCGCCGTCAGTTCGCGATGGTGCATTCGCCGAACATAATCGGGTCGTCTCCGCTTCTTCCCGGTAATTGGTCCCCGCGGATGAATGCGGTCCATGTCGTCCGGACTGCTTCGGCGAGCCGGCCGGGCAGCTCGCCGCCTGGCAGCATCGGCGCGTCTCGCCACGCTGCGGCATTGCCGAAGACGAACGGGATGTCCAGACAATGGCAGGCCCCGAACGGACTTCCGGTCGGGCGCCAGTCGAACCGGTAGGTAACCGAGCCGGGGAACGCGGCCGCCAGCCGCAACGCACCGCGGCGAAATACCTCGTCGGTGGTGATGGCTAGCGCCACCTGGGCCGGCGTGGCCGCCTCCGGCAGCTGGGACAGGCGGTCCGCGTAGCGCTGCTCGGCCTCGCCACCGTACCACTGTCGGATGGCCCGAATCACCGTTTCGGCGTCGATTGCTGCGAAACGCTCGTCTCCGCCAACGAACGCGGCGAGTTCGTCGCGGGTCCAACCGATGAGCAGGTCCACCTCTGGACGCGGCCTGTTCAGCGCGGTGCTGATCAGCTCCTCGCCGACCAACTCGTCGGTGACCAGCTGGAACGGGGGCGCGACGTTCAGCGGGTTCGGGCTCGCCCGAGTGATGGCTTCCGTGACGGCCCTCTGCGCATCGAGCAGGCGGTTCACGGGGACGTCGAACAGGCTCGCCGGTCTGGCGAGCCCCAGCTCGGCGCACAGCATGGCGGTAAACTCACCTGCCTCTTCACTGCTCCAGGGCAGAACCGCGAACGGCGCGCTCTGCAGGATTGCGCGGCGGAACAAGCCGCGCCCGAGCAGCGGGACGATGGACACCGCCCCGCCGGACTGACCGGCGACGGTCACGTCTGCGGGGTCGCCGCCGAACGCGGCGATGTTGTCCTGAACCCAGTCCAGCGCGGCGACCATGTCCAGCAGACCGCGGTTGGACGGTGCGAGCGAGTCGAGGTGGGCAAACCCAAGTACGCCGAGGCGGTAGTTGATTGTCACAACGACAAGGTCGCTGCGCTCGGCGAGCAGAGTGCCGTCGTACCACTCGGCGCTGCCCGACCCTGAGGAGAATCCGCCGCCATGGATCCAGACCAGCACTGGTCGAGCACCGTCAACGACGCTCGGCGTCCAAAGGTTTAGCGTCAGGCAGTTCTCGTTCTGCCGGCCGGCGCGCATCGGGCCCATGACACGCTCGAGGCGGCCCGCCGGTTGCGGGGCGATCGGGCCGGGGCTGCTGGCGTCGCGCGTTCCCAGCCAGGGTCGGGGTGCCTCCGGGCTCGCGAATCGGGCTGCCGACGCAAACGGTACACCGGCGAAGTGGACGACCCGGCCAATCCTACGGCCCCGAACGGCACCGGCCGTAGTTGTCGCGCTCGCTGTTGTCATAGCACCCCCTAAGAGGCTGACGAAGACACCGAAGCTTCTCTCTCGGATCGCGGTGGCACGCCGCGCGCCTCGAAGATGGCGGAAACTGACATGTACCACCGCGCCTGCGGCGCTTCAGGCCGCAGGCAGCGCACCGAACGTGGCGCGGCCTAACTGTGGTGACGCAGCGCTGCCTCTCGCCGAATGCCTGACGTCAGGGGCACTGTCTCGCAGGGGCAGCGGGCCGACAACCGCTTAGCGGTGGTGCGGTAGCCAGGGCTCCAAGAGGGTAGACCCTCGAATGCGCTGGAACCTCAGGGCGACTCGGGGCAATGGCGATACCCCACCCAGCGGACACGGGGCCTCGCGCAGGGCGATGGTCGAACATGCGACCGATTCGCTTCTAGCGACGGTGCGAGACAGGGTCAACCGTGTGCGTGCGGGCGGTGTGGTCGCGGTGCAGGCAGGGCTGGCCGCCAGCCTTGCGTGGCTGGTGGCCAATCAGGTGCTACGAAACCCGGATCCCGTCTTCGCCCCAATCGTGGCCGTAGGCACGCTGGCGGCATCAGTTGGGCAACGCGTCAGACGGATCGTCGAGCTGATCCTGGGGGTAGGCCTCGGTGTGGCGGTGGGTGATCTACTTCTTGCGGCAGTAGGCACCGGTTTATGGCAGTTAGGCACGATCGTGATTCTGTCAATTTTGGCCGCCCTGGTACTCGGAGGCAGCGCCGCGGTGGTTCTGCAGAGTGCGAGCACCGCCGTCCTTATCGCGACCTTGAGTCCCTCCGTAGGCAACCTGGAGGTGCCAAGATTCGTTGACGCACTCGTCGGCGGTGCCGCCGCGCTCGTCGTGACAGCCTTGTTGGTTCCGATCAATCCACTGCGCGTGATCAACCGGGCTGCTGGACCAGCTTTGGACATGCTCGCAGAGCAGTTGAACAGTACCGCGGAGGCGTTGGAAAGCGGGGACATCGGCCGGGCTGAACTTGCCATGGAGCGCTTGCGGCGCAACAAGGCCGAGCTGCAGGCGCTGACCGACGCAGTGGAGGGCGCGAAGGAATCCACCACCTTGGCGCCCGTTTCCTGGCGCTACAGACGCGGCATCTTGCGGCATTATGCTGCAGCCGCCGAGCCCATCGATCGGGCGATGCGCAACAGCGGCACACTGATCAGGCGGGCGGTGACCCTCATTGAGGATGGAGAGCACATGCCCGCTGCTTTGAACCGTGCGGTCCAGGCGCTTGGAGATTCTGTGAGCCTTCTGCGCAAGGAATTCGCCAGCGGGAGGGAACCGGCGGAGGCACGTGAACGCGCTCGCGATGCGGTTCGATTGGCGGGTGTGGCTTACGAGGCGGGCGTGGGCTTTTCGGGCTCGGTCGTGGTCGCCCAGGTTCGGACGACAGCAAGCGACATATTCGTGGCTTCAGGAATGCCGCAGGTCGAGGCGAACCACAACGTACGTGCTGCCTTCTACCGTAACGTCGCCGGCTAGCACCTCTGACTCCAGGCTTTGGCGCGGCTGAGCCGCCCCAGACCGGGGCATCAGCCCCGGTCTGAGGCGGATCGATTCCCGACCCGTCGACTGAGTGACGTGCATGAGGAAGGGAGTCGCTCTCGGGTTTCATAGTCGCGGACGATTCGGCGGTGGTGCATGAGCCAGCCGATGGCGCGTTCGACGACCCATCGGCGTTTGACCACGCTGAAGCCTTTGACGACCGGCGCTTCCAACTTCCGAACCGAACCGGAGTCCTGGGGCGTTGCCGCCGCGGGGCATGGGTGCGCATGGGGCTGCGGGCGACGGAAGGCCCGGGGGCTTTCAGCCATGCGCCTCGCGGACGCGGGCCAGGATCGCGGGTAGTTGCCTCGACGTCTATCGTCCTGGCGATGGCGAGGTGGCGGCGAGATTACCCGGCCCATCCGCCTGTCCCGCCAGCCGAGTGCGAAGGTCTTTCGTTGGCTACTGCCATTGTTGCGCGAGCACGGCAGGGGTGATGCCGTCCTCTAGCGCAGAGTGACCGGACGCCTCATCCCAAGCGGGTCAGTCAGGACGATCCGCTGAACAACGGGCGGCCGCCGTGGTTGGCCCATTCATGGGCGAGGATCGACATCACGGTGGCATCGATCCAGTCGTCGTTGTAGCGCAGCACGTGGCGTAGCACACCCTCGGCGACGAAGCCGACCTTGTCGTAGGCCCGCCGGGCACGCGGATTGAACGAGTACACCTCCAGCGAGATCCGGTGCAAGCCGAGCTGCTCAAAGCCGTATCGGACAATCAGGCGGGTTGCCTCAGTACCCAACCCGCGATTGCGGCCGGTCGGTCCCAGGACCGTCCGGAAGTTGCAGCTCCGATTCTCTTCGTTCCACTCGTTCAGCACGACCTCCCCTACGCACTCACCGTGCGCTCGGTCCACAACCGCCAGGTCGAGACGATCGGTTTGCTGGTTGCGGGTGTTGTACCACTGGCGCGCGCGCTCCTCGCTTGCTGCGTCCCAGCGAGCGAGATCCCCGTCACTATGGGCGCTGCCGGTGAGCAGGGCGGCCTCGGGATCGCGCAGCGCGGCGAGGAGGTGCTGGATGTCCTCCGCCACGAAGGGGCGGAGCAGCACCTTCATGCCGGTCAGGGTGGGCTTGACGGAAAAATTTGCGATCTGTTCAGCGGCCACGTGCTCATTATGGGCAGATCAAGATCGTCTCAGCAAGCGACGTAACGTGCCGGGTTGGGTGCCCGGTAGTTGGCTGTTGTATTCACGCCGGCGCCTTCGCAAAGACGCATTCGTCCTCGAACCCAGTCCCGGAAATCGTCGGCGTCGGCAAAAGGATACTCGACTTCCGTTTAGAGGCTCACGGAGCGTGACGGCGACGCTGAAGAGATAGCTGGATGCTCGCGGGAGTTTTCCGATCCGCTCATCGTTCGTGAACCTTCCGTTACGGACTCGCAGGTGAGTTTCGAAGGCAGTGGTCGATGGCCCCCACCCATCGAGGCCGGTCCGGCCGGCAAAACGCCGGGAGGTGCCGATTCGCCGGTGAGCGCGGCGACCTGTTCGCTATGCCGGTCGGTGTCCTGGCGTGCGATGGCTTTGCGTTCGGCGATCGGGTCGAGAGCGGTGGTGAGGTCCATCAGTGTCGCCAAGACACGGTGCTGGTGCCGGTGAGCCGGTGGACCATTTTCGCCATCGACGCCCCTCAGCGTTCGTGACACGCTGGATTCTGGCCGGCTCTCCTACTCGTGTGCGCGGCGTCCGTGCGGCATCAGGGTGCCGTTGACCTGTTCGACGATCCAGGGTTTGCGGGTCAGCACGAAGCCCGGTGTGGTGTCGGGTCGTTTGACGACCTTGATGTCAACGCCCCGCATGGCGCCGTGCAGCGCCAGGTGCTGCTTGAATCTGGCGTCGACCCAGGCTCGGGCTACCTTCGGGGTGCGTTCGGTGACCTTCTCGCGCAGCCGGATCCCGATCGCGTTGTCGGTGACTGACACCGCGGTGACCACGACCGCGATGATCTCCAGCGCGTCGAGGGCTAGCCCCAACGCCGTTCAGTTAGGTGTTTTGGTGGGCTGTCAAGCGTGTCGTGGAGACGAAGCAGCGGAGCTCCGGTATAGAGGGTGGTCACTCTAAGAC
>NZ_JBEXGE010000091.1:0-5490 GCF_040607155.1 Micromonospora sp. NPDC005324 | reverse complement strand
GTCTTAGAGTGACCACCCTCTATACCGGAGCTCCGCTGCTTCACGTCCCAGACACGCCTTGACACGCCGCCCACCGCCCTAACTGAACGGCGTTGGTACTAGATGGGGATCTGGCTCGCGCGAACCCGAAGAAGCTGCGCGCTACCGACTGCTGCACGTCCCAGCCCGGATCGCCCGCATCGCACGACGAACCTGGCTACGCATCGCCGACAGTTGGCCCTGGGCTGACCAGATCATCACCGCGTTCCACCGCCCGGCAGCACTACCCCGCCCGCTGACCTGAACCAGAACCCTGCCACTACAACAGCCTGGAGGAACCCGGCCACACGCCGGGTCACCACCATGCCCACCCGCAGAAACACCGCCGACTACAGTCCAACCCTAAGATCAATTACTCATGAAAGACCGAGGCTAAGCGGTGGAATCAGCCCCGGGCTGCCGACCGAGGTGGGCCGCCAATACAGCCAACTCGGTCTCGAATAGCGCTTCTGGCTCAGACACAGCCCAGCTGAGATGATCGAAAACCTCCATGGCGATCAAGCCGTAGAGCCGGGTCCAAGCAGCAAGGAAGGCGTAGGCCGCCTCGGCCGTCAGTCCGCCATAGCTGGCCATGAGTGGGGCTAGCCGGTCTCCAAGGTGCTGCTGGTAGAGAGCATTAGGCGGGTCGGGAAGAGCTCGCCGCGCGGCCAAGGTGACGAATGGTGCCAAAAACGCTGCCCCTAACCTAACTCCCGCAGGGTCGGCGTCGGCCCGCAGGCTGACCGGCTCGGGTAGTCCTCGCGCAGGGCAACCGAAGATGAGGGTGAATTCGTGTGGGTGCCCAACGGCCCATCGGCGGAAGGCTCGTGACATAGCTAACAGCTCACCGATGGGATCGTCGCTGACGGCGTCGGCGGTTGCCTGCTCAACTCTTTCCCGCAGCTCGTCGTAGAGGTCTGCGGTGAGCGAGCGGACCAGGGCCTCCAAGCTGGGGAAGTAGCGGTAGATGGCGGGAGCGCTCATGCCCATGTCGCGAGCGATCGCGCGGAGTGATACGGCGTCGACCCCGGAGGTGACGAGCAGTCGGCGAGCACACCCTTTGATTTCCGAGATGGTGGCGATGCGCAAGCGGTCTCGCCGAGTTTTTTCGACCATGCACCAACTCCTCTTGACGAAAGCGTACAGCGTTGCGATAGTGAACGCCGTTCACTAGTTAACGGCGTTCATATCATTAGCGACGGTTGCAGCCTAGCGGCCTGTCAAGGGGGAAGCGATGTTTGTCTGGTGGGGGCGGGCTGTGGTTCGGCTGCGCTGGATCGTGCTGGCCATGGCCGCTGTCTTGGTCGGGATCGGCTTGACGTGGGGGACCGGGGTCTTCGGGCAATTGACCGGCGGCGGGTTTGACGATCCGGCCAGCGAGAGCAGCCAGGCTGCCAGAAGAGTCGCCGCGGAGCTCGGCCCACAGGGTGCCGACGTCATCGTGCTCTGGTCGAGCGACAGCGTCAGCGTTGACCACCCAAGCTTCCAAGGTCCAGTCGCCGACGCGATCGGCCGGCTGCGCGGACGCGTCGAGGTAGCTAGCGTGACTACTTGGTACGACACCAAGGCGCCAGCCCTCCTGGCCGCCGACCGCAGAGCCACCTACGCACTGGTTCAGCTCCGCGCCAGCAGCGAGGATGGCAAGGTCGAGGCTTTCGAGACGCTCCGATCGATCCTGAGCGCGCCGGGCATACGCACTGAGGCTGGCGGGTCGGTGCCGTTTCTGCACGAGGCAAATGTGCAGACCACGAAGGACATCACCCGGGCGGAGCTGATCTCCATGCCCGTCCTGCTGGTCCTACTGGTGCTGATCTTCGGCGGTCTAGTCTCTGCAGCCACTCCGCTGCTGATCGGCGGGCTGGCCATCCTCGGCGCATTCGTTGCGGTCCGTCTTGTTGACCTGGTCACTGATGTCTCGATCTTCGCGATCAACATCATCACCCTGATCGGGCTGGGTATGGCGGTCGACTACGCGCTCTTCGTGGTCAGCCGCTTCCGGGAGGAACTCGCCGCGGGTTACGAGACCCCAGCCGCGATCGCCCGTACCATGGCCACCGCCGGTCGCACCGTACTGGTCTCCGGGCTTACCATCGCGCTGGCCATGGCGAGTCTGCTGATCTTCCCGCAGACGTTCCTGCGCTCCATGGGTATTGGCGGAATGGCCGCTGTACTCGTCGCCATGCTGGCTGCGCTCACCGTGCTGCCGGCACTGCTGGCGGTGCTCGGCTATCGGATAGACGCGCTACGTGTACCGCAGCCTTGGCGCCACGGCCTTCGGAGTAGGCGTCGGGCTGCGCGAGGGGGCGGCAATCTCTGGGCACGCGTTGCTCAAAGTGTTATGCGGCGGCCAGTGCGTTACCTAGTTGGAGTCCTCGTGCTACTAGCGGTGCTCGCGACTCCGTTCCTGCGTATCGAGTTTGGCGGCTTCGACGAAAGGGTCCTGCCGGCGACTGCGGCCCCGCGGGTGGTCTCCGAGCGGATCGCCAAGGAGTTTCCCGGCGGCGCGGTTGCCCCCATTGAAGTCCTAGTCTCCGGCGCGCCGACGGCCCAGGTTCAGTCGTTCGTTGGCCAGGTGGCGACGGTGCCGGGGGTGACCGGGGTTGCCGTCGCTGCGAACCGGGGTGACTCAACGCTGCTAACGGTTGCCTACTCCGGAGAGCCCACCGGCGAGATCGCCCAGGACGCGGTCCGCGCGATTCGTGTCCTGCCCGCGCCTGCCGGCGTCGAGGTTCTGGTGGGCGGCCGGCCCAGCACCGATCGGGATTTGTTGGACAGTCTTGCCGACCGGCTGCCCTGGATGGGGCTGCTGATGGCCGCAACGACGCTGGTTTTGCTCTTTCTAGCCTTTGGCTCGGTGGTGCTGCCAGTCAAGGCAGTGCTGATGAACCTGGTCTCGATTGGGGCGTCCTTCGGCGTGGTGGTCTGGATCTTCCAGGACGGCCACTTCGCCGACCTGCTCGGCTTCACTCCAACCGGCTTCATCGAACCGAGCAATCCAATCCTTATGTTGGCAGTGCTCTTTGGTCTGGCCACCGACTACGAGGTTTTCCTGCTCTCTCGGATTCGCGAGGAGTGGGACCGCACCGGGGACAACGTGGGTGCGGTGACCGCCGGACTGCAGCACACCGGCCGGATTATCACCGCCGCGGCACTGTTGCTGATCATCGTGGTGATCGGCTTCGCGACCGGAGGCATGTCGTTCATCAAGCTGATCGGGGTCGGCATGGTTGTCGCAATCATGGTCGATGCAATTCTTGTGCGGGCGCTGTTGGTGCCGGCCACCATGCGGCTCCTCGGTCGGTGGAACTGGTGGGCGCCTGGGCCGCTTGGGTATGTCTACCGCCGCTACGGCATCCGCGAGAAAGCGGAGTAGTGGCCGGACTGCAGGGAATTCAGAGAGCGCTATTCAGCGTACGTTGAAGAATTATGCGATCGATGCCTTGATGGCTGAAGTGTCATTTTTATTGAACTCCCACAAACTCGCGCGGTAGCGATTTATTGAGCATCTATGATCGCTGTTCGGGCCATTGATGGTGCTGCGATCATGATGAATAAGCCATCTCGACGTGATGGTGCAGGTCGCGGGAAGTGCGGGAGGCTGGCATCGACATAGGACGAGGCTCCCGGCAGGACAGCGATCGACCAAAGTCAGATCCCTAGCCGGGAGCCTCACCGTGTTGTCTTACCCGGTACTACAGCTGCGGACCTTTCGGAGCTGGATGACGCCGGGCGCTTTACCAATTTTTGTACGGCTTCGGGTAGGGGGTCGCCGCGGCGGAGGTAGTGGCTGATCCGGGCGTAGAACTTGTGTTTGAGGCGCCAGGCGGTCCACCGCAGGATGTGGCGCGGGTCTTGGCGGGAGTGCAGGACGTTCTGTGTGAGCAGGTTACGGGCGTCGGTGACGGTGGCGTGGGTGAGCAGATCTAGGCTCAGTCAGTCGCGGCCTGTCGGACGGGTTGGCGGTGGGCTGATGCTTTCCCAAGCCGCTGATCCAGGCGCCGGCCGGGGTGTCGGCGCTGGTGGCGGTGTTCTGCTGAACGGCAATGAACGCCTTGGCGAACATGCACGCGGTGCTGGTGTAGTGCCACGCCGTCCAAGTCCTGACCTGGTGCTAATCAATGCCGACGAGATTCTTTCCCTTGCTTGTTGTTCTCCTCGATCGTCCATCTGCTTCCCGCGACCCGGATGAGGGTGGTGGTCGGTGTCGGGTGCCGGGCCTGGGCGAGAAAATAGATGATGTCGGTGGGGTCGGCGATCGAGGGCCGCAGCAGCAGGGTATAAGTGAACCCGTCGGGCCGCCTTTACTGCCCTCACCGCACGGGCGACGTTGCCAGTCACCCTCGGCCAGCCGGGACAGCAGGTCGTCGGCGCGGGTGATCGCGGCGGTTCCCGGTGCGACGCTGAACTGGGTCAACGGCAGCGCTGCGGATGTCGCCACCACGTACGGCAGAGCCTGGCCAGCCATCCAGTTACGGACCTGCGGGTACTGGCCGTACCCGCCGTCCATCGCGGCACGAGCACGAACACCAATTGCCTGCTGCGCCAGCACTTACCCAAGCGCACCGACCTGTCGCAGCACACCGCCGCCGATCTCCGCGCCGTCGAGCAACGCCTCACCAATCGGCCCCGCAAGACCCTCGGCTAGCGCACACCGGCCGGCGTCTTCACGCCGCTCTGGCGACGTGACGATCGTCATCACTGCGACGACCGCTCGAATTCGCCCCCTCATAGTCACATGGTTGATCCTGCTGGGAGGCTGAGGGGGTGGAACAGTCTGCGTGGTCGGAGATCTCGGCACTGGTGGCAGCAGCTCCGTACCCGGTGGAGGTGCTTAGGGCCGATCCCCAGCGGGCGGAAGCCTGCCTGACAGCCTTGGACATCACGACCAGCTCGTGGCTCGGGGCCGTGGTGGCTAACAGCGGCGGGCTTCTGATCGATCACGGTTGGCTTCGAGTGCTCGGGGGAGGGCACGATGGGCTGCCAGATGTGGCGGCCGAGATCGTTCCCAAGACTGGACGCCTGGTCGTTGCTCTCGACGTTATGGGCGGGCGGTTCGCGTGGTCGCAGGCGGAGCCGGGTGTGAGGCCGACGGTGCACTACTTTGGCCCGGAGGACCTGGCTTGGCAGGATCTCGAGCTCGGGTATGGCGACTGGCTTGAGGCGATGCTCACCGGCGCCATGACTCAGTTCTATGAGGGCTTGCGCTGGCCGGGGTGGGAGACCGAGGTGGCCAACGTCGCTCTAGATCAAGGGCTCAGCGCCTGGCCACCGCCGTGGACCGGGGAGGGAAAGGTTCTGTCGGCGGTGTCTCGCAAGCCTATTCAGCTTGCTGAGCTCGTCTCGGCTCACCAGCACGCGGCACGGCGGCTCGGCTTCCTCTAGCCTCGGTCTTTCATGAGTGATTGATCTTGGTGTTGTGGGTGCGGCTGTCGGTGTTTCTGCCGGTGGGCATGGTGTGGGCCCGACGCGGGG
>NZ_JBEXGE010000090.1:0-6295 GCF_040607155.1 Micromonospora sp. NPDC005324 | reverse complement strand
CCGCTGCTGCCCCCGACGCGCCACCACAATCGTCCAGGCCATCCTCGTCCTACACCACGTCCAGACCAGCCCAAACCCACGATGAAAAGGGCTCACTGGTTTCATTGAATGCCCCAGACTGGGCATTTTGAGTTCTTCTGTCTGGGATCGTATTCAGCTCGCTGGCTGCCGGGTCAGCAAGCCGACGAATTACGGCAATCTGCACTATTTGCCCTGGCTGATGTCGCATCGATATGCCAGCTTCGTTCCGCAGAACGTGTATGGCTCAGAAAAGCCCTAGTATCGTCGGACTACGGTTGCGATCCAGGGCGATTGCGTAGTCGGCTGGCGATCCGCTGACCAGGGATTTCGGGACGATTTCGACCTCTGCGGAAGCGCAAAGAAGCGGGTGAGGTCGCATCGGCGATCATGGAGTTGCGACGCTTCACAGCTCCGAGGAAGACCCCATTCGACCGGTGGTTGCATGACCTGGGCGAGCAGGCCCAGCGTCGGCTCGGGTTCCCGCACATCGGGTCGCGTCTGGCCCGTCGGGTGGCTGCCGGTCGGCAGCACCGCCGGGCGGCTGCTGACGCACCTGGACGACGCGCTGCTCGGCACCGTCCTGGCCAGCGGGGTGCGCACCCGCACTCCCCTCGCGGTAAGCAGGCCGGGGCGGTATAGCACGGCACGCGACGCACGAACCAGCGGCGGCCGCCAGGTGCATCTGCTCTCCGCGTTGGACACCGGGACCAGCGTTGTCCTCACGCAGGCCACCGTGGACGCCAAGAGTAATGAGATCCCGGCGTTCGCGCCGCTGCTCGATGCCATCGAACAGGTGCTCGGCTCATGGTTTAGCGACCCGCCTACTCCTCCGACCTGTCCGACGCCCGCTGGGGCCAATCGCACCACGTCTGCACGCCTGGCTTCAGACCCGCACCGACGCCGGCGTCGGCGGACGCGCCACCAGCCAGGACCTGCGAGCAATCGTCAACGCAATCCTGTACGTCAACCGCACACCGGTCGGCCTGCATCACCGACAGCCAAGCCAAAGCCACCCACCCCGCCCTGACCAAGACATGGGTCGGCGCCGGCTTCAAGAACAAGGCCATCGAACACGGCGCCACCCTCGGCATCGACGTCGAAAGATTCTCCAAAGACCGAACGTCCGAGGATTCTCCGTGGTCAAATGCCGCTGGATCGTCGAACGCGCCCTCAGCTAGATCCAACGCCGTTCAGTTAAGCGGTTGGGCAGATCGTCAAGGCGTGTCTGAGGCGTAAAGCAGCGGAGCTCCGGTATAGAGGGTGGTCACTCTAAGACGCCCTTGAACCTGGAGCTCCGCTGGCTGATCAGATTGCCATAACTCGTACGGTGAGGGTAGCTGCGGGGGTGTTCGCGCCGGGCCATCTGGGCGAGCTGACTCGGCTGGTGCCGTTTGAGATGGTCGATGATGTCCTGGCCGTGACCAGGCGAACGCAGTCACGGGTTCGGCTGTTGCCGGCCCGGGTCGTGATGTATCTGCTGCTCGCGGGATGCCTGTTCGCCGAACTCGGATACCGGCAGGTGTGGTCCAAGCTGACCAGCGGGTTGTCCGGCCTGCCACTCGTGGCGCCCACCGGCAGCGCCCTGCGCCAAGCCCGACAACGTCTCGGTCCGCAACCGGTGCAGGCACTGTTCGATTTGTTGCGCGGGCCGGCCGTCACCAGCGCCGCTCAGGTGCGCTGGCGGGGTTTGCTACTGACCGTGGTCGACGGAACTCTCCTGACGGTCGCGGACTCGGCCGCCAACAGGGGCCGCTATGCCAAACAACGCTGCAACCACGGCGGTTCCGGCTATCCGCAACTACGGCTCAGCGCCCTGCTGTCCTGCGGCACCCGCTCAGTTCTGGACGCCGTGTTCGACCCGGTCAGCGTCGGGGAACTCGACCAGGCCCGCCACCTCTGTCGCAGTCTGCGCCCCGGGATGCTGCTGCTGGCCGACCGAAACTACGCCGGCGCAGACCTGATCATCACTCTGGCCGCCACCGGCGCGCACCTGCTGATCCGCTGCAAGACCGGCCGCAAACTACCGACCCTGCGCCGCCACCAGGACGGATCCTTCTCCTCCATCATCGGCGGGCTGCCGATCCGGGTCATCGACGCGCAGATCAGCATCACCACCACCGCGGGCACCCACACCGGCGGCTACCGGCTGATCACCACCCTGCTCAACCCCGTCACCCATCCCAGCGCCGAACTGATCCGGCTCTACCACCAGCGCTGGGAGATCGAGACCGCCTACCTCGAACTCAAATCCTCGATCCTGGGCGGACGTGTCCTACGCGCCCGCACCCCCGACGGCATCCAGCAAGAGATCTACGCCCTGCTCAGCGTCTATCAACTACTGCGCACCGCGATGGTCGACGCCACCGACAGCCGACCCGGCCTCGACCCCGACCGCGCCAGCTTCACCACCGCCCTGAACACCGCCCGCGACCAGATCGTGCACGCCGCCGGCGTGCTGGCCGACACCGTCATCGATCTGGTCGGCGTCATCGGCGCCGACGTCCTGGCCCACCTGCTGCCCGAACGTCGCCTACGCACCAAAACCCGCATGATCAAACGCTCAAACAGCAAATACCAAGCCCGCGGCCCCACCATCGACCGGCGCAGCTACCAAGCCACCACCAGCATCGACATCATCAGCCCCGACCCTTGACGACCACACCAACCGCCTAACTGAACGGCGTTGCAGCTAGATCATGCAACACCGACGCCTCGCCCGCGACTACGGAGCCCTACCTGACAACTCCGCCAGCATGATCCACGTCGCGGAGACCGACAACCTCACCAAACACATCACCGACGAAACCATCCCAGCCTGGCGACACACCTGAACATGGCACCCTCGTAAGATACGAGCAACCTCGCTCATCACAGACGACATCTCAAGCAATGCCATCCGCCCGCGGCTTACTCAACGATTACCTGGGCGCCACGTGCGTCGGCTTGACCGGCGGGCGATGGCGTCCGCCTCGCCCCACCGTCCCTGAATGCGAACCAGAGAGAGAGAGTCAATCCCGGAGGGAAGCGCGGGGGACGTGACCAGGTGATCCTCAATGGAGTCGAGCCCCAACAGCGTTCGCAGCAGCAGAAGCGGCGTCCCACTGGACCAGGCCTGGGGACTACAGGCGGTCGGATACTCGACCGGGTGTCCTGTCAATGCCCGTGGATATCCGGCGAACGCCTCGGGCAGTCGCCCATTGAAGTAGGCGCTAGCGTCAAGAATGCTTTTACAGATTCGGGCCGCCTTTTCGGTGAAGCCGTAGCGGCGCAGGCCCCAGGCGATTATTGAGTTATCGAACGGCCACACCGTGCCGACATGGTAGCCGAGCGGATTGTATCGCTTCTCACCGACCGCCAACGTTCGAACGCCCCAACCACTAAAAAGTCTAGGACCGAGCAGATGATCCGCTACTGCGCCGGCCTTCGCCTCGTCAACGATGCCACTCCACAGGAGATGACCAATGTTCGAAGACAGTACTTTCAGCTGACGCCCATCCCTGTCGATCCCGAGAGCGAAGTACCCGTCGTCGGCCACCCAGAAGTCCCTGTTAAAGCGCTCCCTGAGCTCTGCGGCCTCGCTTTCCAGCTGGCTTGCATACGACTGATCATTCCAGAACGCTCGGGCGAGACGTGCTCCGCGAATTTTTGCGTCGTACGCATAGCCCTGCAGTTCACAGGTTGCGAGGGGGTATTCGGGAAGGCTACCGTCGTCGTACGAGATCGCGTCCCATGAGTCTTTCCAGCATTGGTTCACCAAACCGTTTTCGGGATTTCGGCTCTTATACCACACGTAGCCGGTCCCTAACTGGTCGCCATACGTCCCGATCCAGTTCAGTGCCGCCCGGGTTTCAAATTCCAGGTCTATGACCATCTGGTGGTCACCGGTCCACCGCTCATACTCGTCAAGCAGAATGACAAACAGTGACGTCGCATCCGCAGTGCCGTAGTAGGGCGAGTGCGGCTGTTCGTAGAACGCAGCAGACTCACCAAACCTGATCTCGTGAGGTATCTTACCCGGCTCCTCGTCCCGAAAGTCGTCGACCCTGGTTCCTTGCAAAGCACTCAACGTTCTGAGCGTGGCCTGAGCAAGACTTGCTGCGAACGGAAGAGCCTGGAAACTGGTGAATATGCTGTCTCGACCGAACGCGGTCATGAACCAGGGAAGCCCGGCCGCCGGCATGTTCTCCCCGGCACCGAAGAGGCTGAACCTTAGGGCAGACAAGTCGATGATGCTGCGCTTGTATGCCTCTATCACAGTTTGTGAGCTTGATTCGATGTACGGCGAGCTGGCGGTCCAGAGCGCTAGTTCGTTAACCATGGACTTCCGATCCCGATGAATTACCCCTGCCCGTATGTCACGCCCGTGGGCACCTACAGCCAAGGCCTCGACGCTTACCTCCGTCACCCATTCCCCGTCAGGTTCGATATTGATTTTCCAAATCATGCCGTTATCACTGAATTTCGGCTGCAGCGTCGACCTAAAGATCGTCTCCCTTCGGAAATCGCCTCGGGTGTAGCAGTACCGCAGGTGATCGGGACCGTAATCAGTGGCGAACTGCCCACTTTTGCGCTGCTCGTCCTTGATTTCGAAGATGTCGGCAAAGTCAGACTCACACCGCATCCGCACGGTGACCGCCCTAGGCTTTGAATCGTGGTTGATCAAAGTCAGCGTCTCGGTGAAGCTGTCGCCGATCCAACGATGACGGATGACCGAAAGTGAGGCGTCGGTGTACTGGGTCGCGGTACCAGGGATCAGAAAAAAGCGAGCCTCAAAGTACTGAATGTCGTCCACCGACAGCGGAGACAGCCGCTCCTCGTCCACCGTAAGTATCCACTGCGACAGATGGCGTACGTCCAGCGCGAAGAAGCCGTTGGGCGTCGTCGTCGAGGTCTCGATGTCTCCGCGGCTGTCACTGACTACGAAGCTGCTGCCGTCCAAGATTCGGACCGAATCCGTGTCGCTCATCCCCGCTGCGCTTCCGTGACTTGGGCCGTTGGGCCGAGTAGCACCTTCTGCAGCTTGAGAAAGAGGAGGAGATTCCCGGAGACGGCGATGGTTCCTCGCACCAGCAGAGCGATTGCGTTGTCTTCCCCCGTCACCACCCTGGCCATCGGCTCTTCGTCGGCGACAACGATGCAGTCGGCGGAGTCATTCTTGTCCGAAACCTCGACGTTTCCATCTCTCGTCTCGACCCACCAGTAGCGCGAGCCTCCCGGACAACTCACGTCGAACCGCAGGGAGCCGGTGGTAGAACTAAGCGACGGGTAATGCGTGCCGTCGAGGCGCGCGAAGTGGCGCTCGATCGCTTGCATCTGCTCCCTCTCAATCTCATTTATTCCGCTGCGCGCACGCCTACGCGAATCCCTGGAATTGCGTTCTGCCAGAGGCCGATGACGTTTCCGGCCGGATCCGTTATATAGGCGTAGGTTCCATGTTCCCCTGAGGACGTGCGTCCGATCATCCGGGCGCCTCCGTTTCTCTCAGCACTGGTGATCGCGGCGTCGATATCCTCCACCTCGACAAATATCGTGACTGAACGAATATCTTGCGTCCGTTCGGTTATCATTCCAGGTATCAATCCGAGCTCCTCGGGCATGCCACTCTCGTCGACGGCAGTCGGACTCACCTGAACTACCAAGCGTTGTCTTTCACCTCCGCCTCCGGGCTGCCGCGCTGGCGCCACGGCGGGCGCGGCTCCCGTGTCGCGCCATCCGAAAGTAGAGGCGTAGAACCGCCTCGCGGCGCCGATGTCGTCAACCGGTAGTTCGAAGAACACCACACCATTCCCCATCGCATGATCCTCAATCCGATCGTGGTAGATTCCTTCGACCGCAGTCGCAAGAAAAACAAGATTCACCCGGCAGAGCAAGAACGGCTCTATAGTATGGCAATCCTGGGTTGTGATTGCGTCTTCCCCGATCTGGGCCCGGCCGCTCCTGCCGGGAGGGGCCGCAGCCCCGCGGAATAGGTCGTTGGACGTAGCCTGCAAGGCCTCGAAGGCCGCGGCGGAGCGGTCGATGGCGGTCACCGCTGCCAGGCCCGGGAAAAGGCCGGCCGCGCCGAGGACTCGCGCGCGGTGGTACTGGACACCCAGTCGATCCGGGCAGCCAACCACGTCCCGGCCGCTGCGATCAGCAAGGACGCCGGCAAGAAGGTGCCGGGCCGCAAGTGGGCTAGCCCCAACGCCGTTCAGTTAGGCGGTTGGTGTGGTCGTCAAGGGTCAGGGCGGATGATGTCGATGCTGGTGGTGGCCTGGTAGCTGCGCCGGTCGAT
>NZ_JBEXGE010000089.1:0-6325 GCF_040607155.1 Micromonospora sp. NPDC005324 | reverse complement strand
CCGCTTCTTTCCCATGCTCTCCATGATGCTGAACATCCTCCCGGAGACCCCAGGTCCCCTGATCTCGGATGTCCGTCAAAACGGGGCAGGCCCACCCACCGCTTCGACCGAGACCGCGTAAGCACGATGCATGAGATCCCGGGCCTGACTGCCGCAGAGGCCAAGGCGGTCTACGAACCCACCGGACGCATCGAGATTGCCGAGCTACCTCCGTCGGTCACCGCCATCCTCGACCGGGCAACCAACTGCGCTATGCCGACCATCCGCCGCGCCATGCCGTCTGTGACTGCGCTGCGCCCCTGGACCTACGTCGAGTACCGCACGGGACAGCACATCACTCCCCATGCCGACGGCATCGCCCTTGACCCCCACACTTGGCCCCGTCAGGTCGGAGGCATTGGCGTCCCCATTCGACACGCCGACGTCGGTGGCGACTTCTACGTCGAGACGACCGGAGCCGCTGAGATCTGGGCCAGCACCGACGTGACCGACGCTGCCGGGTACGCAACCGGCATGTCGCTCATCCACGACGGTGCCGACAACTCGTCCGCCTGGTTCCGCGACCTGCCTCGCACTCGCTGGACCGTCCGTCCTCGCCTCGGTGACGCGATTATTTACGGCTCCCAGCTCACCCACGGCACCGAACCAGCCACCTACGGCCGGGCCTGCAAGTTCATCAGCTGGCTGCTCTCTGAGCGGTGAAAACCCCATGCCGTCGCGCACCCGCAGTCCGCCGCTTCCCGGTACCCCACGCAGCCCGGACATCTTTTATAACCAGACAAGGAGCACCTCGTGGACGAGCCCACGCCGTACGACGATTTCCTCGCCGCCGTTGACCAACTTCGTAGCGAGAACCCCACCGTCCAGGTCACCGCACACACCGCGAATGTCGCCACCACCGGCTGGCCTCCGGCGGACAACATCGACACCTCAACCGACCAGCAGTAACCCCTGCCCTCGGCCTGGTGCCGGGTCCCGCACCCGGCACCAGGTCCCCATTGCGGCACGAAGGAGAACAGCGGTGCCTTCCCTTGAGGACGTCTTCACCCTGCCGGCCATCACGGAACTACGGCGGCAGCGCGCCACTGCCATCCACCGCGTCCTCGGCACGACCGCCCCGGCAATCACGCCACTGAACTACGCCCTCGCCCACCAGTGGCTCGAAGGCGCCGAGGCTGCGGCACGAGCTGCCGACGGCACGCTCTTGGCCTGGTACCGCCATGCCACCACCGGCGACACTAGCCACCTGCGCGCCGACCATGATCGCGTCGCTCCGATCGTGATCAACCCAACCCCTGACCAAATGTGCCGCTCCGCCATCGCCGCGACCCCGTACTACGTCGTCAGCCCGGAAACGGTGCCTGCCCAATCCATCGCCATCGAGCATGTGCGAGACGGGTTCTCGACAGCCGCCACCGCCGGCTTCGGCGCACTGCTACGTGACCACGCGCCTATCGTTTGCCTCCTTCGCCGAAAGAGGCTTCACGACACTCTGCTCAGCTGGACCATTACCCGCCTGCCCGGCACGGTGTTTACCGACCACACCGAGCATCCGCTCGTCCTTGCCCGCGATCTCATCCACGAAGCTGGCCACAACTGGCTCAGCGACGCCCTCGCCGCATGTCATGTGACCATTCCTGACGGCCAACACTTCTACTCGCCCTGGCGAGCCACCAAGCGGCCCGCCTTCGGCTTCCTTCACGCCTGCTGGGCCTTCCCACTCACCGTCCTGTATGCCGCCCGCGTCGCCTCCACCACATCGCCGCAGGTCCGCGACTTTCTCACAATGCACCTGCGCACTCAGGCTGATCATCTGCAACAGGCAAGGGCTGGCTTCCAAGCGGCGGTCACACTCGTCGACCACGACGATCTTCGCCACCGCATGACCAAGATCTTCGACGCCGCCGTCAGCATCACTGCGGCCCATCCGGCGTGATCGGCGAAGGCCAGTTGAGACGGAAATTGCTGCCCACGGCGTGTACCGTGGGCGGCACCGATCGTTACTCCGCCACGGCCGAATCCGCTCTTCAGTGGGCGGGCCGCCGGCGGACCCGGTGAGGTTGGGATGGCCCAGACTCCACGCGAACTCGCACCGCACACCTCCGCGAAGCACTACTTCGGTGCCCAGCTGCGAACCTGGCGGGAACGGCGCCTCTGGTCACAAGCAAGGCTAGGTGAGCACCTGCACGTCAGTGCGGACCTCATCGCCAAGGTCGAGAAAGCGTTGCGCTGGCCGAGCCCGGAGTTCGCCGCTGCCTGCGACAGCGCGCTCGTCACCGGGGGTGCCCTAGCCGAGTTCCTGCCGCTGGTCGACCTCGAGCGGTGCCAGGAGCGTGCCACGGTCGCTGCCACTGCCCGTGCGGTGCGTGCCGCCGTCTCGCAGCCGCGACACAGCATCACGCTCACGACACCCGCGTTCGCCGCCTCGCCAGACGAGACCGTCAGTAATGCGCCGACCGGCTGGGAGTCGGCATTGCCCGGTGCGCAACTTTCGGCTCCCCCGCCGGCATGGCCGGTCGACCGACTGCTCACCCTGCCGCGCGGTCGCGCCGTACCCGCCACCACCCTGACGCTCAGCAGCATTCCCAGTCAGGATTGTCGCGACATCAGCGGCTTCACAGGGGTGCTCGCCAGCGGCCACGCTGCGGCCTCCGGACTTCGCGCACTCTTGGCGGCCGATCTACTGGACGGGGACACGCCGGTCCTCGCGGTGGCCACAACGCCAACCCTTGGGATGGTAGCCCCCGCATATCGCCTCGACGCCTTCACCATCGGCATCCTGTGGGCCATGTGCGGCATGGACGATGCTCTTTTGGTTGATGACGCCGCGCTCGCTGACCGCATCCCTCAACTGCGCCACTACGCGCAACTACCCGGATCCGCCGTCAGCCGCGATATCGCCGCCGAACTCAACACCCTGAGCCAGATGTGGCTCGGCTCCGACTTCTGCGCTCGCTACATCAGCCTCCGCCTCGACGCCACGACCGGCCGGCCCGTCTTCTGGACCCGGGAGCAATACGGCGAGGAGGCCAGCACCTGGATGTTGTTTCGCCACAAGATCGCCTACCTGCGCTCCACGAGCGAACGCTTCACGACGCCCACCGCCCCCGCCACCCGCGTTTTTTGCATCCCAGAAACCGCTGTGCAGAGCAGCCCTCACGCCGAGCGTGTTCTGTTGCTGCTCTCGGCAGCGCTCATGGAATCCCTGCGCGTCGCCGTCTATGTGAACCCCGATCCCACCTACGCCAGCGTCGAAGGTTTCGTACTAACCCCACACTCGCAGGTCATCCTCGCCACTTGGGTGCGCGCCGATGGACTTTGGCACGTTGACGCCTTGGACCGCCGTACCGCGTTACGGCGCTACGACGATGTCGCCCGAGGCGGCCAGGCCGGCTCCATCGCGGCAGGGAGCCGGCCCGAACGCCGCTTGCAGACCTTTGCCGACTACCTCGGCCTGGATTGGTCTTGGTTTCGTCGACGTTCGGCGGAGCTGGCAGCAGTTGGCGTCGAAGGATTGGTCCGACCTCGTAGCCGATTACTGACCACCGATGGCATCAACGCCGCGTGCCGCTACCTGGCGAGCCTTCCTTGACTCTTCGCCGTACTGAGAACCTGTGACAGTCTGCCGCAGGTACACCAACACTAACGAGGAGGTGCGGTGGCGGAGAAGCCGACATCGATCCTGATGCTCTCCCTGGGCGGCACGATCGCCATGACCTCCGGCCGCGACGCGGGGGTGGTGCCAACGTTGACTGCGGAGCAGCTCATCGTCGCCGTACCTGGGTTGGCCGACACCGGCATCGACGTGCACGTTCAAACCTTCCGTCAACTGCCCGGTGCCTCATTAGAGTTCGACGATCTCACCGCGCTTGCAGCTCTCATCGCCGATCGCACCACCACTGGTGGCGTCGACGGCGTCGTGGTCACCCAGGGCACCGACACCATCGAAGAGACCGCATACCTGCTCGACCTACTGCACACCGGAGATGCGCCCGTGGTGGTCACGGGGGCAATGCGTAACCCCACCATCGCCGGCGCCGACGGACCGGCCAACGTGCTCGCAGCGATCCACACGGCCGCTAGCCCCACCGCCCGCGGCCTCGGCACCCTCGTCGTTCTCCCTGATGAGATCCACGCCGCCGGGCAAGTCCGCAAGACGCACTCCACCAGCGGCGGCACGTTCCGCTCCCCGAACACCGGCCCACTCGGTCACGTCGTCGAAGGAACGGTGCGGCTGCTCGCACGTCCGCTCCATCGCATGACCGTGCCGATGGAGACGGCCACCCGCGTGCCGCGGGTAGGGCTGTACACCGTGACCCTCGGCGACGATGGCCTCCTCCTGACCGGTGCCCACGGACTCGATGGCCTCGTGGTGGCTGGCCTCGGCGTCGGCCACGTACCTCGGCACCTCGTCGAGAAGCTCGCGGCCCTCGCGACGAGGATCCCGGTCGTGCTTGCCTCCCGCACTGGTGCCGGACCGGTGCTGGCCTCGACCTACGGTTTTCCTGGTTCGGAGAGCGACCTGCAGCGCCGAGGTCTCGTCGGCGCCGGCTTCCTCGACCCCTACAAGGCACGCATCCTGCTGTGGACACTTCTCGCCGCCGACGCCGGTCCCGATTCCATCGCTGCCGCGTTCGCTGCCGCCGGTGGCACCGGAGACCCCACCCGCTGGCCTTGGCCGACCCCCAGCCAGCAGCCGGAGATGCAGCATGCGTAGCCACGACCTCACGCCGGGACGAATGATCGGCGTTAGCTTCGACCACGGCGAGGACTTCTTCACCGCCCTCGCGGACGCCTGCCGGACCAACGGTGTTCGTCACGGCTATATCCCCGTCTTCATCGCCGGCTTCAGCTCGGTCGAGATCGTCGGCACCTGCCAACGCCTCGACAACCCCCAGGCACCAGTTTGGGATCGCGTACACCTGTCCAACGTCGAGGCGCTCGGCGGCGGCACCATCGCGTACGACGAGACCGCGGACCAGATCCGGCCGCACATCCACGCGAGCGTCGGCCTCAAGGAACATAGCGCCACCGGGCACACCAGCCACCTACTTGCTGCCACCGTCCAGTTCCTCACCGAAATGCTGATCATCGAGGTCGCTGCGCCGGTAATGCGCCGCGTTCCTGAT
Organism: Micromonospora sp. NPDC005324; assembly: GCF_040607155.1. Classification (NCBI taxonomy): domain Bacteria; kingdom Bacillati; phylum Actinomycetota; class Actinomycetes; order Micromonosporales; family Micromonosporaceae; genus Micromonospora; species Micromonospora sp. NPDC005324. The sequence goes on along the minus strand of NZ_JBEXGE010000089.1, from coordinate 1,196 downwards.
ACGACGTTGTACGACGTGCCGCTCCTACGATTCGGCGGTAGCTGACTCATCGCCTGCGGATGCCCGCTTGGAGATCCCCGGTGCCAGTCACGTTCGGGCGGCGGCATCAGCACGGGCCTGCTCGATGTCCTCGCGTCCCGTGCGGATGGGGAAAGGATCCGTCGACCAGCAGCTGCTGGTGCCCGGATTAGCGCACGCCTGATGCCAGGATTTGCACAAGTGCGCGGCTACGCGCTCAACGGCCACCCGGTATGCGGACCGATAAGGGGAACGTGCCCATGCCGACGCAGCCCAACCAGTTGTTCGTCTCCACTGCCCCGTACTACGCCAAATATCGGCCCGGCTACGACCCCGCCATGTACGAGCATCTTCGCCTGCGCTTCAGCCTCGACGGCACTCAGCGCGTCCTGGACCTGGGGACCGGCACGGGCACGATCGCGCTGCCGCTCGCGGCGCTTGTCGGTGAAGTCATTGCCGTCGACCCGGAACCCGGCATGCTGCAAGAGGGCCGCGCACTCGCCGAAGCGCAGCGCACAGGCAACATCACCTGGCTGCTCGGCGACTCCACAACCCTCCCCGCGATGAACATTGGCACAGTCCTACTCACCGTCATGGGTGCGTCGTTTCACTGGACCGACCGGCACCAGACCCTGCGCGACCTCGAGAAGATCATTGAGCCTGCTGGAGCCGTTGTCCTCGACTCCGGTGGCGCACCGGGTGACATCGAACCGGCCCCCTGGACCGATGCCATCACCGAGGTACGGACCCGCTACCTCGGTCCCGGCCGGCGTGCCGGTAGCGGTACTTACCAGCACCCCCCAGAACGCCACCAAGATGTCCTCGCCCGGTCAACGTTCCGGCATTTCGAGATCCACACCTGGGATCGCACCGTTACGCGGACCCTCGACGAGGTCATTGGGCTTCAGTTCTCCTACTCCTACAGCAGCCCAGCCCAACTAGGACCAGACAAGGCGGCATTCGAAGCCGACCTTCGAGACTCCCTCATCAAGTACAGCCCCACCGGCTTGTTCGATGAACTCGTCCGCACCGAGGTCATCATCGGCACCAGGACCCAGACAAGGTAGCCCGAGTTGCTGGGCCTGTGTCGTTCGCATGTTGCGCCTACGCCCCGGACGAATCCAACGTCCACCGTCCGCCATGCCAAGTCTCACCGCTGATCCACGCCACACTCCGGG
>NZ_JBEXGE010000088.1:0-6772 GCF_040607155.1 Micromonospora sp. NPDC005324 | reverse complement strand
ACACAACCCGTGAGACTCGCCGGTGGCTGCTTGCTGTCCACGGACAAAACCACACGCCACCACAGACCCGAACGGATCTCCTGCTGGAGTACTAGTGTGCCGCGCCGGAAATTCGCCTCATAAGTCGGTGTAGGGTAGGGCGATGGCACGAACGGGGCGTCCCACCGCAGCGCTGGTGTTGACCGACGAGGAACGCACGACTTTGACCCGCTGGGCGCGGCGGGCGAAGTCCGCGCAGATCCTCGCGATGCGGTCGAGGATTATCCTGGCGTGCGCCGAAGGTGCCTCGAACACTGATGTGGCAGCGGATCTGCGTGTTCATTTGTCTACAGTGGGCAAGTGGCGGCGGCGGTTCCTGGCCGAACGTCTCGACGGCCTGATCGACGAGCAACGTCCCGGCCGGCCACCCTCGATCGCCTTGGACAAGGTCGAAGAAGTCGTCGTGGCGACCCTCGAGCAGACCCCGCGCAACGCCACGCACTGGTCGCGGACGTCGATGGCGGAGAAGTCGGGGCTGTCGAAGTCGACGATCGGCCGGATCTGGCGCGACTTCGGCCTCAAGCCACACCGGGCGGACACGTTCAAGCTGTCCACCGATCCGCAGTTCATCGAGAAGGTCGTTGACGTCGTCGGCCTGTATCACCAGCCGCCGGAACGGGCCGTGGTGCTGTGCGTGGACGAGAAGAGCCAGATCCAGGCCCTGGAACGCTCCCAGCCGGTCCTGCCGATGATGCCCGGCATGCCCGAGCGCCGCACCCACGACTACCACCGCAACGGCATCACCAGCCTGTTCGCCGCATTCGACATCGCCGACGGCTCGGTCATCAGCGAGCTACACCGTCAACACCGGGCGACCGAGTTCAAGAAATTCCTGATCACCATCGACAAGAGCGTCCCGGCCGAGCTCGACGTGCACCTGATCTGCGACAACTACGGCACCCACAAAACCCCGGCAGTACGTGCCTGGCTGGCGAAGCACCCGCGGTTCCACATGCACTTCACCCCGACCGGCTCATCCTGGGTCAACCAGGTCGAACGCTGGTTCGGCTTCCTCACCGACCAGAAAATCCGCCGCGGCACCCACAAAAGCGTCCAGGCCCTCGAAGCTGACATCCGATCCTGGATCGCCGACTGGAACAGCAACCCCCGACCGTTCATCTGGACCAAGACCGCCGAAGAGATCCTCGAATCACTCGCCCGATTTTGTAGGCGAATTTCCGGCGCGGCACACTAGTGCCTCGTCTTTGAACGTTGGCCGTGTAATCCGTCGGTTCTGAGTCCGTTTCGGGCAGGCTGTCCCTCTCGCTGTTTGTGTGGGAGGTGGTGCCGGGTGGGACGACGCCCAGAAGTGTTCGTGCGGGCCTTGTCGATGGCCGAGGGTCAGCGGCTGCAGAGGATCACCCGGACGGCGAAGGATCCGGTGAAGTTGCGGCGGGCGATCGTGGTGCTTATGTCCGGCCAGGGCCAGCCGGCGCCGGACATCGCGCATCTGCTCGAAGCCACCGAGGACTACGTCCGGGATGTGATCCACGCGTTCAACGACAGGGGGTTCGACGCGCTGGACCCAAAATGGAGAGGGGGCACACCGAACAAGATCAGTGAACCGGTCCGTGACTGGATTTGCGTGATCGCCCGGTGTGACCCCCGCTTCCTGGGCCGGCCGTTCTCCGGTTGGTCACTGTCGAAGCTGCGTGACTATCTGATCGAGACCGGCCGGGTCGCAGCGATCAGTATCGAGACGGTGCGGCGGATCCTGCGCGAACGCGGTGTGACCTGGCAGGCGTCGAAGACATGGAAGGCCAGCAACGACCCCGACTTCACCACCAAGATGCGCCAGGTGCTCGACCTCTACGACCATCCACCCGCCGGCGGCCGGGTCGTCTGCGTCGATGAGTTCGGACCGCTGAACCTGCAACCGCGGCCCGGCCCGGCCCGGTAAAGCGTGGAAACCGCAGGGCCGGCCGGTCCGGCTGCGGGCGACCTATCACCGTGACTTCGGTGTCCGGCACATGATCGCCAGCCTTGACCTGGCCACCGGGAAGATCCACTACCGGATCCGGGACCGGAAACGCTCGGGTGAGTTCCTGGACTTCCTCAAGAGCCTGCGCCGGCGCTGGCCCGGCCAGACGCTGCACCTGATCCTGGACAACTTCTCCCCGCACAAGCATCCCAGCGTCCGGGCCTGGTGCGCCGCCAACCAGGTCGAGCTGGTGTTCCTGCCGACCTACAGTTCCTGGTTGAACTGGATCGAAGCCGAGTTCGCCGCCCTGCGCTACTTCGCGCTCAACGGCACCGACCACCGCACCCACGCCCAACAGGACACCGCGATCGGCGACTACATCCGCTGGCACAACCAGCGCGCCAACCCGAAAACCGAATACGCGACCAACTCCAAGATCCGGCACCCGGATTACCCGTTCAAGGCTGCATGACGAGGCACTAGCTAGGCCTGCGAGTCCAGGATCTCGACGTAACCGTCGGTCCCGCGCACGCGGATCCGCTGCCCGTCCCGGATCAGTTTGGCCCGGGGCCGTCATCATCGGACAAACCGTCACCGTTGTCGCCGGCCGGCATAGCAACCCGCCTGCGTCCTGCCGACCTTCACACACTGGTGTAATGCAACAAATCTCATTGTACAAGTGTTGTTGTACAATAAGGTTTGCCATGACATACTCCGAAACATGTCTACTTCAGGATCGCAACGAATGACCGACTCGCGAGCGCTCGCTGCGCTGTCGCATCCGCTGCGCCGCCGGGTGATGGACGTGCTCAAGGTCCACGGCCCTGCCACCGTGGGTGTCCTCGCGCAACGAACAGGCGCTCCCGTGGGCAACATCAGCCACCACCTGAAGGTGCTGGCCGCCGCCGACCTGGTTTCGGAGGCGCCAGAGCTCGCTAAGGACCGTCGCGAGCATTGGTGGCGCCTGGTCTCGCCGAACCTGCGTTGGACGACAGGTGACTTTGACGACGACCCGGTTCGCCAGGCGGTCGCGAACGCGGCGGTCTCACTCAACCTCGATCGGCAGGTCAGCCTGGTCCGAGCCTTCTATGCCGTGCGAGAAGAGCGTCCGGCATGGAACGGCGCAGCCTTTTCCGCTGACAAGTGGTTGCACCTGACGCCGGCGGAGCTGGGTGAGGTGGAGAAGGAAATCCTCGCGGTATTCGACCGGTGGGCGCACCGGGATCTACCTGAAGATGGGCTACCGCGGGAACCAGCCTTCCTCTTCGTCTACGGCGTGCCGGCTCAGCCGTGACCGCCATCGCCCTCGCCTCCGGTACGCCAGAGTGGCCTGTCCTGGCGCCGAGCCTTCTTCCGACTGTTCAAAGGAGCTCTGCGCGGGATGGTTCTCCTGGGCGGAGCGCCACCCCATCTCCCGATCCGCTGATGAGTTCAGCCGACGGAGGTAGCCAATGAGAGACTCTGTGTTGCGGCCCACCTGTCCCATCGCGACCGCGCGGCTACTGCTGCGCCCTTTCGCCGTGTCTGACATTGAGGACGTTTGGGCGTACCAGCGCCGACCGGAGGTCGCACGCTACATGCTGTGGGAAGCCCGGAGCCGGGAGCAGTGTCGGTTAGCGGTGGACCAAATGGCCACCGAGTGCGGCTTGGCCGCGGAGGGCGACTGCCTTAGCCTGGCCGTTGTCTGGCCCGAGGCTGATCGGGTTGTAGGCCAGGTAGAGTTGGTATGGCAGAGTGAAAGCGATCGTCAAGGCGAGGTTGGATACGTCTTCAATCCCGATTACCGAGGCAGAGGTTTCGCCACTGAGGCCGTCCGTGCCCTACTTCGCTGGGGCTTTGAGGAACTCGATCTTCACCGGATCATCGGGCGATGTGATGCCCAGAACAGCGCCTCCATCGCGCTCCTTGAGCGTTTGCGGATGCGCCGCGAGGCGCACTTCGTCGACAACGCGTTCGTCAAGGGAGCGTGGTGCGGAACGTACGTCTACGCAATGCTCCAGCGCGAGTGGCGGAAAAGTCGTACGCCAGCTAACGGGTGCGGACCCAGCTAGCTGTACTGACCGGGACGTTGATCGATGCGGCGGGGCGGCTGTGTTCACCGGCGTACCGCATGAACTGGCGGTGACCCAGGAGTCTGCGGCCGACCCGTGGTATTAACCGGTCCTCGGTGCGGACCTACGACCGAGTTAATCAGATGCGTTGTCGAGGATCACGAGTGCCTGCAGGGATGTCTGTCGGTCGGCCGCACCAGCACACCCACCGCGTCCATCATGGACAGTCGGAGCGTGAAGACCTCCATCAACGTCCCATTGTCCACACAGGGCATTACCGCCGGGAAAAAGATCGTCGGCCGCAAACGCGGCATCATCACCGACACCCTCGGCCTCCTCCTCGCCGTCATCGTCACCGCCGCCAACACCATCGGCACGGACCTACTCGACCAGGCCACCACCACCTACCCCACCCTGACCAAGACCTGGGTCGACGCCGGCTACAAAAACCGCGTCATCGACCACGGTGCCACCCCTCGGCGTCGACGTCGAAATCGTCACCAAAGACCCCCAGATCAAGGGCTTCAGCGTGGCCAAACGCCGATGGGTCATCGAACGGACCCTCGGAAGGCTCATGCACCACCGCCGACTCGTCCGCGACTACGAAGCGCGACCCGACAACTCCGCCAGCATGATAACCATCGCCATGATCGACAACCTCGCCAAACGCCTCACCACCGAAACCACCCCAACCTGGCCAGAACCCTAAAACCACAACAAACGCAAAATACGTGAATCAGACGTCCACCTAGGAGACGTCTGCCAGAGCTGGTCGACGTCGGCGTCGGTGGCATCGGTGCCGGACCGCCACAGCAAGACCGGCTTCGGGGGTCGCCCGCTGCATAGGCGGCGAGGCCGGTGATCACCTAATGTGAGCGGGCCGCCGCCGGGACACCGGCAAGTCGCAGCTGACGCGGCCGGGCGGGAATCGTTGCCGTAGGCCTCGTCGTCGGCCACCTACAGGAAGGGCAGCCCAGCGGCGACCGCAGCCTCGATCATGGGAGTCGCCAGCTGAGATTGGTCACGAAGCGCGCACCTGCGACAAACACCGAACTCGGCACGACGGACCGGGATCGTCGCGCCACGACTTCGCCAGGTAGAGAGCCGTGTAGACCATCGTAAGCAGCCTCGGTGGCATAGACCAGGTACGCGGCGATCTGGCAGTCCTCGACCTCACCGGCCGTGCCCGAATACTGCCGCTGCACCCCACGGTGTGCCGGCTATTCTACAGATCACCCGTCTCGTCGATGACCAGCACGGCCTCAGCGACACCGAGATGCTCACCGACGAACTCGTGGACATAGGCACGAACCTCGGCGTAGTCCCACGTCACCCGGTTCAGCCGGTCCTGCATTCCGTCCGGGACAGCGTCCCCGGCGTACTCGGCGATGGTTTAGCAGTTCCTCCGCGGTGGCGGCGCCAACAGGCCCGAACGAAGTCACGAACCCGGCGACGCGGCTCGGGCCCGCGGAAACTCCCCCGACTGTCACCATCAGGTCGTCAAGCAACACCCGCCACCGCCGGAGCGCCTAACCCGTATCCGGTAGCTACCGCTGCATCACGGTCCTTCCACACTACCGTCCGTGCTGCAGCGGTCGCTGCCTTCTTTCGTCGGCGCATAAAACCGCAACTCTGCGATGAACAAACATCCCCTGTTGGAGTGTTAGTGCGCGAGGTTAGGCGTTGGATCTATTAATATGCCGAGAACTCCATGATCCAGCAGTTTTATCGGCCGGCAGGTCAATCACTCAGCACGTGCGGACTTGGCGTCGATTCCGGTGTTGTCTGGCGATTCATTACCGAACAGTTTGGTGTATCGCTCCTGCAACTGAGGCGCGACCGCATGCGCATCTTCTTCAGACAAATAGCCACCGGCGAGATGAACTTCCAGACGGTTGAGGTAGGTTTCCCAGCCTGAGGCGTACTGCACTATCGAACCAGCCTTCGGGTCATAGGCGTGTGTAAATATGTAGACGCAGCCTTCACCGTCAGGCCGCAGTTCATTGTGGTAACGCTCTTCGCCCGAGGCCCAGGCGAAAAGCCTCGGGCGTTCGAGCTCCGCAATCGTACCGGGCTGCCCGTCGATCTCGAAAGTCTCGCCGGCCGATGGGGTCCATGTGACGACAGACGGAAACCATGCTGCGACCTCCGTGGGATCGGTGATCGCTTGCCAAACCCGCTCAGGCGAAGAGCCGAGACGACGCTCGAAGCGGAGTGCTGGTCGACCGTCGAGAGACGCTGCGGTTCCGGTCGTGCGGACACTGCTCATATTAATCACTCCGTCGGATCTCGCCGTTGCATTACGCATACTATCCAGCAGGATAAGGCACCTCTATCACATTACTCTCCCACGCCGATCACGCGGCCGTCGTTCCTGCCACGCAGCAGCTATCCACGGCCAACCATGCGTCGGCCCTCGGCGCTCGGTGCCGGTACCGGCCACGCAGGCCACAGCAGCGCTTGCAACACCTTGCGTCGCGTGTTCCACCTGTCATTCTTCCGGTTATGGACTACCGTTTGTATTTTAATCGCTGCAAACCTCAGCGCAACTTCACCGCTGTTTCAGCACCGTCAGATTTGATCTCGGAACACCAATACCAGCCCGATCACGCTGATCACCGCGACGAACAAGGCGAGCAGGATCGTGCCGGTGTCCGCGGTGTCCGCGGTGTCCGCGGTGAGCGCGTTGAGCGCGTCCACCCACATGCTCGGCTGCCAGTCGCGTTCCTGATTGCGGGCGATCAGCGCCACGGTCGCCTCG
>NZ_JBEXGE010000087.1:0-7273 GCF_040607155.1 Micromonospora sp. NPDC005324 | reverse complement strand
AGCCCGCACAGGTACTGACGCGCCCGCTGCCGCGGCTCCGACCGGCGAAACCGAGGCCCGATCCGCGCATGCAACCGGTCCAACTCCCCATGCCAACGATCGACATCAACGTCCGTCACACGCAGACCAACGAACGCGAACCGAACTCGATTCGCCTACTGCCGTTGCAGTATTAGAGCGCGTTTGGTTTGTGGGTCGGTCGGGTGTGTCGCACAGTGGGTCCGGTCGATGGACGTAGCTCGGTCGGTAGACAGGCATGGATCGAGTGCGGCGGTACCCGTCTGACCTGACCGACGCGGAGTGGGAGATCATCGAGCCGATGCTGCCGTCTCCGCAGTGGATGGGCAGACCAGAGAAGCATTCCCGCCGGGCCGTCATCGACGCCATCTTGTACGTGGTGCGCACCGGTTGCGCCTGGCGGTACCTGCCGGTCGACTTCCCGCCGTGGCAGACCGTGTACGCGCACTTCACGCGCCTGAACGACCGGGGCGTGACCGAGCGGATCCTGATCGAACTGCGCGAGGAGATCCGCCTGGCTCACGGCCGCCAACCCGAACCGACGGCGGGGATCATCGACTCCCAAAGCGTCAAGGGCGCTGACACCGTGCCCCGCAGCTCCCGCGGCTACGACGCCGGGAAGAGAATCAACGGCCGGAAGCGGTTCATCGTCACCGACACCCTCGGGCTCCTGGTCACCGTCTGGGTCCTGGCCGCGTCCTGGCAGGACCGCGACGGCGCCAAAGGCGCCCTGCTCGCCACCTACGCGGCGACCCCCATCCGGCACGTCTTCGCCGACTCCGGCTTCGCCGGCCAACTGGTGCACTGGGCCCACGACCTACTACGCACCACCATCGAGATCGTCCGCAAACCCGCCGACCAACGCGGCTTCGTCGTGCACCCCCGCCGCTGGGTCGTGGAGCGGACCCTGGCCTGGCTCACCGCCCACCGCCGCCTGGCCCGCGACTACGAAACCCACCCCAGCACGTCAGAGGCCATGATCCGCTGGGCCGCCCTCGGCGGCATGCTCCGCCGTCTCACCCGAGGCGAAGCCGCCACCCGCCAACAACGCCTCACCTTCAACACACCCGACTGACAGCAATGTGAAACGCGCTCTTAGGTGTGTGGTTGCAACTCTCATTTCCTTGTACTCACACCACGCCGTCCGGAAACGAACGCTCGTGATACACCCGGGTGCGCACCCCGTTCCCCCAGGTCAGATCTGTAACAGAACCCGCGTCCGCGCCTTCGTAACGCCCTCGGGGGTTCGCGATACAGTCACGGGCATGAGGGACGCAGCGCTTCGCGCTGGTCCGTAGCTTCGACGACGCGGACTCCCCGGCCAAGGACCCGTACCGGCAGATGCGGCGCGCGGTTCAGGTCGGGCGCCGCACCGGGCAGGACGAGGCGGCGATGAACAGCGCCATCCAGAACTGCCGGGCGCAGGTTGGTGGCCAATACATCGACCTCGCCCGCGGGTGGCTGTCGTTCATCGACTCCCGGGCGGACACCGTGCTCGTACTCCGGGCACCGCCCGATGGCACGCCGTCACCCGACCTGACCGTCCGCGTCACGCCGGATCTCGTGCTCGCGCACGCGGACGGGACCACTCTTGCCTGAAGCTTTGTGAGCAGGGCCAATCAGCCCGTTCGAAGGGCGCCGGACAGCGGTTGGGCGCGTGCGGGCCGGTCATCGTCGACGAGGCCCACGTGGGAGCATCCACCATCGGGAAGCCCTCCGGTGGATCCCCGTCCGCCGCTGGGCGGCCTGACCGCCATCCCCTACCGCCATGGCGGTCTCGCGCCGGTCATCGTCCTGCACTTCGCGGATTCGCCAAGCACCCCGTCCCATTCGAAGATGACGCGATCAGGGCGAGGACCCGGGATGACTTCGCTGCCCGTTCCGCGATCACCCTCCACATTCTCAATTCTTCCCACTGAGGGCCCGTGACGCGAAACGAGCTGGCTCCTAGCCGCCGCGCGCATCGCGGCATGCGCAGATGACTGCGGTTGGTAGCGTTCGGGGACGTGGAGTCTCGGACGATTCAGGTGGGAACTGCCGCGTTGCACGTGGGGGTGACTGGACACGGGCCTGATGTTGTCGTCCTGACTGGCGGTCCCGGTTGTGTGCAGTATCTGGAGCGCGACGAGATCTCGCCGCTGGGTCACCGCGCCTGGTACCCCGAGCCCCGTGGAGTCGGTCGGTCCAGCGGTGGTCCGCACACCATGGAAAGAGCAGTCAAGGATCTTGAAGACATTCGTGCTGAGGTCGGTGTCGCCACCTGGATCGTGGTAGGTCACTCGTGGGGCTGTGATCTGGCGGTGCGGTATGCGGTCGAGCATCCTGAGGTGGTGGCCGCGGTGGTCGGTATCGCCGGTAGGGGTCCCCAGCGTGACCGCACGTGGTCCGAGGCGTACGAAGCCGGTAAGGCCGTGGAGCCCGTCGTAGACATTGACTGGGTGCCGGAGGTCCATGCGGCTCTCGGCGATTCGTTCACCGAGTGGATCCATCGGCCCGATCTGTGGCGCGGGCTGGCCTCCTGCCGGGTACCGATGCACTTCATCGCCGCCGGCGACGACATCCGCCCGTCGTGGCCTCTGGCGCAGCTTGCTGAACTCGTCCCGCACGGACGGTTCTCCACCGTGCCTGGTGTGCCGCATGACTTTTGGATCACCCACCCCGAGGTGTGGACCATGACCGTCACAAATGCCTGCATCAATTCGCACCAGGCGGCCTGACCGCTCGAACACCCCCCCGGGTTCCTGCCAGTCACGGCCGGGACCCCCGGCGCGTACGAGTTCCACGACGGACACGCTTCGGCGTCGGCGGATAGGGGGTCACAGTCGAGCAGGTGTGTCGGACGTCGTGAGGGTGGCTCGCCACGCGGTGACCAGGTGGGCCACGTCGGGGTGTCGATCTCCGGGTGCCGCGCGGGTGGCGTGGGTCGCAAGCCGAGCCTGGGCCGGGGTGCCTCGCCAGCCGTGTGGGGAGTCGAGCAGGTGCCAGATGGTGCGGCCGAGGGTGTACACGGTGGTCCGCTGGTCGATGACGGCACCGCGGACGAACTCTTCCGGGGCCATGTAGCGGCGGGATCCGGGCAGGCGGTCGGCGTCGAGGACGAAGGGGCCGGGCCGATACTCGTCCAGGTCGATCAGCCACATCTGTCGAGCGTCGAAGTCGTAGAGGAAGCAGCCGTCGTACAGGTCGACCGCGACGTGGCCAGCCGCCGCGACGGCCTCGTGCGCGTCGAGGATCGTGGTGATCGCCGCCTCGACGTCGGGGAGAGGCAGCTGTTGGAACCGGGTAAGTGCGGCACGGTCCGAGCCGTGCGTGGTGGCGTGGTTGAGTACTGACCCGTCGTGCCACGGGTAGACCAGCACGGGACCGTCTGGGCTGTTGAGGATCTGCTCGGGGCGGACGATCGCTGGGTGCTGAACCGCGGCGTGGAATCGCGTTGCCCGGATCAGTGAGAGGCGGGCCTGCACGGTGGTGGCCTTCTTAACGAACCAGCGGCGCCCGGCATCCTCGACCCCGTAGGACAGACATCCCGAGTCTTGTTCGTTAAAGACCGTGAACGCGGACGCGAGCGGCAGGTCAGACATGTTGGCGAACCTACGTCCTCATGTGACCGTCGGGTCCATCGATCGTCACGAACCGCCCCGACGCCCCATCTCAGGGGCGTCTTCCCTCGGCAGCGCGTCGCCGATGACGGTGTCGACAAGGTCGAGCAAGCGGTGGGCCGCAGTGATGGCGGGGCGCAGGTTTCGGTGGGCTGTCGGCTCGATGCGCTCGCCGAGGATCTGCCGCAGTGTGAAGGTGTCGACGCCGGATGGAAGGCCCAGGTGCCGAGTGATGGCGGCATGGCGTGGTTGGTCGCCGCGGGCGAGGTACTTGGCGGCCAACTGCACCAGCAGTAGGACGCTGGTCGGGTGGTTCGGGTCCGCGACTGTGGTGTCCGAGGTGCGGTGCCGGTCCAGTAGTTGCATGAACGCCAGGTCGGTGCGCGGCGGTGGTGGCGTGCGGTGGAGTAGGAGCCGACCGTTGGCGGGTAGGGCGGCGGTGGCTTTGGGCCATAGGTAGAGGTCGACCAGCACCGGCAGGGTGGCTAGTTCGACGCACGCGGTCAGGTAACCGCCGTCGGCGGGTGCGTTGCGGGGCTTGCTGCTGGTGAAGAGCACCGACCCGGGCAACCGCAGGCCGGCGACCGGATCACCGAACACGTTCGGCGGTGTGGCGTCGTCGACGGCTACGACGAGGTCGATGTCGCTATACGGGTCAGGGTTGCCTTGCCCAAGAGATCCCACGAGCCACGCCGCGTTCACAAATCGTCGCTGGTGCAGCACGTCGACGGTGGCGGCGAGCCAGGCCGTACGGGCTTTGGCCAGGGCTGTCAGCGGTGCGGCCCATTGGGGCTGCGGTGACACCTTGGCATGCCTTCGCTGGCTCATGCCGGTCCGCCGCAGATGCCCGTGTGCTCTGTGGACCGTGCGGGTTCGCGGTGGTCGTCGGCGGCTTCGATGAGTGCGGCGGGTACACGTGCGGCGAGTTGTTCCGCCTGGTTGAGGGTGCGTGTCCCGGTCCGGCGGAATGCGTCGTAGTCGCACAGCAGGTTCGTGAGTTGCTTGCCCGGCCAGTGACGGAGAGCTTCGGCCACCTCGGGGAGCCGCAGGGGTGCGTTCGGCTGCCGCTGAATGACTAGGAGCCGAGCTGCGCATGAGAGCACGGACAGAACGTGGCGGGCGGCGTCCTCGCGCCGGGTACTGCTGTCGTATATGGCGCTGAGGCCACTCACGGCGATGTCGTGAAGCACGCCGATGTCCTCGGCAAGATTGGTTGCTGCTGGAGTTGTGGTGTGCGTCGGGCCCGCGCCTGCGATCACGGCGGTGTCGAGGCCGACGCGGTCCAGCGCCACCCGCATCGTCATGTCGCGCAGAGCGCCGAGGCTGCGGACCGTGCCAGCGTGTTCGTCGCTGAGATGTAGTGAGGCTCGTATGTCGTGAAGCTTGGAGGCTTCGGCGACGATCTCGTTGATCTTGGCTGCTGTCCGTGAGGACGCGGGGAGATTCCAGGCGACAAAGCCGACGTCGCTCCAGCCGTCGATGAAGTCGCCGCGGGCGGCCGAGCCGCACAGCCCTATGCCCGCTTCAGGGTGCCCGGCGATGGCGGCCTGAGCGTCCGTTGCGACTTCGGTTATGAGTTGGCTGAGGCTTCGGCTGAATGGGAGTGGCCCTGCCGAACGCCAGGCGATGATGGCGAGGGCGCGGTCCAGGATCCGCTGGAACTCAACGTGGGTGGCCGCTCGTCGGGCGGCGGGGGCGTCAAGCCAACGAGCTTGGACGAATCCCTCGTCTCGGGCTGGCGTTGCGGCGGTGGTCGGGGTTGTGAAGAGGAACCAGTCGACGGTCTTTGCCGCAGGAGAGCCGTCGTTGTCGGTGAAGACGTACTTTTCCTGTCCGAGGTACGCGCCGTAGTGCGTACCGGTCAGGCCGGTCTCCTCGGCTACTTCCCGCTCGGCTGCCTGCAGGGGTGCCTCGCTCGGCTCGAGGCGACCCTTCGGGGCTACGGTCTGTCGTTCGCCGTTACCCCGGACCTGATCGAGAAGCAGGATCGAAGGAGCGCCCAGGTCGTTGGTCGTGACGACGGCACCGGCGGAGGAGTATCGACGAATCACGGCTGGGTTCCTCCGGAGGGCTGCCTGGATGGATTCAAACGCGTCGCGAAGACGAGCTATGCGGTCCTGCGGGGCAGGAACGTTAATTGGCGCCTGGCATCCCACTACGCCCTGGGGTGGGCATCCCAACTCGCGGGCTTCTACTCAGGCGGGACGATGGTCGAGGCCATAGTTGTTCCACCACGACGGTCGGTGCCTTCGAATGGCTCCTGCGACTCGGGTCAGTAGCAGCCAGTTACCGTTCAGTGTCAGTGCCGCGTCCTCCGGCCTGCTGGCGAGCAGCCGGTCGACGGCCGCGACCATGTCGGGGACTGCCCTGCCGGACGTGTCGTCCTTGAGCATGTGGAAGACGATGTTGACGTACGTGTCGGGTTCCCATTCCCATTGGGAGCCGTCGTCGTCCTCGGCGTCGTAGTAACCGTTTCTGCCCGGATAGACGCTGACGGTGTAGCCGGATTCCTCGCCGAGGTCGGCGCCGAGTAGTCGGGGGTATCCGGGCAGAGTTGACTCCTCGACGTTCCCAGGAGCCGCGATTTTGGCCACTTGTTCCAGCGGGATGTCGCCCGCCAGCGTCAGTCGGTACTCGATACCCACGTGCTGCCTGCCTTCTCAGTCTCGTCGGACGATTTGAATGATCTCACCGCTGCGGGTCAGCGCCGTGAGTTCTTTGAGGTGGTGGATGGGCCAATCGTCGAACTGCTTCTGCAGGGCGTCGAGGTCGCCACGCCAGTCCTGCAGGTTGAGCATGATCCGTTGGGTCTGCTGGCTAGCCACCTTCCCCGACACTTCCGTCCAGACACCACGTACGGCCTTCGCGGGAGTTGGCGAGTAGCAGTCGAAGACATGGCCTTCGATCAGGTAGTCCGGGTCCTTGTCCGGCTTCCCGCCGTCGCCCGTGTTCCGCCGCGCCTCGGCGATCTCCTGCCTGGTCGGGTTCTGGTGCAAGCGGTAACCCTTGCCAGCGACCGTGTCGGCACACGCGTTCTCCAACTCCAACGCACGCTGCACCCTGTGATCCGCCCGTGGCGGGATTTTGGTTCGGGGCCCGGTGGGTGATCCGCCGAGGACGCCGGTCGGGTCCCGGCTCCACGGCGTGGGGTTGCGGTCACCGGAGGTGGGAGGCGTCGAGTTCGGGTTGGTGGTGGCAAGAGGGGGCGGGCTGGCCGGTCTGGGACTGCCAGCCCCGATCAGTTTCCCGAGGACCCGATCTGCCGTGCTTCAGTGATCGCGGCTTCGATGAGTTGCCGAGTGGTGCTGGTGCGCTGGACTACCAGTACCAGGACCTGCTTGATGCTTTCCAGCGCCTGTAGCAGGGGTCCGGGCTGCCCGCCCTGAAGGATCATGGTGACGAGCCGCTGTGCCTCACCGACCTGAGCGATAGTCGCTGCCGTCGCGTCCCGGGCGCTGTCCACCGCGGCCTGGATGGGTGTCAGCCCGGCGATGGTCTCCTGCGGAGTCGCCCCATGCGGAACGGCCGCGGTTGCCTTCGTTGCCTCACCGATCGAACCGGCGAGGCTGCCCAGGCCGCCTTGAATATCGGTGATCGCACTGCGCACTCGCGTCACGCCCACCGCCACCGCGGCGAAGCCAGCGCCCGCGGCTCGC
>NZ_JBEXGE010000086.1:0-7592 GCF_040607155.1 Micromonospora sp. NPDC005324 | reverse complement strand
CGTCGGGACTCGGACCACCCGAGCGCCTGCCACTTCGCGGAGAAGCGCGAGATCGTCGCCACCCACGAGGCGTGAGTCACCGAAACCGCCTGCCGCCGTCACCACGACGACGGCAGGCGGTTTCGTCTGTCAGTGACCCAAGCGGGCACGCCAACGGCAAAGGCCCGAACGTGGCCGTCTGGTCGGCCCGCGCCCGACGGACCGCCAGCGGGGCTGACAACGGCCCGACGCCAGACCGAAATGGTCAGCCGCTTGTAGCGAGCCAATGGCGGACCTCGGCGAGCGCGATGCCATTGCTGTCTGTATCAATGCCGGTCGCCAGGTCGGCGACCGTAATTCGCGCAAGTGCTTCAATCCATGCCTCGTGTGCTGCTGCCATGGCCCGGGCGATCGTGCAGGGGCGTGAGCATTGTTCGGGGGGTATGGCGAGTGGTCCGCGTTGCCGGATTTCGCTGCACCGGAAGGGAGGGTCGATGCCGTCGATCGCTTGGACCACATCGAGTGCGGTGATGGCGCTTGCAGGCCGGGTGAGATTGTAACCACCGACGTGACCTGCAATTGAGTGCACGATGCCGGCACGAGACAGCGCCTGGAGCTGCTTAGCCAGGTACGCCGGCGGGGTGCCATGCAACTCAGCGAGCCGCGCCGACGGCACGGGCCGCCGCGACTGGCTGAGGCTGACGCAGCAGTGCAGCGCCCATTCCACGGCGTTCGACAGTTTCATAGCGTGAGTCTAGCCAGCCCGGACAGAAGATGTCCGGAGTGTGATATAACATCGGACATGAATGGTCCGAGATCATCTAAGGCACGTAAGATTCCCGCCCAACCCCCCATCGCACCCACGGCACTCGGGGCCGCCGCTCTGGCGCTGTTTGTGGCTGCGGCGAACCTCCGCCCGGCGATCGCTGCGGTGTCACCGCTGGTCGAGCCCATCCGGGGCGACCTTCATCTGTCGGCCACTGCCGTTGCGTTCCTCACCACCATCCCAACTCTGGCCATGGGTGTCTGCGCGCCGCTGGCCGCCTTCATTGCGCGCCGCATCGGCTTGCACCACGGTGTACTGCTCGGCCTCGGCGTCATCGCGATGGCGTCGGCGGCCAGAGGTCTAGCTGGCGCAGCGTGGTTGCAGTTGAGTTCCGCAGCTGTGGTTGGCGCTGGGATCGCGATTGCCCAGACCCTGCTGCCCGCAGTCGTCAAGACGCGTTTTGCTGATCGTGCAGGGCTGGTTACCGGCGTCTACACTGCCGGATTGGGTCTGGGTGGTGCCGTTGCCGCAGGCATCAGCGCACCGTTGGCCGACGCCCTCGACTCCTGGCCTGCGGCCCTGGCGTCCTGGGCGATACTCGCGCTCGCCGGCATTGTCATGTGGGCGGCGGCCCGGCGGTCACTGCGATTGGACAACGGCCCAGCAGTGGCAGGGCCCACGACCCGCGGACTGCCCTGGCGCAGTGCCATGGCATGGCGCATCACGGTCCTATCGGCCGTTAACTCGGCGTTGTACTACTGCGAGTTGACCTGGCTGGTACCACTGCTACAGGACGACGGGCACCGCAGCGCGGCCAGCGGCGGTTCGCTACTGACCGTGATGATCTTCATTCAGGTTGGATCAATGCTGGCCGTACCCGCGCTGCTCGGTGAAAGCCGTGACAAGCGGATCGGCCTGGCACTCACCACCGCGATCACCGCTGTCGGCTTCGCTGGTCTTGCCATCGCACCGGACGCGGGCACCTGGATCTGGATTCTCGCGTTGGGCATCGGCCACGGCGGCCTGTTCACCCTTGTGCTGACCCTGCCGGTGGCCGTCAGCCGGGACGCCGCAGAGGCGGGTCGCTTCAGCGCGATGGCGTTCTTCGTAGGTTACGCCTGCGCCGCCCTCGCCCCAGTCCTGGTCGGCGCGCTGCGTGACGTACGCGGAGACTTCCACATGGCTTTCGGTCTGCTGGCCATCCTCGCGGCGCTGATGCTCCTGCCCATCCTGAAGCTGCGTATCCGCGAAACGACGGCGCCAGCCACAATCGACAGGTACACGTCGATTCCCGCTGCGGGCAGGGAAACGCAGCAATGACCAACGCTCAGGTCACGCCCACGAGGGCTTCTCCTCTCCGCTACCCACGCTTTCTGCGACTGTGGGCCAGTCAAACGGCTGGTGCGGTAGCCGATCAGGTTCTGCCGGTCGCACTCAGCCTTTACGTCATCGGTCGCGGTGGCGGCGCTGATGCCGTAGCCGTAATCCTCGGGGGACGCGCAATCGCTCTCGTCGTCTGCCTGCTCGTCGGGGGAATCCTCGCGGATCGGGTGTCCCGGCCGCGGATCCTAATGGCGGCGGATGTTATGCGCGCTGGCGTGGTCGGCGTCGCGCTGCTGTCGTTCGACCGCCTGCCCCTTACGGCCTTGGCGCTCGTCACGGCGCTGAGCGGTGCCGCCGAGGCGCTGTCCCGGCCCGCCGTACGATCACTCGTCCCCGCGCTGCTGCCCGCAGGGCTGCTCGAACGCGGCAATGCTCTGGTGTCAGTCGTCCAGCGCTCCGCCATGCTCATCGGCGCGCTGGCCGGGGCGGCACTAATTACCGGCGCCGGACTGCGCGCCGCGCTCGGCCTCGCCGGGGTCATGTTTGCCCTCGGCGCGGTCTTCGTGCTCGGCATCCCCGACCTCGCCTCTCCGACTATGCAGGCCGGCGTCCTCGCCGACGCCGCCGAAGGCCTGCAAGCGGTGCGGCGCCGGCCCTGGGTCCTCGCGGTTATGGCAGCGGTGTCGGTGCAATTGCTCGCCGGCACTGCGCCCACGCTGATCCTGCTGCCGCTCATCGCACAGGACCGGCTCGGCGGCGGGCTGGCGTACGCCGTCGTCCTTGGCTGCTTAGCCGTCGGGGCGCTGCCCGCCATCGCCCTCGCCAGTCGATGGCGGCCCAGCCGGCCCGGCATGGTCAGCATGCTCGCTCTGACGGCGTACGCTCTATTGCCAACCAGCCTCGCATTCGCCCTGGGTCTGCCACTCACCGCCTTTTGCTTCGCCCTAGGCGGATTCGCGGTCGAGCTGTATTTCATCTACTGGCTGTCAGCGCTGCAAAGAACCATCCCCGCCGCCGTGCTCGGCAAGGCCCTCGCCCTGGACCAGCTCAGTGCGTTCGCACTGCTACCGGTCGGCTATGCCCTTACCGGTCCGGCCGTAGCTGTGCTCGGAGCGCAGGGGACCCTGATCGCAGCGGCGGTGCTGACCGCCGCAGCGTGCGTACTAACGCTGCTGGTGCCAGGCGTTAGCCGATTTTCCGACCCACCCCGGAGGGCTGACGGCGGCCTCGCGACGGCGGCGGACGTGACAGGCGCCGACAGCACGAGCGGCTGGTGATTACGTCAGGACGATCGATCTGCGGCGGCGAGGCCCTCGATCATGTTTCCCTCGACAAAGAGGAGCCTGCGATCGAGGGCGTCTTGCCGGATTTCCAATGCCTGGGCATATTCGGGCGAGGCATACCACCGCCGGGCTGCTTGCATCGACGGAAACTCAATGATCACCATTTGGCACTTGTCTGGCCAGGAGCCCTCAACCGCCTCAGGACGACGACCTCGGGCGAGATACCGACCACCATGCTGATCGATGGACGCGGCTGCAAGCGCCCGGTAGGAATCCGCGCGCCGCTGATCGCAAACTTCGACTTCGGAAATCACAAACGCTGTCATCGCACTCCAATTTTCTTGCTGTATAGCGTTCTCGCAGGATGGTATATCATAAACGAGAAGAGTTACAGTAGATCGCCGCTCCGACTGGGCACCGGAGCTTGTCCGATCATGGCGGCCGCAGGCTTCTCAAGGTCGTCAGCACCACTACCGAGCTGCCGAAACGCATCACATTGCTCGCCGCCGAGTTGGCCATGACAATCAGACGGGCGCTCGACGTGCTCGAACTCTCCACTGGCCAGTACGAAATACTCGTCGCACTGAGTACGGGCTGGCGTTTTCGCCGCCATCAAAATCGAGCGACTGCGCCGCCAGCCCTGGCCCACCCACCAAGCCGCCCGCCAAGCCATATTCGAGTACATCGAAGGTTGGAAGAACACCCGCCGCCGACACTCAACCCTCAGCTACCTCAGCCCTACAGCTTTCGAAACCACCAATTGACAACCACTACCGATCGACCAAGCCGCTTAACTAAGATCAACACAACGACTCTGTCCGCCGAAACGATTACGAGCCCAGGTGGTATGCGGCCAGCAGGGACTCCAGGTTTATTAGGTGCAGCTCCAGCGCTAGCCCGATCGCAAATATTTCCGTGTGTAGATACCCACCTTCAGTCGGGGTCTCCCGGTAAGTCCCGGTGGGTCTCATTCGCCAGCAGGGGTCGGGTGTGCATCCAGGCGGCGGCTCATGAGCTGAACGCCGGGATTGCTTGTATGAAGTAATTCCTGAAAGTGTTCGCAAGCCTTCTTAAGGCCAGAATCGTCAACGGCGGTGAGCCATTCCAGAATGAACACCGCCCGATGCGTTGTCGGTCCGAGGCGGGTGCGCGTGCACTGTCTCCAGTTCCATCGGCGGCAGGTCGCTCCGATGTCGTCGCGCCAGACTATCTCTCCAGCCTCGCATAACTCCGTCTCTGACTTACCGTCAATTGTGGTGTCGAAAGTCTCCTTGCCGGTTGCCCTGGTCAGGCGGAGTGGCCCGACATATGCGTCTAAGTCTTCTCCGCCGACCGGAAGGATGTGCTGTATCGAGATTGCATTGTATATGTCGGTAAGCCGGTCGATGCGCGGGAGTCCGTTTTCGACCCGGCGCATCAGCCCCTCCACGCTTGGTCGTGTACGTTTTGGGTTAGCGCCAAATCTTCGGTAAGTCTCGCGCCACTGCGCGATGTGTGGTATTTCTGTGACGGGCACTGTGTGCAGCAGGTTCCGAGCGGTCTTCTCCGCAGCAATTAGTGCGCGTTCACTCAATTCGTCACAGCGGCCAGGTTGCAGACCGTCCGCAACGATCAATACAACTGAGTAGTCCGGGCGTAATGCAGTGACGTCCGGGCAGATGTATGTCTGCTCGATCCATGACTGGTTGGCATTGGCCAGAGCGTTCATTATTCGGCTTCTTCTCTCATCTGCGGACGTGGATCTGGATGGAGCCTGAGGCGATCAACCCCCGGTTGCATTACAGCCAATACGAAACGGACCCGGTCCGCTCCTGCCGCTGCGGCGTAGCTATGGGGCTGGTCCCCGGGGAACGAGACGGAGTCCTGCGCAGCTAGGGTCACCGTGGAGCCGCTTGTTCGGAGGATCAACTGGCCTTCGAGAATAACCAGTTGCTCCCAGGTGCCTGGGCTGTGTGCCTCGCTCTCGTGGCGGTCGCCGGGCTCTAGAACCCAGTCCCACAGCTCCAGCACATCTGGCGCCGCGGTCCCGGCGACCAGTGACGCGAAGCCGCCCTGCTCTCCTCTCCACAACACTGGTGCTTCGCCAGCCCTGACTACGCGGCTGCGTGACGAATCCACGATCGCCGTTAGCCTCGGAAGTCCGACCCCGAGTGCTTCGCCGAGGCGCAGAAGCACGCTGATGCTCGGGTTGGTCTGGCCCTGCTCGATCTGAACGATCATGCGTCGGCTCACACCAGAACGGCTGGCCAGCACGGCCAAGGTCCAGCCACGTGCAGCTCGGTAGGCGCGCACCTTCTCGCCGATCGACCTTGCCACCGTCTGCAGCATCTCTTGGTCCATACATCTTTCCCTTCGAGCCGTGAAGGTGCATCATAGTGCACCTGAGAGTGCATCGAACCAACTGGAGGTGCTGTGCCGATCGACGTCAACGCCGTTGGCTTCGACACGTTAGCTGTGCACGCTGGCGTGTCAGTCG
This sequence comes from Micromonospora sp. NPDC005324, assembly GCF_040607155.1. Taxonomy (NCBI): domain Bacteria; kingdom Bacillati; phylum Actinomycetota; class Actinomycetes; order Micromonosporales; family Micromonosporaceae; genus Micromonospora; species Micromonospora sp. NPDC005324. The sequence goes on along the minus strand of NZ_JBEXGE010000086.1, from coordinate 1,765 downwards.
ACCCAACCACCGGGGCGATCGGGCCTCACATCGCTACCTCGACGAACTTCGCGGCCGATTACGGCACGATCGGGTTCAGCGCTGAAGGCACGGAGGACGCCGTGCCGTTTGCGTATGCGCGCGAGGGCCATCCGAACGCCGCCCAGCTGGAGTCCAGGCTTGCGGCGCTGGAGGGTGCAGAGGATGCAGTCGTTTTCAGTACCGGAATCGCCGCAATCTCAGGGTTGATGTTGCAACTGCTGCACCCTGGGGACCACCTGTTGGTGAGCGACATCAGTTACGCCGGCACCGCCGAGTTCACTAGGGGTTTCCTGCGGACTCATGGTATCGAGGTGGATGTCGCCGACATGACCGACCTCGACGACGTAGCAGCAGCCCTTCGGCCGAACACCCGACTGGTGCACGCGGAAACTCCGTGCAATCCCGTCCTCAAGCTCGCTGACATCAGCCGCCTTGCTGACCTAGTCCACAGCCATGGTGCACGCCTTATCATCGACAGCACCTTCGCTACCCCGGTCGCAACTCGCCCACTAGAAATGGGTGCCGACTTCGTCGTTCACTCGCTGACAAAGTACATCGGCGGTCACGGCGACGCTCTCGGCGGCGCGGTAATCGGACCTGCGGACTCGCTGGCTCTTCTGCGCCGAGACGTCGCAGTTCACCTCGGTGGGTCGCTAAGCGCCTTCAATTGCTGGCTGATCATGCGTGGCCTGGAGACGCTGCCGATCCGCATGGCCGCCTACGCCGACCGAGCCCATCGCGTTGCCACCTTCCTCGAGGCGCATCCGAGGGTCACGCGGGTGCGGTACCCCGGGCTGCCGTCCCATCCTCAGTATGAACTCGCGCAGCGGCAGATGCGCTCGGCCTCGGGAATGATCGCCTTTCATGTTGAGGACCACGAGCGGTTCGGATCCGGGTTGAAGGAAAACTTGCGAATCTTTTCCTTCGCCGCGTCTCTTGGATTGTCTCGCAGTCTGATATTGGAAGCGCGCACCGCAGATCTGCAGCGAACCACCTTCCAGTTGGACGATGAACATCTGCGCCGTTACCGCGATTGGGCCGGCGACGCATTTTTCCGCCTGTCCATTGGCTTGGAAGATCCTGACGATCTGTGTGCAGACCTTGACCGAGCGCTGTCAGTTCTCTGACCCAGAGTCACTCACTAGCCAACCAGTCCAGGGATAACTGCATGTCCGCGCAGGCTAACACGAAGAGGCCACCAACCCACATGGACCAGCGACGTCAGGTCGAGGCTTCAAGCCCGACAGCAGAAAGCAAGGAAATGACGGCCCGGCGTCTGGTTGCGTTCGGGGAAGCATGGAGTAACGCGAACCTTGAAGAATTGATGAAATACATCGCCGACGATTGTGTCTACAGTGCATCGGTTGGTCCGGAGCCGGGCGAGACCTTCCGCGGCAGAGAGGAAGTCCGCATGGGCTTCATCCGCATGCTCGAACACGACCAGGCAAGTGAATCCCGAGAAGGTCCCGTAACTGTCCACGGTACCCACGGTACCGCGGAATGGTCATACGTCCAGACCCTGCCCGACGGCAGGAAGGTGGAAGTGCGCGGATGCGACCTCTTTGAGTTCCGCGGCGACCTCATCACCAAGAAAGACGCCTTCCGCAAAGTCATCTCTTGAGCACCCGCGTCTCGCCATCTCCATCGCGCTAGGGCCTGTCCTGTCGATCTTGAATCGTCTGGTCAGGTGACGTCACATCGAGGGATCATGGGGCATGACCGATGCTGATGCGGTGCTGAGGAT
>NZ_JBEXGE010000085.1:0-7839 GCF_040607155.1 Micromonospora sp. NPDC005324 | reverse complement strand
TTTCGAGGCCACCAGCTCACAACCGCTACCGATCGACCAAGCCGCCTAACTAAAATCAACACAACGACCCTGTCCGTCGAAACGGGTCAAGCCCATGGGTGCCAGCCGAGGCGAGGACTTCGTCCATCACGGTGGCGAGATGTTCGACGTCGGTCGGGCTGAGGAAGCTCTCCACGCTGTGGGTGGTCAGGGTCTCGGATACATGAATCATGACTTCCGTCCTTGAGACGTGGGCGGGCTCAGGAGCGGCATTCGCAGTCGGCGCGCGCGTCACGGGCGATGTCGTCCATCGCGCCGGTGATAGCGGCGACTGCGTCGTTCAGGGTGGCGAAATATTCGTCCCAGCCAGCCGTCGGGGCGAGGGCGAGATCGAGGACCGGATACTGGCGGTTGGTGGCCTCGCTGGTCAGCCGGTCCCGGCCGACCAACAGCTCACAGGCAGCTGGCAGCACCTGCCGTGCTCGGGTGTGCAGCCGGCACAGAACGTTGCTGAGTTGGGCGGATTCGATGCGGTCTCGCGGAAGGACGCCGACGCGCAGGCCGACAGGTGCCAGATCGAGGTCGGTGTACCGGTGGCCCTGACAGCTGTCGTATGTCACATAGCCCAAGCGTCGGGTCAGCAGGTCGATCAGTGGCCAGACCGCGGGCTCGATGCCATCCCGCCACTGAGGGTGCTGCGGGTCGAGGTCGTCGGCAGGGTGGATACCGGGCAAACCTGCACTGTTGATGTTGCCGTGTTCACTGGGCCGCAGGATCACTGTTGGCCTCAATCGGCTGGGGTCGTCCCAGCGGTCGAGGAAGCCGGCGACGTCGGGCATCGAGTTGGGAAGGCGGGGGCGCCATCGCACCGCGCGGCAGGAAATGGCACCGGGTCGATGGGGTTCGGCGAGGAGGGCGGCGACGCCGTCAATTAGCCGCATCCGGTAGGCGCAGTATTCGTCGTCGCTGTCGGAGTGCTGGTGCGCCCGCCAGCGGGTGGCGACGCAGCCGCCTCCGCAGGTGTCGCGATAGCGGCAGCTCGCGCACTTCACCATCAGCGACCGGCCGGCGGTAAGAAGCGGCAACTGCCGCTGTGCCCGAATAAGATCGGCTTCCTCTGTGACCTCGGGGAGCATGGCGAGTTGGGCCTGCGGCCCTGGTAGCTCGTCGCAGCTGCCCAGGCGGCCGTCGGGGTAGGCGGTGAAGACGTGGTCGCACTTGGCGGCGGAGAAGTGGCAGATGGCGGCAGATGCGCCGGTGAGACGCTGGATGGCCGAGACCGCTGGTTCGAGCTTGATGCGTTCGAACAAACCGCTGCTGATCCAGTGTGCGGTCGCACTGAGGACGAAGGACGCGTACTCCCCTGGCGTGGTTGCCCAGGCGGGCCGGTCTGGGACGGTGAGTGCCGCTTGTTGCAGCTGTCGACTCGCCGGCACCCGTACGCCAACGGACCGGGTTGGGGCGATGTCGGCGGCGTCGAAGCAGGGTACGAGGTTGACGGCGCGTACAGCCGCAAATCCGGCGAGATGGTCGAGGATCTCGACGGCGCGGTTGAGCACGGCAGAGGTGACGACGGTGATCACCCCTACGTGCTTGCCCCGTGTTGCGAGCAGGTTCAGGGCGGCGGCGACGCGGTCGTAGGTGGGCCGGCCGTCGTAGCCGATGCGCCAAGCGTTGCTCTCGGCGTCGCCGTCGAGTGAGACCCCAATCTCCAGGTTCGGGTAGTGCGCGTCAATGAGGTCGAGCCAGGCGTCGTCGAGCAACAGGGCGTTGGTCTGAATCGACACACGGACGACGTTGGGTTGGGCCGCGAGTCGGTCGAGCATTTCGGCAAAGTAGGCCCGGCCGATGGTCAGTGGTTCGCCACCGTGCAGTTCGACAGCGACCGGCCGATCACCGAAGATCGTGGTCAGCCGGCCGGCGTCATCGGCGGAGAGCCGGGCTCCACCAGGGGTTTCTTTACGCTTCTCGTAGCAGTACAGGCAGTCGATATTGCAGGTGTCGCCGCGCAACTTGAGGATAACCGAGACCGGCCGGCGATCCTCGGTGGCGGACAGGGGTCGGTAGATGGCCTCCGGAGTGGTTACGGTCGGTGACATCGTCAGCCTCCCTCGCGGTGTAATCGCAGCCAGCCGTTGAGCTGGCCGGGGGTAAGTCGGACGCGTTGGTTGCCGCGACGCAGGAACCAGCCGTCTGCGTAGCGCTGGGGCAGCCAGCCCTGATCACTCGTTCCGGCCGGGGGCAGTTCTTCGGTGGCGATCATGTCCGGCCAACACCGGAGGAGCGCGGCGGTGACCCGCTGCCGGACGGCCGGAAACCAGGAGAAGTCCTCGGCATTCCATGCCGAGGTGGGGAGTGCCGGTGGTGGCCCATCGTTGATTCGACGCCAAAGGGAAGGTAGCCACTTGTCGCCGAGTAGCGGTTGGTCCGCTACCACGAGGTCGAGGCCGAGAAGGCAGACCTCCAGCTGGCGGCAGACCACCTCGGCCTCGGCAGGTAGCTGGTCGGTGACGAGCCCGAGGAGGTCCTCGACCAGGCTGAGGACGTACTCGATCCGGTCAGCGACCACCCAGTTTCGGTAGCAGGAAATTTCGCTCGCGGTAGCGACCACCTGCCATCCTGCTGGGGTGTACCGTCGCGCCGTCCGCAGGTGGGTGAGCTGCCCGAGCGCAGCGCGGACCTGCCTGAAGCGCTCGACGTCGTCGAAACCCACGTCGAAGGAACTCGCCAGGCTCCTCAGCGATTGGATGTCGGTGTAAGTACATGCGGCGAGGTCAACCCGTACGCCGTCCACCATTCGAGAGCGCAGCATGGGCGGACGGTCGTGGAAGACGACGCGCAGGTCGATATCGCTGCCGGCGTGAGCCAGGCCGACAGCCAGGGCACCCTCCAGCCAAACCTCGTCAACGCCATGGTTGTTGCTCAGTTCGGCTGCGACGCGGGCCGCGATCTCGGTTCGAATGTCCGCCGAGCTGGTCATCGAACCTCCTCTCGCGAGGGCATCAAGACAGCTCGTAGGGTCTCGGCCGTCCAGTGGTCTAGGGCACGCCGCACGTCCGCACGCTGTGCCCCGATGTGCGGGGTGAGCAGCAGGTTGCGCGGCTCGCTCGGCCGGGTGAGCGAGGCGACGTGCTCAGGGTCGATTGCGTCGACGGCCAAGCCGCTTAGCGTGCCGGCGTCTAAGGCATCCAGGCAGGCGGGCAGATCAAGCGTCTCTACCCTTCCGGCGCAGACCAGTGCCGGGCTGCGTCGCTTTGCGCGTGCCAGCCAAGCGGGGCCAACGGCCGATCGGGTGGTCTCGCGTAGCGGCAGTGCCACGATGTGTAGATCTGCCCAATCGATCAGCAGTTCTGCGGGTTGCTGCGGTAGATGCGGAGGATTCGAGGGCCAAGCCGCATACGCGAGGTCCTGCACGGCCGGGCCCAGTACTTGCTTGATGGCGAGACCGACGGGACCGGCGCCCCAGATCGCGACGCGTTGCTCCGCCAGGTGACGTCCAAGGCAGGCAGTCTTGAGGTGACGACCGACGATAAGGCCGTTGTGCCCGAGCGCCGCCCGGCGCGTAACGCTGAGGGCAGCCAGCAGGGTCCATTCCGCGACGGCTGCGGCGTTGGCGACAGGGTTGCGGTGAACGGTGATACCGCGGGCCGCGAGCGCACTGACGTCGATGTTGTCGGTGCCGGAACCCGGTCGCACGACATGTCGCAGTGCCGGCAGGTGGTCGAGGTGGCCGACCGTGAGCCGGGTGCCGGAACGCATGACGGCCGCGACTGCGGGATGGGACGTCCTCGGTAGCCGGTCTAGTACCTCGACGCGCACTCCCGGCAGTGCCTGGGCCAGCGGACGAGGGTCGGCACTGCCCTCGATGAGCAGGATGCTATTCATTCGACCCGCCGGTACAGACCGAAGGCGAGGTCACCATCACCGACGAGAACTTCAACAGGGGATGGTGTACCGAAATAGTCGTCGCAGGCCCGCTTGACGCCGGGGAGGCCGTCCCACGCCTTCGGATTCAACACCGTGTCGGCGTAGTCGTCGATAATGAGCACGCCGCCGCGACTCAGCCGAGGAACGCACTCCGTCAACGAAACGTGGATGGAGTCGTAGAAGTCCCCGTCGAGGTAGCCGAACGCGATGGAGTGAGGCAGTTCGCGAGGCAGGGTGTCGGCGAACCAGCCTGGATGGATCACGGGGCTTGGCTCATTCCAAGTGACGTGGGTGGCCTCGACGTCCGCCGGAGTGCTCACCAGCTCGCCTTCCCTCAGGTGGCTCGAGTCCCGATCGCCTGGGGCCGGTAGGCCCGCGAAGGAGTCATAGACATGAATCTGCCGCCTGCTGTCGCCGAAATCGTTCAGCACTGCGCGCATCCACAGCGCCATGGCACCTCGATAGCAACCGACCTCAACGAGCGCGCCCTCGACGCTTTCTTCGATCGTCTGCCGTAGGTGGGCTGCGATGGCGGTCAGCCGGTCGGCGTCTACGGTGTTGGCGTGCTCGGCGAGCAACCACTCGCGTAGCGTTTCCAGGCGACCGCTCACCGCGGTCACCACCGGTCCACGAGGCAGTCGCTCCGGTCCCCGCCGAGTGCGTCGAGCAGTTGCGGGACGACACGTGGCAGCAACTGTTTGCTGGCCAACGAGGTCATCGGCACCCACTCGAACCCGATCTGGTCGGGATCGACTGGATCCGACATGCGGGGCGCAGTGTCGTCGAGGGGCTCGGCGAGGAAGTTGAACTGCACCTTCTGCACGTCGCCGAACTCCCCGCGCCAGACTTCGGGCACGTACTCCACGACGAACAGCAGCCGATCCGTCCGCACCCGCAGCCCGGTCTCCTCGGCGACCTTGCGGCGCACGGCGTCGCGCAGGCACTCTCCCTCGCGGGCCTTGCCTCCCGGCAGGTTGTAGTGGAAGCCGCTGGCGTCGTCGTAGGACAACAGCAGCACGTGGTCGTCGCGTAGGACGGCGGCCTTCACCGACACGCTGATCTGCGGCAGTAGGGGCATGTGAGCCTCCTGAACGAGGGGCGGGGCGCTGGGCTCACACGCGGGCGTAGGGATCACCGATCGCCAGCAACTCACCGACAGTGGCCAGCGGCACCGTGCCAGGCGAGCCGGTACCGGCCAACTCCGCAGCGGCGGCGCGCATACCCGCCAGTGCGGCTCGGCTGAGCTGGTTGGCGTAAATGCACATGGCGAACCCGGCCCGGCCGAGCTCCTGCCAACCGAGGTGAGAGAAGGCGGTTGGCACAGTGACTAGGGGAACGGGCGCGGCCCATTCCCGCACCGTGCGTAATGCCTCATCCCCTGACGGGTCACGGGAGTGGATCAGCACCGCGTCCGCACCGTGCTCGGCGTAGTAGCGGGCACGGTCCAGGGCTTGGGAGAAGGGTGCACCGGCGATCAGCGCCTCCGTGCGGGCGATGAGCACCAAATCGTCGCCGGCCCGACGCATCTCCCGTAGCTGATCCGCGACGACGCTGGCCTCGGCGAGGCCCTGGGTGCGGTGGGTACTGAAACTGTTGCACTTCGGGTAGGCGCTGTCCTCCAGGCAGAGTGCTGCGGCACCGGCTCGGGCGAGGTCGAATGCGAAGCGGCGGGCCGAATCCGCGGAGCCGCCTGCGTTGTCGACGTCAACCACCACGGGTAGGTGGGCAGTGCGCCCGACCGCGAGCACCACGTCGCACAGGTCGCGCACGCCGAGTACGTTCGCGTCGGCAAGCCCGGCTGCGGCGGAGACCTCCAGGCTGCTGACCCAGAGCGCGTCGAAGCCAGCACCGGAGGCGGCGGTCGCGGCGAGGGCGTTTACCGCACCGACCGCCCGGACCGGGGTGCCGGTTTGTGCGGTCAAGCCGCGACGGAGGCGTTCAGCGCTCACCGGTCCTCCCGTCGCGGGACCGCTGCGGCACGAGGTCGTGCTCGATGAGGGCCCGCCAGACCTGGTTCAGGACCGCGCCGGGGCTGGCGCTGGCGTCGATGTGTGCCACGTTGCCCAAAAGCGGGTAGGCCGCGGGCTCGTTGACGATCTCGGTGTAGACCTGACGCACCCGCGCTTGCACGTCAAGCACGTCCCAGTCCGCCCGCACGGCGTCACCCTGTCGCCCATGCGCTCGCTGCAGTGAGTCACTCGGGTCCAGATCGAGCACCAGTGTCACATCGACCGGCTCGGTGATACCGGCAGCGAGCCGCTCGTATGTGTCCCTCGGCTTCATGTCGTGCTTGACGGCGAAGAACGCCAGTTCACTGACCAGCCACCGATCGCTGATCACTGGACGATTCACCAGTGCCGGTCGCACCAACTGAGCAAGCGTCGCCGCCTTGTCGGCCACCAGAGCCTCCAGGTACCGGTCACGGTTGTCCGTCGACGGTTGGTACTTGCCCTCCACGAGGTCCGCAGCGGTATTGGCGGCTAGGAAGTTGCTGGTCAGAATGCACATTGGTGTGATTCCGTACAGCCCTTCCCACAGCCGAAACAGGCCCTTGCGTACCGTTGTCTTCCCGGTACCGTCCAAGCCTTCAATCACGATGAACGGATAGCGCTGCATCACTCCACCTGACCCGCGCCGGTACCGCCGGCGTACTTCGTGAATCGGCCCCGCCATGGCACCGACATCGACACCAGGTCAACGAGACGCAGCTCGGCCAGCTTCTCCAACAGTTCCGGCATCCTGCGTTCAATGGTGACGCTCGTCGCCAACGCCTGGCAGTAGGCGCCACGCAGGCGATCGTCGGTCACACCGTCCGCGCGAAGATGTTCCTCCAACACCCGGATGGCCATGCCAAGTGCGACGACGCCGCAAGCCTCCCGCAGCACTGCCAGCTCAAGAGGCGGCTTGTCAGTTCGGAGGGTCACGTGGTGGACCCCGCTCTGACGGATGACCGCGAGGAACCCGACCAACCAGGCAGCAGCGCTGCAAACAGCAGTGAGATCGGCGGCCACTACCTGACGGACACCGTGCCTCGTCAACGCGCTGGCTTGGGCCAGTGCCGTGGGTCCCAACGCGCTTGTCGGCCCGACCGGAAACGCATACCGCGCCGCGAGGTCGATGAATGGTCTAAGTCCGGCAGCGTCGATTCGGCTAGACGCCGACGTGATGTCCGGGACCGGATTAGCCGCCAACGCCGCAGCAACGCCGCCGCCTTCTAGGTCCGGCAACGGCGCGTCCGATGTGAGAATCTCATGCCACTCATCGAGGTAAAGGTGAACCCGTTGGATCTGGAGGCCGTCACCGACAGTGAGCCACAGCCGGTGTAGGGGCGGCGGAGTCGTTGTTGACTGAGGCGGAGCAGGCACAGGTATTCCTCATTCCGGGATCATGCGGACGAGTGCGGCGAAGCACCGACAGCCGCACTTAATTGAGGCACACACAAGCGCCGTGAGCCAGCAGGCGCATGCGGACAGACGAACTTGTCCGCATGCGCGGTGTGCATTCGGAACCTGGTGTCCGTGGAAGGCGCTCGATCCGGCAAGGCCGCTCATGGTGCCTCCCGGCCACGGCCCGCACTGGTGCCGTCGATCGGTGGGCGGCTGGCAATCGCCGAATGGCTAGGTATTTTTCGGGCTGCTCATGGGGAACGGCGTCTCGTCGTCCTTCTAGCGAGGGCGATGACATCGGTGAGGGCTTGACCGGCCATGAGTCTTCGATCAGTGATCGTCGACGACGGGCACTTTGCCTTCCAGCCGTCCATGGTTGCGCCGCCTTGAATGGTGAGTGACCCTATGTGTGCGATGTCCACGCTGCTCAATGCCATCCGAATGGAAGCAGCCTGAGAGGGCGGTCCGCAGTAACTTGATCTGATCTATGCGTTGCGTCTGGTTGGTGGCTTTCCGATAGGTTCGCTATGGATAGCGACAGGTCGAT
>NZ_JBEXGE010000084.1:0-8450 GCF_040607155.1 Micromonospora sp. NPDC005324 | reverse complement strand
GTGGCATCAACCCCTTCGACGCATTTTTTTGTGCGCGGGTGGTCCGCCGGCGGGCCGCTGGTTGCGCGCCGGCGGACTGGTCACCGCGCTCTGTACGACCAGTCTCGCGCCGATCACTCCGCTAGCCTCTGCACGCTCGCCACAAACGGCTGGCGGGACGTGCGCGCAGGCGGACACCAGGGCTGGGGGCGTGGCCACCCTGCGCGCCGGACGTACCGATCGATGTGTGCGCTGGGGTAGCAGCGGCGCGACGCCGCTGCCGCCCGCACATGCTCGCGCCAGCCCGAGGTGATCAAGTGACTGCATCAGCCGGGGATGACGTCGCCGTGCCGGAAACCACCAGATCTGTCGGCGCATGACAGCGCCCCTCGCATGATCGGACAGGCTCTGCGCAGTGCTTGACCGGTCGTAGTGAAGGGTGAAAGTTGATGCGGAAGTGGTTGCCGCTGGTGGCGATCTCGTTGAGCACGTTCATGCTGCTCGTTGACCTGACAATCGTGAGCATCGCCGGGCCGGCGCTGGCCAACGGGCTGGACGCTTCGCTGTCGGAACTGCAGTGGACCGTGGACATCTACGTCCTGGTGCTGGCCGCCACCATGATGGCCGTCGGCTCGACATCGGACCTTCTTGGGCACCGCCGGGTGTTTATCGGAGGCCTCGTGGTCTTCGCCGTGGCCTCGCTGGCATGTGGGTTGGCGCCCAACATTCACGTTCTGGTCGCGGCTCGAGCGGTGCAGGGCCTTGGTGCCGCGGCCATGTATGCCACCAACGTCGCGTTGCTCAATTCCATCTACAAGGGGCGCGATCGGGGGATGGCCTTCGGTGTCTGGGGGGCGGCCAACGGTGCAGCGGCCGCAGCTGGGCCCATTCTCGGCGGAGTCCTTACTGAGCAATTCGGCTGGCGGGCGATTTTCCTCGTCAATCTCCCAGTCGTCGCGATCACGGTGCCCCTCGCACTGCGTGGCATTCAAAGGTCCCGGCCACTAGCAGGGCGACGCATCGACCTGCTCGGCACCTTCACATTCACTGTCGCGGCTTCGGCGGTGGTGTACGGACTCATCCGCGTAGCGGAGCACGGATGGACGGACAAGGTCAGCACAGGAGCCATTGGCGCAGGCGTAGTCACCGGTATTGTGTTCGTCCTCGTGGAGCGGCGCCACTCCAACCCGCTCATCGACTTGAGCCTCTTCCGACAGCCGTCCTTCTCGACCCTCATGGTCGGCGGCGCGGTGCTCACCGCGTCGGCGTTCGGCAGCCTCGTGTTCGTCTCGCTCTGGGCGCAGTCGGTGCGGGGCCTCGGTCCGATCAGCGCAGGACTGGCGCTGACGCCGCTTGCTGCCGTGGGGTTTGTGGTCTCGGCCGTTGGAGGCCGACTTCTGCACCGAGTTGCACCGCGGCACTCCATCGGCTGGGGTTTGCTGTTGGTCGGCGCCGGAGCACTGTTGCAGATGCAACTCGGTCCGGACTCCGGATGGGCGGTACTTGTGCCGGGCCTCGCCGTGACCGGTCTCGGCGTGGGTCTGGCCTCGCCGGTGCTGGCGTCCGCAGCACTGTCGGCCGTACCGCCGCATAGGGCCGGTATGGCGAACGGGGCGATGAACACGTTCCGCCAGATGGGCTTCGCCGTGGCAATTCCGATCTTCGCCACCGTCGCGAGCGCCGAGGCCCGTGACGTACTCGGGCCTTCTGACTTGTTCACCGAGCCCGATGCGGCTTCCGGGCAGCTTATCGGCGGGGGGTACGCAGGGATCCTCGAAAAGACCCCGCCGGAGACGCGGGACGCCGTCGACCAGCTGCTGCGAAGCGCCTACGCTGCAGGGCTCGATGAGGTCTTTCTCCTGAGCGGCATCGTCGCTCTGGTAGCCGGCATAGCTGTACTGGCCATCGTGCGCTCGCCGGGACAGGCCGACGGCCCAGAGCCGGCCGAGTCGGCCGCCGTAGCCTCGCCGTCGATAGCGCTGCGGGCTGGGTTACCGCTGCGGCTCTCATCCCACGGCGGCCAGCACACGAATATCGCCGGTAAGGGACCCAGGCTACTTATCGACCATCGAATCGATGAGCCGGCCGACCGCGGAGTCGGCAGCGGCGAGCGCCGCATGGGGAGCATCGGAGGAGGCGATGTGTAGCGCCGCCTCGCCGACGGCGGCCAGCAGAAGGTGCGCCAGAAGATCGATCTCCTCCGCTGGGCAAGTGGTCTTGGAAGGGAGGCGTTTGAGCGTGCGTCGCAGGTTGACCAGGATGTGCTGTTCGTCGATCTCCCGCCAGCGCTTCCACCCCAGGACCGATGGCGGGTCCAGAAGTGTGATGCGCTGGACAGAGGGATCGAGCAACAGTCGGAGCCAGGCTGCACAACCCACTCGCAGCACCGTACGGGGATCGGCGTCGCGTGGCGTTGCTGAAGCTACTTCAACTGCCAATTCTGCGATGACGGTGTCCAGTACTGCATCGAAGGCGGCCTGCTTTGACCCGAAATGGTGATAGAAGCCGCCGCGCTGGACTCCCGCTGCTTGCAAGATCAGTTCGATCGACGTGTCGTCGTAACCACGGCGACCGAACAGCTCCCGTGCCGCCGCGAGCAGCCGTGTCCGGGTTTGGTGTCCCTTCACCACCCGCAGGTCCCTCATCTCCTCTGTCACCACCCCATCGTAGGCCCACCCACTGCCTGGTAACATTTACAAACCGACAGTCGGTTTGTGACCTTCTGTAGCGATAGCCTTACTTGCGGCTTTTCTAAAGGCAGGGGGGTGACCACACTTGAACTTCCGAACTCATTTCTATGCTGGAAAGGGTATTCAAATTGCAAGACCACGAATTCGCGGCCGAGGTTCGGTGGCGGGGCTCAACAAAAAACGGATACCGCGCATTCTCCAGGATGCACTACGGCTCTGCCCCGCCGTCGACCGCTCAATTGACCCTCAGCGCGGATCCCACCTTCCGCGGCGACTCGGAGCACCTCAACCCTGAGCAGCTGCTCACCATCGCGGCGAGCAGCTGCCTGATGCTCACTTTTTTATCGATTGCGGCGATGCAGAAAATCGAAGTCGTTAATTATGAGGACTCTGCAAGGGCTGTCATGCCACGCGACTCAATACCCATGCGGATCACGACGGTATTCCTCAATCCAATTGTGACCATCGGCGAGACGGAGGATGTGGAGATGGTTGAGCAGTTGATCCTACGAGCCCACTCGGAATGTTTTATCGCCAACTCTCTCGCAAGTGACGCCCAACTAGTTCCGACGGTGGTGCGGGTGGATCGGAAAGAGGTTCAGCCGTGAAGGACGTGCACGTGAGGTTGACCGACCGCGTAGGCGCGCTGGCGCAGTTCGGACGCACCCTGGGTGAGGCCAATGTGTCCTTGGAAGGCGGAGGGGTGTTTTGCGTGTCCGGCATGGGCTTGGCGCATTTCCTGGTCCAGGACGGCACTGCCGCCCGCGCCGCGCTCGAGGCCGCCGGATCTGACGTTACGTGGGTGCGTGACGTTGTCATGCTGCGCCTACGTCAGGACGTCCCCGGCCAAATGGGGGAACTCGCTTCTCGGATGGCTACCGCCGGCGTCAACATCGAAACGCAGTACAGCGACCATCACAACCGACTCGTCCTTGTCGTCGATCAGCACGAAATCGCATGCAGGGTCGCTGCGGCTTGGGATGCGGAGTGGTTCCCGGAGAACGCCACGCAGCATCCCGACGGCGACGACGCGAGATGACGTAAAGGTCGACGAGGGGAAGGATTTCCGACATGACAGATCAGGTGCTGCGGGGGCGGCAAGTAACACTCGAGCCTATCAGCGAACTACATGCCGGAGTTGTGCGAAGAATATTGAGAACACCGGAGGTGTGGCATCGCTGGGGAGACGACAACATCGATGCTACTTGGCCTCTGGAGGAGACCGATGAAGTCAGATACGCGGTACAAGAGTCAGGTGTTACGGTAGGACTGATTCAGTACGGCGAGGAACTGGATCCGAAGTACCGCCATGCTAATGTCGACATCTTTCTCGATCCGAAGGTGCATGGCCGCGGGTTGGGCCGCGATGCAATCACGACGCTGGTGAACCATCTACTTGGCGCCCGCAGGCATCACCGGATTGTCATCGATCCCGCCGCAGACAACGAGGCTGCCATCCGTTGCTACGCCGCCGTCGGCTTCCAGCCCGTCGGACGGATGCGCAAGTACGAACGTGATGCCTCCGGTCAGGCATGGCACGACGGGATTCTGATGGAACTGATTGACCAGGACGTCAGGGCTTTGGCTCATTGAATAACCGTAGAAAGCTTTAGCTGAAAACATCGCTACACGTTCAAACCAGGACAGGCAGTATCGCTCGCGCCCAGACCACAGGTGACAGGTTCCCCAGACCATCACATCGACAGCGCGACCGACAGAATTCATCGTCGGAGGTCGGTAGAATGCATGCAGCCAGCGGTTCCCTGAACGGCAATAAGTCCACGCCCACCAATATTAGGTTCAGTGTCCTGGGCCCGATGACCATCGAGTTGAACGGCGAGCCGCTGCCCGTGCTCGGCGGTAAGCTTCGGGTGCTCTTGGCATCGCTGCTCTTGCGTCCGAACCGGCACACGTCTGTGGCTCATCTGGCGGATCGGATGTGGGATGGCGAGTCCCCGCAAATGCCCCGCCGAGTGGTGCAGACCAACATCGTTCGACTGCGCCAGGCGTTGCTACCGCACAACCTTATCAAGACGGTGCCTGCCGGATATGTCCTGCGGGTCGAGCCTGATCAACTTGATCTGCTGCAGTTTGAGAGCCTTTTCCATTCAGCCAGTGAGGCGAACGATCTGGAAACCGAATGGAGCCTGCTTCGAGACGCCCTGGGGCTCTGGCGGGGCCCGGTCTGCGAGGACGTCGCTTCTGAGTCTCTCCGAAGGGTTGACGCAGCCCCCATAGCCGAGCGGCGGCTCGCCGCTTTGGACCGCCGGATCGAGATCGACCTTATGCTTGGCCGCGACCATCAGGTTGTTCCCGAGCTAGGGCACCTCACAACTGCCTACCCGTTCCGAGAACGTTTCTGGGTGCAACTGATGGCGGCACTCTACCGCAGCGGCCGGCAGGCCGAGGCGCTCGAAAGCTATCGCATCGTCTACCGCTTGCTGGCTGACGAGCTCGGCACTGATCCCGGCCCTGAACTGCGGGAAATGTACCAAGCGATCCTGAACGGCCACCACGACCACAGACTGTTGAAGCCGGTGGGTCAGGCGACTATCGGCGTCGACGGACCAGCGGACATCTCCAGCACTGGGTTTGACCGCGAACATCAGGCGAGCGGATCTGCCTCGGTTGACCGCTCGCGCTTCCCTGGCGGCACGCTCGAACCCCGTGAACTCCCTCCGACGATTAGCCACTTCGTCGGTCGGCATGATGAGATCGCCAGACTCGACAAAATCCTCGCAGTCGCGGCGGAGGCTGCGGACTCCGCGCCGACTATTGCGATCATCGATGGTCCGGCGGGTCTGGGGAAGACTGCGCTCGCTGTTCGCTGGTGCACGATGGCCGCCGAGGCTTTTCCGGGCGGCCAGCTTTACGTCAATCTGCAGGGATTCGGCACTCTTGCTCCGGTGGGTCCGCTGCAAGCGCTCACAATGATGCTTCGCAGCCTGGGGACGCCTCAAGCCGAGATTCCACACGATGTCGCATCCTGTTCCAATCTCTTCCGCTCACGAACCGCGTCCCGCAGGGTCCTGGTTCTCCTGGACAATGCCCGGAGCTCGGAGCAGACGCGCGCTCTCCTTCCCGGCGCTGGTTGCCTAGCGGTAATCACCAGCCGGAATCAACTTCGCGGGCTTGTCGCAAGTGAGGCGGCCGAACGGATCAGCGTTGCGCGGCTTGAGATGGCGGACTCGCTGAGGGTCCTCGCCTCGCTAGCCGGGCAAGCCCGGATCGATGCTGAGGGAACGGAGGGACGTCGACTGTCGATGCTGTGTGACAATTCCCCCTTGGCGCTGCGCATCATCGGTGAACGCGTCGCGCGCCTGCCCTCGGTAAAGCTCGCCCAGGTGGTGGACGAGCTGAGCAGCGTACAGCGCCCACTCGACGTTTTCAGTACTAACGACGGCGAGATCGGCGACATGCGTAGCGTCTTGTCGTGGTCGTACAACGCCCTTGACCCGGAGGCGGCGCGCGTCTTCCGGTTGGTCGGCATGGTCTACCCGGGCGCGGACCTGAGCCTGCCGGCCGCGGCAGCCTTATGCGACCTGACCGTTGACGACGCTCAGCGGCACCTGGACCGACTCGTCGCCAACCACTTGGTGGAGCAGCATTCTTTCGACCGCTACCGACTTCATGACCTCGTCCGTGCGTATGCGGTGGAGCAGGCGGGTCGGCACGATTCGGCAGCCGACCGGGAGGACGCGGCACTACGACTACTGACGTGGTTTGAACGGAGCCTGCACAACGCCGACCAGATCTTCGCGCCAAATCGGTTCCGAGCGGCCCCGAGTCAGAGCGCCAGCCCGCTATGTCCGATGCGGTTTGACGATCATCGAGCCGCTTTTCAATGGTGCGAGACCGAATATCTGACCCTGACGGGCCTGCCCGCGTGGGCGCACCGTATCGGCGCCAATGAGCTTGCCGGACGCGTGGCATACCTGTTGGGTTCTTTCCTCGCTTATTACAAGCGGTGGAGCGATCTCATCGTCTGTCACACGGTGGCGATCACCGCGGCCCAGGCCATCGCTGATCGAGGCCTCGAGGGTCACCTGTTGAATGCTCTGGGAAACTGCTATGCGGAGATGTGTGATGCTCCCCAAGCTCGGCTCACCTACGATCAAGCCATCGCGACTTTCGGTAGCTGCGGCGACGAACTCGGCGAGGCCAAGGTTATGGGGAATCTTGCGATGCTCGCCAACGAGGAAAAAGATTACGACCGAGCGGAGAGGCTAAGTAGCGAAGCGCTCCGTCTGTCGACAAAGACCGGATACGACCGCGGGCGAGCGGCAAGTCTCGACAACATGGGTGAGATCCATCTGATGCGGGGGCAGACGGAGGAGGCGGTTGACTGTTGGCGACAGGCGCTTGACATCAACAGACGCGGGGGTGACGCCATTACCCAAGTTACGAACCTGACCAATCTTGGCCGGGCTTATGAGAAGCTCGGCGAATATGATCGGTCAGTAGAGCACCACTCGGATGGGCTTGCCATCGCCCGTGAGCTCAGGAGCGAGCGGGGTGCCGCTACGGCGTTACTGCACCTGGGTGCCACCTTCCGGACGATGGGTCGGCATGCAGATGCCGCCGAATGCTGCTACGAAGCATTCGAAACTCTCACCCGCCTCGGCGATCCAAGGGCCCAACAAGCCCGTGAGCGACTTCGGACGTACCACCACCACTTCACCTGCGATGAGACGAAGACGCAGGGCGAGTAGGTTACGGGTTGCCGGGCTGAACCCCTCGGAATCCCCCCGAAGGTTTTGTCAATCATCTAGAAAGGTACAATTAGGTCATGCGTATCAGGCCGGCGGAGATCGACGAACTGCATGTGCTTCAAGGCATCGAGCGAGCCGCCGGAGAGTGCTTCCGCGAGATCGGAATGCCGGAAATCGCCGACGACGCGCCGTTGCCCGTCGAAATTCTGGGCGAGTACCGCGATGCAGGCAGAGCTTGGGTCGCGGCGGACGAAGCGGGGCATCCAGTCGCCTACATGCTCATGGATCTGGTCGACAACAACATCCACATCGAACAGGTTTCGGTGAACCCACATTATGCGCACCGCAGGATCGGACGGTCTCTGATCGACCATGCTTCCGGTCTGGCAGCCGATATGAACTTCCCGGCACTGACGTTGACGACCTTTCGAGATGTGCCGTGGAACAAGCCGTACTACGAAAGGTGCGGTTTTCGGTGCCTCGGTGACGATGAACTGACGCCTGGCCTGCGAGCGGTTCGAGAACGAGAGGCGCAGCATGGGTTGGATCGCTGGCCCCGAGTCAGCATGCGCCGGGAGCTCCGAACGTCTTAGTAGTGCTTTATTAGGTCGGGACGAGTTGGTGGAAGAGGGGGCAGAACCCGAGCCAGGTCGCGAGTAAGGGATGTCTCGTAACCCTGGTGTCTGTCCGTTGAGGATGGTCGGGCAGGATGCCGGGGGTGCAGGTGATCACGGCAGCTGGCTCGGAGTGGATCTTTCCGTTTACTGGGTTGCAGCCTGCCCAGTTCCGCAGCCTGGTCCGGCTGGTCGCTGAGCGTGACGGCGTCGCCGATGGCCGGCCGGGCCGGCAGTGGGCTCTTGACCTGCCCGATCGGGTGTTGCTGGTCGCCGCGTACTGGCGCACGAACCTGACGATGCGCCA
Source organism: Micromonospora sp. NPDC005324 (assembly GCF_040607155.1). Classification (NCBI taxonomy): domain Bacteria; kingdom Bacillati; phylum Actinomycetota; class Actinomycetes; order Micromonosporales; family Micromonosporaceae; genus Micromonospora; species Micromonospora sp. NPDC005324. The sequence continues at coordinate 148 of NZ_JBEXGE010000084.1, read as the reverse complement.
GATCGGTCCGCTGTTCGGGGTGTCGCGCTCCGCGGCGCATCGGGTCATCGACGCCCTCGCGCCGCTGTTGGCCCTGGCGCCGGTGCGCAAACGGCCGGTCGAGCAGATCGCGATCGTTGACGGGACGCTGGTCCCGACCCGCGATCAC
>NZ_JBEXGE010000083.1:0-9426 GCF_040607155.1 Micromonospora sp. NPDC005324 | reverse complement strand
GGCCCCGCGTCGGGCCCACACCATGCCCACCGGCAGAAACACCGACAGCCGCACCCACAACACCAAGATCAATCACTCATGAAAGACCGAGGCTAAGGTGCACGAGAGTCGGCCGGCTGCCATGCCGCGTTGCTGGCTGCCGAGGACGGAGACCAATCCGAGCCGATCCAGTCGCGGGCTCTGGAGATCCCAGTAGTCAGCCTGGCTCTGGCCCACGAATACCGCCGTACGGCTGCCCGCGAGGTTCTCCGGCAGCTGACCTGCGTCCTCCAGCGCCTGTTGCCGGAACTGCGCCGGGCCGTCCGCGCCGGGAAGGCGGCACCCTGCGCCGATCACCGCGACCGGCTCCCCCGCCTGCCGTCGTGCTGACCACATGTGTCAACTTCCTTCCCCCGAAGATCGTGCTCTGGAGCCGCCGCGAGAATGCGAGCGGTGGCTGTCACCACCGGGGCCCGACCGGCCGACTTCCATCGGCCTGCCGGGCTGCCCGGGGTGACCGTCCTCAGGGACGCTCCGCCTGTTCCTTCTGGGCGAACTGCTGCCACGGCCGCGCCGCGACCCAATCGGCGATCGGCGTTGGAGTCACGTTCAGAACCTCTGACATCGTCGCCGGCTCCAGGTCAAACAGGTCACGACCGGCCCCCTGGCCGACCCAGCGGTAGATGCCGGCGACGCCGGTGGCCGCCTCGGCGCCCAGCGCGAAAGTCAGTCCCTCCTGAAAGGCGTCGACCCCCAGAGCCAGGTAGCTGATCTTCCTGCCGAGGACGGTGGAGAAGATCGCGGCCAGTTCGGGTCCGGTGACGACCTCGCCGCCGCCGAACTGCACCACCCTGCCGGCCAGGTCCGGACGGTCCAGAGCCGCCACCATCGCCGCCGCCAGGTCGTCGTGGGACAACCAGGCGACCCGCCGGTCCGCGGGCAAGGGGTAGGCCAGCACGTTCTGGTTCACCAGCGCCCCACCCACCCCGGGGTTGAAAAGGTTCTCGAGATACACCGGGGGGCGCAGCACGACCAGCGGGACACCGCTGACCGCCAGGATCGCCTCCGCGACCCGCCGGGTCTCGTACGCCGGGTACGGCGTGGTTTCGCCCGGGATGCAGGTGTTGGCGTTGTAGACGAGTTGCTGCACGCCAGCCTGCCGGGCGGCGTCCGCGATGTTGCGGGCGTAGCCGGCAACCGTCTGCGCGTCGTACACCAGGGGCAGGGTCACTGCGGCGTGGGTGACGCCCGCGAACGCCTCGCGCACGGCGGCCGGGTCGGCCAAATCGCCGGTGACCAGGCTGACCAACGAGTCGGCCGGCTGAGCGCCGCGGCGGGCGAATCCACGCACCGGTTGGCCCCGCTCGGCGAGGGTCCGGGCGACCGCGCCACCCTGGCCACCGGTTGCGCCGAACACCAGATACTGCTTGCCCTGCTCTGTCATTCCTCAGTTCCTTCGCGTGCGTGGGAGGAGCGCCTCGCCTCGGGGACACGGCGCTTGGTGCAGGACCTGTCGTGCCAGGTCCTCGTTGCCGGCCAGGACCGCTCGGGTCAGGACCGGGTGAGCGGACCCGCGGGCGTACCGGGGTCCGCTCAGCCAGTGGAGTCCGGATGGTGCCCGGCTCCGCTGCATCCGGCGCGGAATCGTCCGCCGGACTACCGTCGGGAGACTGTCGCCAGGCCGACGGGCACCGGCCGGACCCGCCGTAGCCGGACGGCCACCGCGGCCGCGACGAGCGAGACCACCGCGCCCACCAGGAACGCCGTCTGGAAGCCGGCGGTGGTCGCTACGGCGTCCAGGCGGGCCGGGTCGTCACCGGTCAGGTGGCTGGTCCGAGCGGCAGCCACACCGGCCATGACTGCAAGACCGACGACCGCACCGACCTGCTGACTCGTATTGATCAGCCCGGAGGCGAGCCCGACCTCGCTGTCGGTCGCCTCCGCCGTCGCCGCGACATTTGTCGTCACGGTCACCAGCGGCAACCCCACGCCGAGGACGACGGTCGGACCGAGCACCTCGGAGACGAAGTCACCCTCGGCAGAAAGGCGGGACAGCCAGAGCATGCCCACGCCGAGCACGACGAAGCCGGCCGTCATCACGACATCGAGGCCGAACCTGGCGATCAGCCGCTCGGACACCGCGGCCACGGCGATCACCACCAGCGACATCGGCAACAGACCGAGCCCACCCCCCAACGGGGAGTAGCCGAGCACGTCCTGGAGATAGATGCTGACCAAGAAGAACGTCGGGAACAGGACGAGCTGTGCCAGCCCGCCCAGGATGTTGGCGGTACGGAGTCGCCGCCGCCGGAAGATGCCCAACGGCACCAATGGGTTGCTGCTGCGACGCTCGATGAACACGAACGCCACCAGGCACAGCGTCGCCAGACCGGCCGCGCCGACGGTTCGACCGGCGAGCCAACCGATGTCTCCAGTCGATACCAACGCGTACGCCAGCAGCCCCAGACCGGCGGTGACGGTCACGGCACCGATCGCGTCGAAGGCCCGGCGGCCCCGGGGCTCGCGTACCTCAGGCACCAGCCGGAGGGCTAAGACGACAAGCACGGCACCGGCGACGACGTTCATGAGGAACGTCGAGCGCCAGCCGAACGAGTCGGTCAGCACCCCACCGAGGACCGTACCGACGGCACCTCCGCCGCCCGCCATCGCGGCGAAGATACCAAGGGCCCGATGCCGTTCCGGGCCCTCCGGGAAGATGCTCAGCACCAGCGCCATTGCGGCGGCGGCGGCCAACGCGGCGGCCAGACCCTGGATCGCCCGACCAGCGATCAGCCAGCCGGCCGAGTTCGCGACCGCGCCCACCGCCGAGCCGACCGCGAGGACGACCAGACCGATCACGAAGACCCGGCGGCGGCCGATGTGGTCGGCGCTTCGGCCACCGAGTAGGAGCAGCCCGCCGAAGGTGATCAGGTAGGCATTCGCCACCCAGGAGAGCCCGGTGGGCGAGATGTGCAGGTCCTCGCCGATCGAGGGCACCGCGACGTTGATGATCGCCGTGTCGAGGATCAGGAGGAACTGGGTGCAGGCCAGCACCGCCAGCGCCCGCCACCGGTGAGGCGCCCCGGCGGCACCGGAGGCCGGAGCACCAGGCGAAGAGACGTCCGGACCGGTCATGAGGCGCCGTACATTGAGTCGTCCAGCTCGTAGCCGTCCAGGCAGGACTGGGTGAGCTGTTCAGACAGGTCCGGACGGCCGTCGCGCACCACCGCCGGCAGGTAGACGTGCGGGGCGCCGTGGTAAAACCGCTCGTACTGCTTGTGCCGAGAGGCGAAGTCCGAACCCAGCGCGTCCCAGGTGAGCTTGAGCAGCTTGATCCGCGCCTCGGCCGAGTGGCCGGGTGAGCGGACGTACTTGGCGAGCACAGGCCCCAGCTCGGGGTGCAGCAGATCGTAGCCGGAGGCGGGTAGCTGGATCAGGCCGCCGCCGGCAAGCAGCTTCACCTCGGCCACCGCCTTCGGGCAGATATCACCGGCCATCGCTCGATGCGCGGACGCGATCTCCGGGTTGATCATGACGCCCTCGCCGCCCGGGACGGGAACGAACTCCGTCCCGGCCGCGATCAACATCGACCGGGCGATGTTCACCCAGCTCATCAGGCGGCCGATCTGAATCTGCACCGCGGGCAGACCGTAGGTGTTTTTCGCCTTGGCGATGAGGATCGCCAGGCCGGTGAGGAACTCAAGCTTCGTCCAGAAGCGGGTGGCCGACTGGTGGACGAAGTTGTTGTACGTCGGTGTCGCCCACCACTGACGCAGGCTGGCGTCCACGTCGCGATAGACCAGCACCCGGTCCCACGGCACGACGACGTCGTCACAGACGAGCAGTGAGTCGTTCTCGTCGAACCGGGAGGAGAGCGGGTTGTCGAAGACGCTCCGGGCGCTAGCCTCGTACGAGGTGCGCGAGACGAATCTCAGCCCCGAGGTGTCGAGCGGGATCGAGAAGCTGAGCGCGTATTCCACGTCCTTTGGGGCCCGGGGTTCGATCGTGCCCACCACCACTTCGAAAGCGGCGGCCGTGCCGATCATCTTCGCGCCGCGTACCACGATGCCGGCGTCGGTCTCCTTGACTACCCGCAGGTAGAGGTCGTCCTCCTCCTGCTCGGATGCGGCCTTGGTTCGGTCGATCTGCGGGTTGGTGATGGTGAACGCCTGGTAGAGATCACCGGTGGACATCCGGCGGTGGTGCTCGGCGACATTGTCCCGACCGTCGAACTCGGCGCCGGCGAAGACCTCCGGCAGAGCGGCGAACCCGGCGAGGCCGGACGCCATGTAGTCGGGTGAGCGGCCGAGGAAACCGAAGGTTGCCTCGGCCCAAATCTTGTGTGCCTTGCGCCGAGCGACAAGGTCCTCGTAGTCGCGGGCGATGTGGAACGCCCGGTGGATACGGTCACCCGACGGGGACCCGACCGTCAACGTCGGGGCGAACTCGGTCTGGTGAGTCAGATCGTAGAGGTGGGCGATGGACCGAGCCGTGTCGCGGAACGCGCGGTTTCGAGTCAAGTCCTTGACCGGTTCGCCGTCCTGCCAGATCTCCCGGCCGTCGCGTGACGCATCAAGATACTGCTCACCGGTTCGCGTCATCTTTTGTCTCCTCGATTACGGATAGGCAGGCGGTTTGGTGGCGTGGACCTGTCAGTGGCCCGGCAACGTTCAGGACCCGGCCGACTGCCGGGCGGGTCATGCCGGGCGCGGTCGGCGCCGGACCGAGTAGGAGGAGGTGGCGTTGGCCGTCAGGGCGTCGAAGCCGCCCAGCTCCGCGTAGCGTTGAGAGATCTCGGCCAACTCCGGGGCGAGGTCGGGCACCGACGAGCCGGTGCGGGAAACCTTTCTGAGCCGGTCCGCCATGGCGGCCACCACCTCCGGGCCCAGTGCCCGGTTGCATTCTTGGAGCAGCGTCATCCGGTCGCGCCGATCCCGTTCGTAGGCCAAGAAGGCGGTGCTGATGTCCGATTGGCTGGCCACGGCACTGGCCGGGGCGCGGGCATCGATGATCGCCTGGGTGGTGCCGTTGGACCCCATCGGCACGTCGCGTGGGCAGCGTCACCGGTCCGAAGGTCCAGCGGGGCAGCGGATCGCGATCGAGCATGGCCTGTTTGAAGGGAGCTGCGGCGGCGATGAGGGCACCGACATCGAGCGAATCGAAAACCCAGCTGTCGAGCGCGGCCAGCAGCTTCGCCGGATCCACCACCCGGTCCCATCCCGCCCGGTCGACCAGCTCACCCGGCACGAAGGTGCGGGCCACCGCCCAGTTAGTGTCGACGAGGCCGGCGGCGTCCAGCCGCGGCGCTATCGGGTATGCGATCACCTTCCACGATCCTCGGCTCCACTCAGGCAACGCCATCGGGCTCGCCGAACTCCGCGTTCTGTCGCCTCCGACGAACATCGATCGGCCGTCGGCGAACGGCGGAATCTTGGCGATGCCGCGCCAAACCACCTGCCGTTGCCACACCGGCGGTCCCTCACCGGGAAAGAGCACCCGGCGGACGCCGGAGCGGATGCCATCCGCGCCGATCAGGTCGTCGGCCTCGGTCGTAGTGGTGCTGCAGGCGCGATGGGCGAGGGTGACCCGCACCCGGCCGGTGGGCAGCAATCGGAGGTCGGTGACCCGGGCATCGGCGCCGACGCGCCCCCCGCCGAGTCGTTCCTCGACGGCGGCGAGCAGCACCATCTGGAGGTGCCCACGGTGCACGGACAACTGCGGCCATCGGTGACCGGCCGCGCGGCCCCGCGGCTCACGCCAGATCACGTCACCGTGCCGGCTGGAATAGACCAGCTCGGTGGTCGGGACGGCGGACCCGCCCACCGCAGCCTGGAGGCCGAGGTCCGCGAGTTCCCTAACGGCATTGGGAAGGCGGTTGATCCCGGCACCGAGGGGCCGGATCTCCGGGGCTGCGTCGACCACCCGGATGTCGTCGAGACCGGCCGCGTGCAGGCTCAGGGGCGGGGTCAAGACGGCGATGCCCGCCCCGGCGATGAAACCTCGCATCGACGCCCCTCCCTACTCGTCCCGTGCTCGAACGCCGGCCGGCGACGCGTCAGTCATCGCGGGTGACACCAGCAGCCGTGATCGACGGCGGAGCGGAGTGCGGCCCGCGAAGCTCAGCGCAACGCCAGGGAGGCCCCGGTGTGTGGGCTTCTCGTGCGATACGCAACCGGAATGCCGCTCGTCTCGACCGAGCGGCCCGCTTCCCTCGCAATATTCACGGAAGGCTTCGGTACGATCAATAAAGAACTCTCCGATTCTAGTTAAGGATCATCCATGAATGATCGTGACGTACTGGCCGAACTGCTCAAACCGATACGTCTGGTCAGCGTTTTTCACAGCCGATGGATCGTGCGCGGCCCATGGAATCTGCAGGGTGACGACGATCACTGTGCGGTGCTTCACTACGCCTTGCGAAACAGTTGTTACGTCAAGCTTCAGGGTCAGCAACCCATTCTCCTGCGACAGGGCGACCTGGCGATCTTCCCCTACGGCACCGCGCATTTATTAGGTGACGGATCACCGGGCCCGGCTCGCCCGTTATGCGGTGTGCTCCCCGAGCGCCGCCTCGGCGAGTCAGCAATTGTGCGGATTGGCGACGAGGGTGCTCTTACCGAGCTCATGTGCGCCAGCCTCAACTACGACCTCGGTGGCGAAGCCCCGCTGTACCGGTCGCTCTCGCCGGTCTTCGTGCTGGGCAAACCCGACCTCGACAGCGAGCCGCTCCTGCTCCGTACGCTGGAGTCTCTGGTTCCGGAGACCGAGCGACGCGAGCCGGGCAGCCCGTTGGTGACACTGCGAGCTTTCGAGATGGTATTCGTGCTCGCGCTCCGCGTGGCATTGCGGAATCTGACGGTCGACTCACCGGCCCTACGCGCACTGGCCCACCCCGGGGTAAGCCGTGCTCTATCGGTCATTTACGGCGAGTTCCAGCAGCCCTGGACGCTGAACCTGCTGGCGCAGCGGGCCGGCATGTCGAGGTCGAGTTTCGCCAAGACGTTTAGGGATCTCGTCGGAGAAGGGCCGGCGCTGCATCTCACCCGACGTCGGATGCAGGAGGCGGTTCAACTGTTGACGCACACGCAAACCCCTTTGAGTTCGATACCCGAGTTGGTGGGGTACAAGAGTTCGGTGGGATTCCATCTCGCTTTCCGCAAGATTTTGAATGACACGCCGGGCCGGTACCGGGGGCATCATGGATTGGAGGGTGGCCCCGCCGCGCTCCGGTGAATCGTGATGCATCGCGGCCGTGGTCCTGTCGCGTACGTGCCACGGTTGGCCCCCGAGCAACGGGCAAGGCGCGACCCCCTCGCCTTTAGCCACGAACAGCCTCGCCTTCCGGCTGCCGAGCGCCTGCCAAGCGACCACCTAACACCGACAAACACGAGAGCCCTGGATAGGCGTCGGCGTGCACACGCTGGGTAGGGCTAGCCGCTGGGTTCTTGCCGGTATCGACGCCGACGTCCTGGATGCCGCAGTGTCTCGATGGCTGATCAGCCGCCCAGGTTCTCGCGGCCTGGGCCGGCGGGTGATCGCCGTTGATGGGAAGACGTTGCGGGGCAGCGGTCCCGTCGGCGCCCAGGTGCATCTACTCGCCGCCGTGCATCACCGTGACCGGATTGTCCTGGCCCAGAGCGACGTCGACGGGAAGACGAACGAGATCACCAGATTCGTGCCCATGTTGGACACCCTCGACCTGGCCGGGGCGATCATCACCGCAGACGCGCTGCATACTCAGCGCGACCATGCCCGGTGGCTGGTCCAGAGAAAGCCGGTTACGTCTTCGTCGTCAAAGGCAACCAGAAACGTTTGTATCGGCAGATCAAAGCCGTGCCATGGGCGAAGATCCCGGTTCTGGACCAGACCCACGACCGCGGGCACGGCCGCCATGACATCCGCCGGTTGCAGACCGTCACCTGTCTCGGCCGCCTCGCCCTGGACTTCCCACACGCCAGCCAGGCCCTGCGGATCCGGCGCCGCCGCCACAACCCGGCCTCCGACCGCTGGTCCACCGTCACCCTCTACGCGATCACCAACCTCACCGCCGACCAGGCCGGGCCCGCCGAACTGGCCGACTGGCTACGCGGCCACTGGTCCATCGAAGTCCTGCACCACATCCGCGACACCACCTATTGCGAAGACGCCAGCCGCCTGCGGACCGGCAACGCACCCCGAGCCCTGGCCACGCTACGCAACACCGCGATCAGCCTGCTCCGCCTGACCGGGGTCAGCGCCATCGCGCCAGCCCTTGAGAAAAACAGCCGCAACCCACGCCGATCCCTACAAATACCAGGAATCACCTAGAGCGGGCATATCTCTACCTTGCAAACGCCCTGCTGCTGGAATTCGAACCCATTCCACCGCGGCCGTGTTGTTGGGGACTGTAAAACGAACGGTGTAACTCCTGGTCAAGGAGCAGCACCTGGTGACGGATGTCGTGATCACCGAGGTCGATACTGACCGGGTGGCGAAGCGTGGACCGGCGCGGCCGGCAGGAGATGGTGTCGATGAGCAGCTCGTCGCGCAGGTGGTGGAACGGGCCCGGGCGGCTGGTCTGCAGCTTGCCGGCGAGGGCGGGCTGCTGCAGCAGCTGACCAAGCGGGTCTTGGAGGCCGCTCTGGACGGTGAGATCAGCGATCACCTGGGCTACGACAAGGGCGACCCAGCCGGGAACAACGGTCAGAACTCCTGCAACGGAGTGCGGGGCAAGACCGTGCTGACCGAGGTAGGCCCGGTGCAGATCGAGGTGCCTCGGGATCGGGACGGCAGCTTCGAGCCGCAGATCATGCGTAAGCGGCAGCGCCGGCTGTCCGGCGTCGAGGACATGGTGATCTCGCTGTCGGCCAAGGGATTGACGACCGGGGAGATCCAGGCCCACCTGGCCGAGATACGTGATGGGAAGGTCGCGAACAGGCCGACCTACGTGGCCCTGGCCGGTCACGGTCGACGGCAACCGGGACATCCTCGGGCTCTGGGCCGGTGACGGCGGTGAGGGCGCGAAGTTCTGCCTGAGCGTCCTCACCGAGCTGAAGAACCGGGGTGTCGCGGACGCGTGCATGGTGGTCTGCGACGGACTCAAGGGTTTACCCGACGCCATCGGACAGACCTGGCCCGAAGCGGTCGCGCAGACCTGCATCATCCACCTGTAGCGGGCCTCGTTCCGCTACGCCGGGCGACAGCACTGGGATGCCATCGCCAAGGCCCTCAAGCCGGTCTACACGGCGGCGACCGAAGCCGCCGCCCGGGAACGGTTCGCCGAGTTCACGCAGGCGTGGGGCACAAAGTATGCGGCCATCATCCGGTTGTGGGACAACGCCTGGGCCGAGTTCATCCCGTTCCTGGCCTTTCGGAGCCTGTCGCAGAATGACGTGTCCCTGCGGGGTCGTCAGCGGCGGTTCTGAGAGAATCGGGTATGGCCCGCGATTATCGTCCTGTGCTGCGTGA
>NZ_JBEXGE010000082.1:0-9789 GCF_040607155.1 Micromonospora sp. NPDC005324 | reverse complement strand
GCGATATTAGGTGAGGCCCGGGGACACTGAGTCACACCGACACCCTCCACAACCAGCCCGCCACCCGCGTTGTTCCCCCGCCCCCGCCCCCGCCCTCGCCCTCGCCGGGCCGGGTGCCCTCAGGCCCATCGCTGCACCGCCGGTCGCCTCACGACCTCGACATCCGCCGTCGCGCCGCGTTTCGGCCATGCCCCCCGCGAGATCTTGGACAGTTTCCGTTCGCACGCAACGGGAAGTGTCCAAGATCTGCTGGCAGCCACCGACCCGACTGCGGCATCCGCTTCCGGCGGCGCGGCATCCACTTCCGGCGGACACTCAGCGGCGCGGCATCCACTTCCGGCGGACACTCAGCGGCGCGGCATCCGCGAACAATGACCAGTGGCCAGTGACATGTCCCTGCCGCACGCAACGGAAACGCCGCTGGCCGGCACCCCGGGTTGGGGGTGCCGGCCAGCGGTCGGTGTCGTGCGGCGCTGCTGCGTGCGTGCTTATCGTGCGGGTGCTTATCGTGCGGGTGGTTGCGGGTCAGCTGTTCCAGTGCTGGGCGACCAGGTCGGTGGCCTGCTGCTCCCACTGGGCGTAGGCGTCCGGGTAGGCCGACACCTGCACCGTCTGCGCCGCGTCGGTCAGCGGCATGTCCTGCCACCCATCAACCTGCTTCAGACCCTTCAGGAACGCGGTCGTCGAGTAGGCGGGGTCGGTGATCTGCTCCGGGGTACCCCAACCACTGGACGGGCGCTGCTGGAACAGGCCCAACGAGTCGTGATCATTCATGTCGCCGAGGTGGCCCAGGTTCTCCAGCTTCGACTCCTGCAGGCTCGTCGCGATCGAGATGACCGCGGCCCGCTCGGGCAGGCCGGCCTTCTTCGTCGCGGCGATGATCGCCTTCACGTTGGCGGCCTGCTCGTCGTTGACGGTGATGTGGGACTGCTCGCCCTGCGGCTTCGGCGCCGACTGCTGCACGGTCACGGCGACCGGCTTGCCATCGGCCGGGGTGGCGGCGTGAGCGGCGATCGGGCCAGCGAACACACCACCGGCGAACGCGAGACCAGCAACAGACAGCATGCTCTTACGGAAAATCGTGTTCATCAGGGGTAGCTCCTTCGGGGGTAGAACACCCAACCGCCAAGAGGGGGCGGCGGCAGGGTGTGAGCACCTCGTCCGGCGCTGCACATGCAAGGGGAAAGTCTTGCGGGGTGACGCCTGTCAGGCGTCGGTGTCGGCGGCCTGGCGAGCAGGGGCTCGTGGCGCCGGGGTCCAGATGTAACGACCCGGGGGCCGGAGTCATTCCGGGGGCGGCCCACCTACCGGCACCCTCATCGTGGCGGTGCCAGGCGGTCGTTCGCGGGGACTGCAACGACCCGGGGGCCGAGGTCATTCCGGGGGCGGCCCATCCAGCCGGCGCCGTCGTCGCGGCGGTGCCAGGCGGTCGTTCGTTCGTTCGTGTAACGACCCGGGGGCCGGGGTCATTCCGGGTGGCCCACCTGCCGGCACCCTCAACGAGGCGGTGCCCGTCGGTCGTTCGCGGGGGGACTGCAACGACCGGGTGGAGGCTGGCATTCCAACCTGCGCGACCAGCCCCCGCGGGTCGGGCGGCGAGTCGGTGGTACTGCGATCGTCAGGAAATGTAACGACCCCGACCCCGCCATGATTCCAGCCCGAAGGTGCGCCCGGTCACCACCCACAACCACCCACCAACGACCAAACCACCCACACCACGCCCCGTCCACGGCGTCGAATCGACCCTCACTCGGCTGATCCACTCGGGTACACGGAAGTCGGGGCATCCCAGACACCCGGACACCCCGACATCATGAAACCCGAGTCGATCACGACCAACCCGGACGCACCAGCCCCCACAAACCGGACAGAATCCGCCGCCGGGCGGGGACATGCCGGCGCGCCTGGAGCGGCGCTCTGGGATCGACCTGAGCGACACCGGCTTTGGTGGGCGTTACCCTGACACCATGCAGGCCGTCTCCCCCACCGCGACCGGCGTGGCCTTCCTGGCCCGCCCGGGTCGCCCCGCTGTGGTGGCGCGGACGCTCACCGAGCTGGCCGGCCCCACCCGGGGTGTGGTGGAGCTGCCGGTACGGCTGATGTGGAACGCCGAGCGCACCTTCGACCTCGGCGACCCCGACCAGCTGCTCTGGATGTACGAGAACGTGCTGCGCGAGACCACCCGGGCCGAGGATCTGCGGGCTCTGATCAACGGGCGGACGCTGCGTCGGGTGTGGCGACTGCTCAACCTGCCTCGGGGCGTACGCCAGGCGTGGGAGAGCCGGCACCGCGGCCTGCGCGCGGCGTGACCGAACCTCATCTGCACGAGTTCTACCGGGAGGTGGCCCGGGTGGCGCTGGCCGCCGCCGGGCCGTACCGGTTCGTTCTGGGTGGTGGGGTGGCGTGGGCGGCGCACGGGCTGGTCGCCCGACCGACGGAGGACGTCGACCTCTTCGCGGACGTGGAGGGCGCCGCAGCGGCGGCGTCGGCAGGGGTGCGGGTGGCCCTGGAACGGGCCGGGTTCATCGTCAGCGACGCCGACCCGGACAGTGAGCTGGCCGAGCTGTTCGACGGGTACGAGCAGGACATGAAGGATTTCTTGGTGAGCCGCGACGGACGGCAGATCCGGCTCAGCCTCGCCCGGTTGGACCGCCAGCAGAGCCCGGTGGTGATGGACCTCGGCCCGGTGATGGACGTCCGTGACCTGGTGGCGAACAAGATCGCGGCGTTGGTCAACCGTCGGGAGGTCCGTGACTTCATCGACGTGGCGGCGGCCCTCGACCACTACGACGTGACCGAACTGTTGGTGCTGGCACGGCAGGTCGACCCCGCGCTGGACCCGGACGACGTGCGGGCCGCCGGCCGCTACCTGGACCGGCTCTCCGACCAGCGTTTCGGCAGGTACGGCCTGGGTGCCGCCGACGTCGCCGAGATCCGGCAACGCTTCGCCGCCTGGCCCCGCTGACCGGGTGGGCGCCCCGAGCGGGCGCCCACCCGACGGCGGATCACTTGGTCGGTCGACCGCCCGTGACCCCCAGGATCTCGCCCGTCACGTAGCTGGACTCCTGCGAGGCGAAGAAGACGTACGCGGGCGCCAGCTCAGCTGGTTGCCCGGGACGCCCCTCCGGGGTGTCCGTGCCGAACTGCTTCACCTTCTCCTCCGGCATGGTGGCCGGGATCAGCGGCGTCCACACCGGGCCCGGCGCGACAGCGTTGACCCGGATGCCCTGCTCGGCCAGGTCGGCGGCGAGGGCCTTGGTGAAGTTGGCGATCCCCGCCTTGGTGGTGGCGTAGTCCAGCAGTTGCGGCGACGGGTCGAACGCCTGGATCGACGACGTGTTGATGATCGCCGACCCCTCGGCCAGGTGCGGAATGGCGGCCCTGCAGAGCCAGAACATGGCGTACAGGTTGGTCTTGAACACCCTGTCGAACTGCTCGGTGCTGATGCCGAGGATCCCCTTGTCCTGCGACATCTGGTACGCCGCGTTGTTGACCAGGATGTCGAGGCCGCCCAGGTCGCGCACCGCCCGATCGACAAGGTCCTGGCAGTGCGCCTCGTCGGTGATGTCACCGCGCACGGCCACGCCCCGCCGGCCGGCGGCCTCGACCAGCCGGATCGTCTCCCGGGCGTCGGCGTCCTCCTCCTCACTGAGGTAGGAGATGAGCACGTCCGCGCCCTCCCGGGCGAAGGCGATCGCGACCGCCCGGCCGATCCCCGAGTCCCCGCCGGTGATCAACGCCCGCTTGCCGTCGAGCTTGCCGCTACCCCGGTACGACTCCTCGCCGTGGTCCGGCTTGGGGTTCATCTCGGCGGTCGAGCCGGGCGCTGACTGCTGCTGCGCGGGCTGACCGGACTGCCCGCCGTACTGGCTGGTCGGATCCTGCTGGGTGTGCTGGTCACTCACTTTCTTCTCCTCGCTACGCCGAACCGTTCTCTACCGCCCTACCCGTCGTCCGCCTCCGAAAACCGGAGCGCCGTTTGGGGCTGCCGTGGCGGGAGTGCCCGGTGCTGGTTATGGTGCGCAAGGCGCTCACGAGGCGCGTCCACCCCCATGGAAAGGCACGTCATGACCTCTCCCTCCGGCCCGTCGCGCCGCCAGGTGCTCGTCGCCGCGGCGGCCGCGGCGACCACCCCGCTGATCGCCGCCGCGCCCGCGCAGGCGGCCGGCCCGGCCCGGCCGCGCACCTGGGACCTCACCCTCCTGGGCACGTCGGACACGCACGGCAACGTCTACAACTGGGACTACTACCGCGACGCCGAGTACGACGACAGCAAGCAGAACGACATCGGCGTCGCGAAGCTGGCGACCCTGATCAACCAGATCCGTCGGGAGCGGCGCGGCAAGGCGACGCTGGTGCTCGACGCCGGCGACACGATCCAGGGCACGCCCCTCGCGACGTACTACGCCAAGCAGGAGCCGATCACCGCCACCGGGGAGAAGCACCCGATGGCACGGGCCATGAACGTCATCGACTACGACGCGGTGACCCTGGGCAACCACGAGTTCAACTACGGTCTGCCGTTGCTGGACCTCTGGATCCGTCAGCTCGGCTTCCCGGCGCTCGCCGCGAACGCCGTCAACGCGAAGACCGGCAAGCCGGCCTTCCTGCCGTACGTCATCAAGAAGGTCTCCCTCGGTTTCGCCGCGCCGACCCTGCGGGTCGGCATCCTCGGGCTGACCAACCCCGGTGTGGCCATCTGGGACAAGGGCAACGTCGAGGGCAAGCTGCGCTTCGACGACATGATCGCGACCGCCGCGAAGTGGGTGCCGATCATGCGGGCCCGCGGCGCGGACCTCGTGCTGATCTCGGCGCACGGCGGGGACAGCGGCACCTCCAGCTACGGCCCCGAGCTGCCGAACGAGAACCCGGTGGCGCTGATCGCCCAGCAGGTCCCCGGGATCGACGCGATCCTCTTCGGTCACGCGCACAACGAGGTGGTCGAGCGGTTCGTCACCAACGAGCGCACCGGCACGCAGGTGCTGCTCTCCGAGCCGTCGAAGTGGGGCCAGCGGCTAACCCGGATGGACTTCACCCTCACCCGTGAGCGTGGCCGGTGGACGATCACCAAGAAGGCCGCCACCATGCTGAACACCAACACTGTGGTCGAGGACCCGAAGGTGCTCGCCGCCGTGCGGGCCCAGCACCAGAAGACCGTGGCGTACGTCAACCAGGTCGTCGCCACGTCGACTGTGGAGTTGTCGGCGGCCCAGTCGCGGTACAGGGACACGCCGATCCTGGACTTCATCAACCACGTTCAGACCGAGGTGGTCGGCGCGGCGCTGGCCGGCACCGCGTACGCGGACCTGCCGGTGCTGTCGATCGCGGCGCCGTTCAGCCGGACCGCCGTCTTCCCCGCCGGCGACGTGAAGATCCGCGACGTGGCCGGCCTGTACGTGTACGACAACACCCTTGAGGCGGTCGTGCTCAGCGGGGCCGAGGTGCGCGCGTACCTGGAGTACTCGGCGAAGTTCTTCCGCACCCTCGCGCCGGGCGCCCCGGTCGACCCGGAGCAGATCAGTGACCCGGCCGTGCCGGACTACAACTACGACGTCTTCTCCGGCCTGGACTACGACATCGACATCTCCAAGCCGGTCGGGCAGCGGATCACCCGCCTGGTGCTGGCCGGCACCGACGCTCCGGTGGCCGACAACGCCCAGTTCGTGGTGGCCGTGAACAACTACCGGCGCAGCGGCGGTGGCAACTTCCCCGGCATCGTGAAGACCCAGGTCTACAACGCGCAGCAGGAGATCCGTCAGCTGCTCATCGACTGGGCGCAGGCCAGGGGGACCATCGACCCGGCCGACTTCTTCCAGCCCAACTGGCGTCTGGTACGCGAGGGCGTGCCGGTCTTCTGACCGAACCGCATCCAGAACGGGCCGTGGGTGGCGACACCCGCGGCCCGTCGCGCGTTCTCAGCCCTGCACGTTCCAGCGGATCGGGTCCTCGGACTCCTCCGGCCGGTCGCGCCCGGGATCGGTCTCGGTCAGGGCAATCCGCTCGTCGGGACGGACGGCGGGCGGCAACTCTCCGAACCGCGCGTGGCGCAGAAACGCGTAATCGTCTTCGGTGAACGGCTGCTCGGTCATCAGCGCCTCCTCCTGCTCCGCTTCCGATTGTCCGGCGGCCGGGCCGACCGGCACCAGTAGCCGCGCACACACCCTCTAAGGCGTCCTAGGATCCTGGGTGACGGGGGTGGCCTGGCGCGACGTGCTGGACAACCGGTCGAGCACCGCGAGGGCGGCCCGGATCGGGCGGCGGCGCAGCATCACGTCGAAGCTCGCCCGCCCCTGGCAGAACTGCACGAACATCCGCCAGCCCGGCGGGGTCGCCAACAGGGCGTGGAACACGTCCGGGCGGCGGGTGAACACTTCGAGCAGCCGGAACCCCGCCCGCATCTCCGGCAGCAGACGCTCGGCCACCGCCCGCTCGTACCCGGCCAGGTCACCGCCCGCGACCGCAGCCCCGGCCAGCTCGCCGGAGCGCAACGCGAAACTGATGCCCTCCCGGCTCCACGGCTCCAGCAGCCCCGCCGCATCCCCCACGACCAGGACCCGGCCGTTGCGCAACGGTGAATCCTCCGCCCGACAACGGGTGAGGTGACCGGAGTCGTGCTCCGCCGGCAACCCGGTCAGCCCCAACCGGTCGACGAACCGCCGCAGATAGTCGCGGGTCCCCTCCCCCGCCCCCCGCGCGGCGATCACGCCGACGGTCAGCCGGTCACCCTTGGGAAAGACCCAGCCGTACGAGCCCGGCATGTCTCCCCAGTCCAGCAGCAGCCGACCCCGCCACCGCTCCTGCTCGGCCGGCGGCACCGGGATCTCCAACTCCAGACCCAGATCCACCTGCCGGTACCGAACCCCCACGTACCGGCCGGTCACCCCCGACGAGCCGTCCGCCCCGATCACGGCACGAGCCGCGATCGTCGTACCGTCGGCCAGCCGCAGGCGTACCCCCTCGGGGTCCTGCTCGATCGCGCGGACCGCGACCCGCTCCCGCAGCTGCGCGCCGGCGGCGACCGCCGCCGCGCGCAGGCGGTCGTCGAACTCCTCGCGGCGCACCATCGTCACCACCGGACTGCCGTTGCGGCGGGTGAACTCCCGACGGCCGTCGCGGGTGAACGTCACCCGGTCCACCCGGTCGTGCGCGGGCACCTCGATCCGATCCTGAACGGCCGCCAGCGAGGTGCCGATCAGACCACCGCCGCAGGTCTTGTACCGCGGGTGCACGGCTCGCTCGACGACAAGGGTGGACACGCCCGCACGGGCAGCGGCGTGTGCCGCGGACAGCCCCGCGGGGCCAGCGCCGACGACGACGAGATCCCAAACGATCACGGAAGCAGCCTAGGGCACCGCCCCGGCCCGACCGCCGGACCCGCCCGCCGTCGCGACCGCCCGATCGGGTGTGCATCTTCGGGCAGCGATGGGGTAACCGGCGCACGGCAACCGCCACCTCAGTGGCGGACGAGCACAAGGAGGAACCATGCAGCAGGTGCAACTGTCGGAGGCCGAGCAACGGGTGTACCAGGCGGTCACCACCCTCGAGGCACGCGGGCAGGTGCCCTACCCGGACCTGATCGCCGAGGAGTCCGGGCTCACCCAGGAGCAGGTGGGCAGCCCCCTGCACCTGCTCACCGAGAAGGGCCTGCTGCACCGCGAGGACTCACCGATGGCCGGCCTCGACTTCGGTCCCCGGTTCTGCGCCCGCCAGATGGCGTGACCCGCGGAACCAACCGGCACGCTTCGCCCCCCGAAGACCCGGGTAGCGGTCAACCACGCACCACCGAGGGTCGACGGGGGGCACGATGAGCGCGGCGCAGACGCCGCAGCCGGTGACCGCGGCCGAGAACCGACGACGCTGGCAGGCGGTCGGCGTCGGACTCGTCGCCGCCTTCATGACGCTGCTCGACGTGAGCATCGTCAACGTGGCGGTGCCGTCCATCGACCGGGCGCTGCACGCGTCACCGAGCGACCTGCAGTGGATCCTCTCCGGGTACGCGCTCACCTTCGGTCTGGCGCTGGTGCCCGCCGGCCGTTTCGGCGACGCCCGCGGTCGGCGCAACGCGTTCGTCTTCGGCATCGCGCTGTTCACCGTCACCAGCGCGCTCGCCGGCCTCGCCACGTCCCCGACCTGGCTGGTCATCGCCCGACTGCTGCAAGGCGCCGCCGCCGGCATCGTCAACCCCCAGGTCATCGGGCTGATCCAGCAACTGTTCCGCGGGCCCGAACGCGCCCGCCCATTCGGGCTGCTCGGCGCCACCATCGGCATCTCCACCGCCGTCGGGCCGCTGCTCGGCGGGCTGCTCATCGCCATCGGCGGCGAGGAACACGGCTGGCGCTGGGTCTTCTTCGTCAACGTGCCGGTCGGTGTCCTCGCGGTGATCCTCGGCTGGCGGCTGCTGCCCGGCCGCCCCGCCGGTCAACGCGGCTGGCATCGACTCGACCCCGTCGGCGTCCTGCTGCTCGGCATCGGTGTGGTCCTGGTCCTGCTGCCACTGGTGCAGGAGCAGCAGTGGAAGACTCCCTGGAAGTGGGCGCTCATCCCGGCCGGCCTGGCGGTGCTGGTCGCCTTCGGGCTCTGGGAACGCCGGTACGCCCGCCACCACCAACCCCTGTTCGACCTTCGACTGTTCAGCTTCCAGTCGTACACGCTGGGCTCGATCCTGGCGCTCGTCTACTTCGGCGGCTTCACCGCGATCTTCTTCATCTTCACCCTGTTCCTGCAGATGGGGCTCGACTACAGCGCCCTCGTCGCCGGCCTGGCCATCACCCCCTTCGCTCTGGGCTCCGCAGCCGCCGCCGTACTCGGTGGCCGCATCGTCAACCGCTTCGGCCGACCACTGGTCGCCATCGGACTGCTCACCGTGGTCGTCGGACTGGCCGCCACAGTGATCGCACTGCACCTCTTCCCGGACGCCCCGGCGCCCTGGGTCACCACCGGCCCGCTGCTCGTCGCCGGCATCGGCAGCGGGCTGGTGATCGCCCCCAACCAGACGATCACCCTCTCCGAGGTGCCGGTCGATCAGGCGGGCAGCGGCGCGGGCATGCTCCAGACCGGCCAGCGGATCGGCGCCGCCGCCGGCATCGCCGCCGTCGGCTCGCTGTTCTTCTCCACGCTGGCCGACAGCCGTGGCGACTGGACCACCGCCTTCGAACAGTCCCTCATGCTCGCCACCGGCATCATCGCGCTCGCGCTGGTCGCCGCGCTGATCGATATCTGGCGCACCCACAACCACAAGAGCTGACCGGGGTACGCCGCTGGCCGGCACCCGGGGTTGCGGGTGCCGGCCAGCGGTCGGTGCCGTGCGGAGGTGCTGCCCTGCCGTGCAGGGCGGGGCCAACTGACTGACCGATGATCCCTCGTCTCGTCCATGCAGATCTTGGACAGTTTCCGTTCGCACGGAACGGAAAGTGTCCAAGATCTGCGGGCGGATGCGGGTTGGATGACGCGATCCCCGTCCGCCGAGGGCCCGACGCCGCGCGCGGGACCTCTAGTTCAGCGGGCAGCGGCTGATGAACCGCGACCGGCGACCCGCCACTACGCAAAGGCCGCTGGCCGGCACCCGGGGGTTGCGGGTGCCGGCCAGCGGTCGGTGTCGTGCTGTGGTGCTGCGTGCTTATCGTGCGGGTGCTTATCGTGCGGGTGCTTATCGTGCGGGTGCTTATCGTGCGGGTGCTTATCGTGCGGGTGGTGTGGGTCAGCTGTTCCAGTGCTGGGCGACCAGGTCGGTGGCCTGCTGCTCCCACTGGGCGTAGGCGTCCGGGTAGGCCGACACCTGCACCGTCTGCG
>NZ_JBEXGE010000081.1:0-10018 GCF_040607155.1 Micromonospora sp. NPDC005324 | reverse complement strand
GCCCCGCGTCGGGCCCACACCATGCCCACCGGCAGAAACACCGACAGCCGCACCCACAACACCAAGATCAATCACTCATGAAAGACCGAGGCTAGCTACGGCTACACCGGCACCCTCGACCTCCTCTACCGCCAAATCACCGACGGTCGCGTCGAAGACGACCCTGCCAGTCGGCTGGGCCGGACCCGGAGATCATCAGCTCAATGAAAGCCGTGACGTTGGCGGAGCCACGGAATTACCTGGTGGGCCTCGCGAACGCCCCGCAACGTTCAACGGTGCCCCCGTTCACCCCCCGAAAACCCCTGCCAAGCATCGACTTTCAGTGGTAAGCATTGATGAGTCGGCGATCGGACCTAAGCAGGTCAGCGACCGATTATGACGATCCACGACAGAATCGAGGCCGTTGCGCTTGGTAACCGCGGGTTGTCGAATCTTGTCAACGTTGGCAAACCTCCGGCGTCAAGGCTGTGCCCCTCGGACGTCGGCGATTCGGCGTCGTGCTGCCCGTCGAGCTGTGCAGCCGTTACCGTCGCCCGGCCCCCGTGCACCAGAGCCGGATAGCAGTGACCTGACGGCAAGCGAGGCCTGGCCCTGCCGGGGGCCGCTGGCCGAGACGCTGGACGACCGCAGCATCAGCCGAGAGCACCTGCGGCGGTGGTGGCTCGTTGAGCGACCGGCGGGGAGCAGTGTCGCCATGACCAGGGGCCCGCTCATTCGAGCGGGCCCCTGGTCATTAGTTGATCAGAACAGCTTGTTGAAGCCTCCCCAGCCGACGCCGATCCTGGTGCCGCCGGAGGGGTTGCTGAAGAGCGCGGAGCCGTTCCCGCTGCCGTAGTAGACGTGCAGGTCGCCGTTAGCTTTGATGCCGAGCAGGTCGTTCTTCCCGTCGTCGTTCATGTCGCCCGGAGAGAACAAAGCGTTGGTATAGACGTTCCAGCCCGTGCCGGCGACCGTTCCGTTGTAGTTGCCACAGATGGCGAGGAACGGGATGCGGTTGTCTGGGTAGTCCATCCACCAAGCCGCCATCCAGCCGGTCTGTCCGTTGGAGCTGATGCCGTACACCCAGTACGAGCTGCCCACGACGAGTTGCCCAGGTCGTTGACAGATGGGTGTGAACATGGAGCCGGTGTTGAGTGTGTCGACCACGGTCGTGCAGTTGGTGGTGCTCGGTGACGCCTCACAGGCGGCGTTGGTGGCCGTGACGCTCACTCCGTCACTCCCCAGACGGTGTAGGTGCTGCTGGTCGGCTTCGTGCAGTTCGGTATGTCCGGCAATTGGTTCTCGCTGTAGTCGGCGTAGTAGGCCGAGATCCAGCCGGTCTTGCTGCGTGGCGTGGTCACCTTTACCCAGTACGGGTTTCCACCGACGTACTCGCCCTGCCGGGTGCAGATGGGCGTGAACTGTTCGGTGGTGGCGAGAGTGTCGATGATCGTCGGGCACTTGGCGACAGCCGAAGCGGGGTCGCACGTGGTGCTCGGCTGACGTACGTTGACGCCGGCCTGCCAGACCTTGTACTTGGCCCCGCCGACGCTGGCGAATCCGGCCTTGCCGTTGCCGCGGAACAGGGTCAACTCACCGGTGGATTTGCGGGCGAACAGGTCCGGCTTCCCGTCACCGTCCACGTCATCAGGGGCGACGATGGAATCGAAGCCCTGCCAGATGCCCCAACCCAGTCGGACAGGGCGGGAGTCGTCGGCCCAACCGCCGTAACCATTGCCGCGGTGCAGAACGATCTCACCGGTTGTCTTGCGAGCGATCAGATCGGGTGCGCCGTCGCCGTCCCAGTCTCCGGGTGCCACCACGAGGTTGTACTGGTTCCAGCCGGTGGCGGGCACCTGGTTGCCGTCGGAGTCCCAACTGGTCACCGGTTCGGCGTTGGGGTAGAAACTGCCCGCGCCCATGCCGCTGTGATAGACCAGGTCACCGTCGGCCTCAACGACCACGAGGTCATTCCAGCGGTCACCATCCCAGTCACCAGGCCGGACGACGTGCAGCCAGCCCGACCGGTTGCTGTCGATCTTCAGGGAGCACTGGACGCCGTCGAGGAAGTTCCCGGCGCCGTCGCCGATGTAGAGGCAGACGTCTCCGGCGGCGGTTCGACCGATGACATCGCCGTGGCGGTCGGCGTTGGCTTCGCTTCGGCTCTGGTGGACACCCGGGGAGGTCGCGAAGAAGCTGAAGTCGCTGTCCAATGACGTCGAGGGGTTGACGCCGTCCCAGGTGCGGACGCTGACTACGCCGGGGCCGCTGCGGGTCGGGGTCATGGTGATGGTCGCTGTGCCACCGGGAGCGTTCGCGGCGATGTACCGGGTCGGGGCGTCGTTGTCGATGCCGACGTAGAAACCGACGATGTCCTTGTTGCCCTTGGCGTTGATGGTGAAATGCCCCGGAGTGCCGGCTGGCTTGGTGCTCGGCGGGTTGCCCGGGTCGTTGTAGTTGGGATACTCCGGAGACGTGATGTCGACGTCGGCAAGGGGCATCGTCCGGTCTACCGTGAACTGGCAGGTTGCCGAAGGCCCGGAGAAGGCCCCGTCGCTGTCCTTGGTACGGACCTTCCAGTTGTAAGTCGCCCCATCGGCCAAGCTGGTCTTGGCTAGGAGGGTGCTGGCCAGGACGCCGCTGGATACCGTGACATTCCGGATGGTGGTGGCGCCGCCGGTCGGCCAATAGGAGAACGCCGCGGTTACGTTTCCGCCGTCGGCGTCTTTTGGCACTGCGCGCAGGTAGACCAGGGCCCCGGAGTAGTCCTTGAATGTCCGGATGGTCATGGAATGCCGTGAAGAGTGAGGGCTGTGTCGGGGATGGTGTGGGCGCGGCGTGCGCTGGCGGTGTTCGCCCAGCCTGCAAGGCGGATGGTGCTGCGGACGATGTCGCGTAGTGCGGCCATGACGGCGGGGGTGTTGTGGGTGCGGATCTGGTTGGCGTCCTCGCCGAAGGTGACGTCGCGGATCCAGTGCACGCTGTTCTCGATGGTCCAGTGTTCGCGGGCCCAGGTGGCGATCTCGGCGGGTCGGGCTTGGTGGGTGGGGAGGTCGGTGATCGCGTAGACGATCTCGGTTGCCCAGGTCCTCGTGCCTGGGCGGCGGCGTTTGCGACGGATCCGCACGGCTTGGCGGGCGTGAGGGAACAACAGGTCATTGACGGTGACGACCTGGACCTCGCGGATCTCGTGGCGGCCGTGACCCCGGCTGCTCTGGCGGTGCAGGACCGGTACTTGTTTCCAGGGCAGGGCCCGCAGTTGGGCGGCGAGGGTGGGCTGATTGTCCTTGACGGTGAACAGGTAGTGGGCGTGGCGCTGCTCGACGAGGTAGACCGCGTGGGCGCGTTGGGCGTGCAGGGCATCGGCGGTGACCACCGTGTCGGTGAGGTCGGTGTCGGTAATCTGGTCCAACAGGGGCGCGAACTCGCCGATCTCGTTGGTCTTCGCGGCGATCTGACGGGCGGCGAGAGTGACCGCATCGGCATGACGCACCGCGGACAAGATGAACACCTGCCCGTCGTCGGGGCGGCGGGCTCCGCGTAGACACTTGCCGTCCACCGCGATGGCCGTGCGGCGGATCGGATCACCGGCGGGCGCACGGTGAGCGCGACGCTGTTCCCGCTCACCGACACCGTCCGGAGTTAGCGGCGCCGGCCCGGGCCGCGCCAGCGCGGCCAGATGCCCATACCCGACCGCGGCCAGGTCAGCGGGGTCGACTTTCGCGTATGCGTCGCGCAAGGTCCGCTCGTCCGGGACCCGGTACCGGCCGATCAACGGGTCGAACGGGCAGCCAAGCCGGCTCAGTTCCCGCTGTCCGCAGCGTCGCACCCACTCCGCGATCGCGGTCAACGAGTCGTGGCCGGCCGCGCTCACCGCGCATACCCCGATCGCCAGCAACGTCGCCAACCCGTAGCGCACACCACGAGGATCACGAGGATCCTCGACCTGACGCAACCGATCGAGCAGCCCCTGCACCCTGACCAACGGCGCATCAACAGGACCAAGAACAGAGGAATCCGCCGAGCGACACGGCGGGGAGATGAGCGATGATGACACGGCGAGCACGACACCTTTGCCGATCGTGAAGTCTAGACACCTCCATGATCTACAGGTGTCGTGCTCGCCCCACATAGGACCCTAGGGCCCCCGGGCCCCCAGGCGACAACTCGACCAAAAGCCACATTCGCGGACTACTCCGGGGCCCTGGTGCGGACTCGCTCCACAAGCGCTGCAAACTGGTTTGTGTCGGTGTGGGCGCATCTGAAGGCGATGCGTGCGCCGTCGACGGCCGAGACAAGGTCGGCCGTTTCCTCGATCGTCTTTGGGCGCTTCATCGGAGAGCGCTTGGACCGCGTGGAGCGCCTGGAGCCATGGACCGTGGCGCCGAACGGAAGGGGGCTGTGCGCGGGCAGGAGTGCAACGGCCCTGGTGAGGTAATCGGCTGCGAGAGGCAACCTGGCGTTGCTCCGGCTACGACGTAGTGGTGTTGAGGGCCGTAGCCTTGGGAGGGATGGAAATGCGGGTGTGCGGACGATCACCGTGTGAACCGCCCCGAGGCTGGTAGAGACCTCTTTGCTTGAGAGGATCTGGCCATGCCGAAGCAGTACCCGAGAGACCTGCGGGAGCGGGCGGTGCGTCTGGTGCTGGAGCATCGGGGCGACTACGCCACCGAGTGGGAGGCGATCGGGTCGATCGCTGCGAAGTTGGGGATCGGGTCGGGCGAGACGCTGCGTAAGTGGGTCCGCCAGGCTGAGGTCGACGCCGGGCAGCGTGGCGGGGTGCGCAGCGAGGAGTCGGTGGAGTTGCGCCGGTTGAAGCGGGAGAACGCCGAGCTGTGCCGCGCTAATGAGATCTTGAAGGCCGCGTCGGCTTTCTTTGCGGCCGAGCTCGACCGGCCACACACACGCTCGTGAGGTTCATCGACGAACACGAGGCCCGCTTCGGCGGAGTCGAGCCGATCTGCCGCGCCCTGACCGGGCACGGGTTGAAGATCGCGGCCTCTACCTACTACAAGGCCAAGGCGATGCCGCCCTCGACGCGGGCGGTCGACGACGCCCGGTTGCTCGAGCGGATCCGCCGGGTCCACGCGGCCAACTACGGCGTCTACGGCGCCCGCAAGGTGTGGCGGCCGTTGCGCCGCGACGGCGTCGAGGTGGCCCGGTGCACCGTCGAGCGGCTGATGCGCGAGGCAGGCTTGCGCGGGGTCGTGCGGGGCAAGACGATCCGCACGACGGTCACTGATCCCGGCCACGAACGCGCCGGTGACCTCGTCGCCCGGGACTTCACCGCAGCGGCGCCCAACCGCTGCTGGGTCGCCGACTTCACCCACGTGGCCACCTTCGCTGGCGTCGTCTACGTCGCGTTCGTCGTCGACGTGTACTCCCGGGCGATCGTGGGCTGGTCAGCAGCGACCAATAAGCGCACACCGCTGGTCCTCGACGCCCTTGACATGGGCCTGTGGCGCCGCGACCGCGACGGCCGGACCGTGACGCAGGGTTTGATCCACCACAGCGACGCCGGGTCCGAATACACGTCGTTCCGGTTCACCACCCACCTCCTCGCCGCTGGCGTCGACGCCTCCATCGGCACCGTCGGGGACGCCCTCGACAACGCCCTGATGGAATCCACGATCGGCCTTTACAAGACCGAGCTGATCAAGCCACGGCGGCCCTGGCGCAGCCTCGCCCAGGTCGAACTGGCCACCGCCGAATGGATCGACTGGTACACCCAGCACCGCCTGCACTCCGCGATCGGGCACCGCCCACCCGCCGAACACGAATCGATGTTCTACGCTCACCACCAGCCCGACCAGCCGAAGCTGGTCACAGTCTGAGGACTCCACCAGACTCGGGGCGGCTCACCCCCTGCCGTACGCACGATCTTCGCATGATTGGCCACGTTCGCGGCGACGTCGTGCGCCACGACCGCAGGCTGAGCAACGGCGATGCGCAAGGCTTCCTCCACAAGCTGACCGACCGACAAGATCCAAATCCTAGACCACGTGCGTACGCAACCCCGGGTCGCTTCGCAGCCCCGGTAACGACCTTGTGGACGGTTGCGAGTCCTTGAGCATTGATGATCGCTGTTGGCGTCATGGTTGGCGCTGCGATCATGATGAACCTTCGGATGACAGGTCTCCCTGCAGGTGATAGCGGAACTGGGACCACGGTGGCATGCCCGCCACCGTGATCGGCTCGCGACGCGAACGCGCCATCGGCGCGTCGGCACGGGCGCGGAGCACGGGGCCAGGTGTCGACGACACGGCCGCGACCAGTTCACGATAGAACTCCGAGGAAATGTTTTCGGAATGCCGGACATGCCCCTGGTGAGGAGCGCTTCCTCGATCATGCCCAGGCGTGGATACCCCCGGAAAGGTTGGGCGCATGATTCATGTGTGGATGTCGGCTGACGTGGTGGATGGCGGACGTCATGTGGTGGTGCCGATAGGGCTCGCATTCGGTCCGGCGCGGGGAGAGTCGCTGTGAACCGGTGGCGGAGGCTTTCGGGGAGCGTCGCCCTTTTGGTGCTGGCGACCTCAAGCATGACAGCGGGCATCTTCTTGCCGAGGGCCGCCGAGGCTGGACCGGTGATCGGGGCGGTGAGCGGTGGCACGATGCGCTGGTTGACGCTGGTGACGGGTGACCGAGTGCGGGTCGAGCGGGTCGGTGCCGACGTGCTCGTGCGGGACGCTGTCGGTGGGCAGGGGCGCGCAGGAATGGTGTTCCGCCGCGAGTCCGAGGGCGGCGACGAATTCGTTGTTCCGGCGGATGCTGCGCCGTTGGTGGCGTCCGGCCGAGTGGACCGGCGGCTGTTCGATGTGTCAGCGCTAGCTCGGTCGGGCGAGACAGATGACATGCGGGTAATCGTTCGATACGAAGGGCGATCGGCACGGGCGGAGGCTACTGCCGCGGGTGGCGAGGTAACCCGTTCGTTGCCGGCGCTATCAGGAGATGCGCTGCGGGTTCCGCAGGCGCGTGCCGGCGCGCTTTGGAATGCGCTGGTCGGGACGGGGCAGCGAGGGCTGTCGGCAGGTGTCGGCCGGGTGTGGTTGGACGCGAGGGCCAGTGTGCGCCTGGACCGGACGGCGGCGCAGATCGGTGCGCCTGTCGCGTGGGCAGCGGGGATGCGCGGCGCAGGCGTGACGGTGGCGGTGTTGGACACTGGTGTCGACGCCGACCATCCCGATCTCGATGTCGCCGCCGCCCGGGACTTCACCGGAGGCGCTGCGGGCACCTCCGACGAGAATGGTCACGGTACGCACGTTGCCGGCATCATCACCGGAGACGGCACTGCTTCCCGGGGAAAGTACGTCGGGATAGCGTCGGAGGCGCGTTTGCTGAGCGGCAAGGTTCTCGACAAGTGGGGCGCGGGGAACGAGTCGGACATCATCGCCGGAATGCAGTGGGCGGTCGACGAGGGCGCTGACGTGGTCAACATGAGCCTCGGCTCCGACCAGCCGGATGACGGGACCGCGCCGCTGTCGGTCGCCGTAGACGAGTTGAGCCGCAGTTCGGGTGCTCTGTTCGTGGTCGCCGCCGGTAACCGCGGACCGCGCACTGGCACCATCGGCTCGCCCGGTTCGGCTACGACGGCGCTTACGGTCGGCGCGGTCGACCGCGACAACGCGATCGCCAGTTTCTCCAGCCGTGGACCCCGGCTCGGGGATTCCGTGATCAAGCCCGACATCACGGCACCAGGTCTCGGCGTGGTATCCGCGCTGGCCCACGACTCGGTCTTCGCGCACGACCTGCCGGCCGTCGACGGGCGCTACGTCAGCGTCAGCGGGACGTCCATGGCGGCGCCGCACGTGGCCGGAGCGGCTGCCCTGCTCGCCGGTCGGCATCCGAAGTGGCGGGGCGAGCAGGTTAAGTCGGCACTGATGGGAAGCGCCGCGCCAACGACCGGCGCCTCGATCTACGAACAGGGCGCCGGGCGGGTGGATCTCGCCCGCGCGTCCACCCAGGCGGTTTTCGCTACTCCGGCCAGCGTGGGACACGGTGTTGTCGAATGGCCACATGACGACGACCAGCCCATTGAAACCGCCCTCACCTACCACAATGACGGTGAGGTGGCAGTTACTCTTGACCTGGCGGCGGATGTCTGGGGTCCGGGTGGTGCCTCCGCACCTGCGGGGATGTTCACGCTCGAACCGGCCCGGCTCGTCGTTCCGGCCGGTGGTACTGCCGAGTCGAGGTTGGTGACGTCGATGCTGGTCGACGGTCCCGATGGCTTCTACAGCGGCGCGGTTGTCGCCGTGGGTGGTGGCACGAGCGTGCGGACCCCGGTCGCCGTGACCCGGGAGGTGGAGAGCTACGACGTGGCTCTCTCCGTGTTGGACCGGACCGGGCTTGAGACGTCGGAGCACTTTGTGCGGTTCGTCGGAGTCGACAACAGCCATGTCGTCATCTCCGGTGGAAGCCTCGGCCAGGGGAGCGTCCGGGTGCCGAAGGGGACCTACTCTTTGGACGCCGACATCCTTACGGCGAACGATGCCAGCCCGTGGGGCGGAGAACTTTCCGTGATCGTCGAACCGACGATGACCCTCGGTGGTGACGCCACCCTTGTGCTGGATGCCCGGGAGGCGAAGCCGATCGGGTTCGTCACCGACCGGGCAGACGCCCGCAACGGGGTCGGATGGGTGAGCGTACGGCGCCGTGCCGGCCAGGGCCGCGGAATGGGACTAGAAATGTTGGGGCCGCTGGAGGGGCTCTTCTTCCGGCCTTCGCGTACAGTCGCCCCAGACACCGATTTTTACATGGAGATCGGGGGCCGCTACGCTCGCGATGACGGCCACGGCGGATTTACCGGCAGCCCATACCTTTACAACTTCTCCCGATCGGTCCATGGCGGCGTTCCCTCGATGCTCCAGAAGCGGGTGCGCGACCGGGAACTTGCCTCGCGGCGGACCGAGTTGGCCGCAGCCGGCCCCGGGGAGGTCGCAATGGTGGAATCGCTCGTCCCGGTACCGACGCCCGGTCACCTCATCGAGTACTTCACGCCCGGTGCGGAATGGCAGACGCATGTCGAGATCGCGCCTGCCGAGGACCCCACGACTCTGCTGGCTTTCCAATATCGCGAAGGCGATATATTCAGACGTGGGCTAAATCGGACGCACCGGTGGAACGAAGCGGTGTTCGCCCCATCGCTACGGGCCGCCGACGACACCAACCCGACTACGGCCACGGTCCAGCGGACCGGCGACACCATCAAGCTATTCGCGCCGACACTGTTCACGTCTCCGACAGCGCACGGTGGCATCAGCTTTCCCGAAACCGATATAGCAACCCTCTGGCGCGACGGGGTCCAGGTCGGCGAATCACAGCCCGCCCGCAATTTTCGGGTCACCGTGCCACCGGGTAGGGCCAGCTATCGGGTCGGAGTCACCGCCACCCGCGAGGTCCCAAATCTGTCGACTCGCGTCAGTGTGGCCTGGACCTTCGGCTCCGACACCACACCGACCGATCGGGTGACAGCACTGCCAGTCCGGGTCGTCCGCTTCGCTCCACCGCTGAACCACCACAATCAGGCACCAGCCGGAAAGGAATTCCGGATACCGTTCACCGTCGACAAGCAGACCGCCAACGGGTATGGCACACCGTCCGCACCCACCGTCGAGGCCTCCTACGACGACGGAAAGACCTGGACGCCAGCAGCCGTCACCGGGGCCGGGGAACGAGGCACGGCCACCGTCCGCCACCCCACCGGCTCTAGACACGTTTCCCTCAAAGCGACCGCAACCGACACCGCTGGAAACACCGTCGAGCTGACAGTTATCCGCGCCTACTCCATCGGGTGAAACCCGGGACGCGCCCCGGCTGAACCGCCGGGGCGCGAGTCCCCGAAAGCTGCGGCGGCCTTCGCCGTCAACCGCCTCCTTGGCTGGATCCAATCGTTGATCGCGGCAATGTGGATGGCCGAGTGGAGCTAACGCCCAGCTTCACTTACTGGACGTTTGCTTCATCTTCGCGCCAGTAGCGGTCGATTTGCGTCTCGGGCTTCGATGGCGCAAGGTGCCCGACCTGACCGGGAAAGGGCGCA
>NZ_JBEXGE010000080.1:0-10571 GCF_040607155.1 Micromonospora sp. NPDC005324 | reverse complement strand
GGCAACTCGCGCTCGGCCGCCAGGCTCCGCACGTACTGCGGCGTCACGGCAGCATCGTCGACGACGACGCCCGCAGCCTTGGCGCCGGCCTTCGCAGCGGCCGCCCCGATGTCATCGATCGACGCGGCAGCGGCGCGAGCCAGCACCGCCACGTCATCCAGCAGGGCTACGAGTCCACCGGCCAAGAGAGGGTCCTTCCAGGGTTGCACAAAGTCCGGACTGGCCCATTCTCGCTCAGGTCCCTGCGCGCGGCACGCCACCGCCCGGTCGTATCGACGGCACCCTGATCCCGATCGACCGTCTCAGCGACCAGAAGGCCTCCTACTCCGGCAGGCATCGCCGTCACGGCGTGAACGTGCAGGTCAACGCTGATCCGGCAGCCCGGCTGATCTGGGCTTCTGCCGCGCTGCCCGGCCCAGTCCTGACCTGACCGCAACCCCCACCCACGCCATCGAGGAGCAACCCCGTCCCGCTTCTCCCGCTCCTAAAACCGGTGAGGACCTCGTGGTGTGGAACCAAAGGGATGTCGTCTTACAAGCTCATCGAACGGCGACGAACTCGCGGAGTCGGCGGCCGGCCTCGTTGGCCGTACCGATGCGGCCCTGACCGAGCAGGGCGGCGCGGACGTCATCGAGGATCCAGTCGACGGCGAACGGGGAGGTGCCGAACCACAGTTCGGCATTGACCTCGTACACCTTGCCGCTGGCCACTGCGGTGAGCCGGGGCCACAGCGGCGAGTCGGTGATGGGCTTCGGGTCGTACGCGCCGCCGGTCATCAGGAAGACGGCGCTGCCGTCGTGGCTCTTGAGGTCCTCCGCCGAGACCATGACGAACGGGCTGGTGGCGTCGGTCGTCGCCTTTTGCGGTGCGGGTCGGTCCAGACCGGCGTCGCGCAACAGCGAGCCGAGCCCGGAGCGCTCGGGCACCGAGTAGATGCCCTGGTTGTTACTGAGTACGGAGATGGGCTGGCCGGCGAAGGGGGAGGCGGCGAGGTCCTTCTTGAGGGTGGCCAGTTCGCCGGTGACCCGCCCGATGACGCGGTCGGCGTCGCTGGTGCGGCCGAGCGCGTCAGCGGTCTGCCGGAGCTGGGTCTGCCAGCCGGCGGTGTAGTCGACGATCGCCGTCTTTGCGATCTTGGACAGCTTGTCGCGCTGGGAGACGTTTGTGGGAATGGACGAGCCGATGATGACGTCGGGGCGGGCAGCGATGACCTTCTCGATGTCGAGCTCGGCGCCGTACGGCTGGGTCTTCAGCCCAAACTCCGTCCACAACGTCTTGGAGGTCTGGTAGCCGAACACGTCGAGCACCAGGTCGGGCTGCACACCGAGGCTGATCGCGTTGATCGCGGCAAAGTCGTCCAGGGCGACGACCACGCCCGGGTCGCCGGCTGACGCGGACGGCTCCTCGGCGGCCTTCGGCGCGGCGGCCTCGCCGCAGCCGGCGAGCAACAGGGCGGCGACCACGGCGGCAGCGCCGGCCCGTAGACGGTGGGTGATACGCATTCTCGTACTCAACTCTCTGGTGGTGGATGGTGGATCCGGTGCCGCGCCTCAGACGAGCGCGGCCAGATGGTGGTGCAGCCAGCCCAGGGCATCCCCCGGGTCGGTGAAGATCCGCTGCGGGTACGGCGGGGGTGGCTCGTCGGGCTCGCCGTCGCGCGGGGTGGCGGCCGCCCGGGTGGCGGCGGCGCGGGCGATGGAGGCTGCTCGCCGCTCGTCGTAGAGGTCGGCCCAGGCCACGCAGGGGCCCACCAGGCGGGGAAGTCCGTGATGACCCCAGCGGTGCAGCGCCGCCCGTCCCTCCCGGGTGGGTGCGCTCATCGTCCGGCGGTCGAACAGCACCGCGAACGCCGTACCGCCGCTGACGGCGTGGTCGAGGGAGTCAGCGAACCGGTTTACCGCCTCCGGCGTGATCCGTCCGGCGATCGCGATGCGCACGACCACGCCGCCACCGGCACGGTCGACGCCGTTCTCTCCCAGCGCGGCGACCTGCTGAGCGGTCCGGGCCAGTTGGGTCACGCTCGGCCACCACCCGTCGTCAGGTTGGCGGCGGGCTCGATCAGGTGCGGGTGGACGTGCCGGGTGCCGATCGGCAGCACGAGGGGCCGCCCACTGACCGGGTCGGGTACGACCGAGGCCCGGATGCCGAAGACCTCGCGGACCACATCGGCGGTGAGCACCTCGGTCGGCTCGCCCGCCGCCGCGATGCGGCCCTGGCTCATCACCACGAGCTGGTCGGCGTACCGCGCGGCGAGGGTGAGGTCGTGCAACACCATCACCACGGTGCGCCCCCGGTCGGCGTGCAGCCGGTCAACCAGGTCGAGCACCTCGATCGCGTGCGCCACGTCCAGGTAGGTCGTGGGCTCGTCGAGCAGCAGCACGTCGGTGCCCTGGGCGAGGGCCATGGAAAGCCACACCCGCTGCCGCTGCCCGCCGGAAAGCTCGTCGACCGGACGCTCGGCCAGGTCGGCGACGCCGGTCCAGGCCAGCGCCTCGGTGACGGCGGCCTCGTCGTCACGGGACCACTGCCGCAGCAACGAGCGGTGCGGGTGACGGCCGCGGGCCACCAGGTCCGCGACGGTCAGCCCTTCGGGCGCGACTGGCGCCTGCGGGAGCAGCCCCAGCTCCCGGGCGACCTCTCGGCTGGGCAACCGGTCGATGCGCCGGCCGTCGAGCAGCACCGCCCCAGCCGACGGCGCGAGAAGCCGGCCCAGGGCCCGTAGCAGGGTCGACTTACCGCACCCGTTCGGCCCGATGACAGCGGTCACGCCGCCGTCGAGGACATCGAGGTCGAGGGCATCGACGACGGTTCGATCGCCATAGCCGAGGGTCACCCCGGTGGCCCGCAGCCGAGGCGTCCTGGCCGTGGTGGTAGCACCGGTACTCATCAGGCGGTCACCTTCCGCGCTTGGGACAGGAGCAGGGCGAGCAGGTACGGCGCGCCGAGTACCGCGGTCAGCACACCCACCGGCAGCTCGACCGGCAGCAGGGTGCGGGCGGCAAGGTCGGCGCCCGCCACCAGCACGGCGCCCAGAAGCGCGGAGAGCAGCAGCGGCGGCCCGGGCACCCGGACCACCCGGATCGCCAGCTGCGGTGCGACCAGGGCGACGAACGCGACGGGCCCGGCGGCGGCGGTCGCCACTGCGGCGAGCACCACCGCCAGCACGACCACGCGTACGCGGCCCGCCTGGAGCCGCACGCCGAGCGCCCGGGCGGTGTCCTCGGTGAAGCGCAACACGTCGAGGGTGTGCGCGGCGGCGAAGAGAGCGCCCCCGGCGAGCAGGAGAGCCACCGCCACCGCCGTCACGTGTTCCCAACCCCTGTTGGTGACGCTGCCGGTGAGCCAGACCGTGGCCTGGGCGGCGTCGGTGATCTTCGCCCGGGTGAGCAGCCATGCCGTGACCGACAGGCAGAGCGCGCCGACCGCGATGCCGATCAGGATGAGGCGGTTGCCGTCCACCCCGTCGCGCCAGGCGAGCAGGTAGACGAGCGCGGCTGTCATCAGCCCTCCGCCCAGCGCCGCCGCGGGCAGGCCGAGCCACGCGAGCCAGCCGGCAGCCTCGCCTCCACCGAGGACGATCACCGCCACGGCGGCCGTGCCCGCGCCGGCGGTCACGCCGAGCACGTCGGGGCTGGCCAGCGGATTCCGGGTCACCGACTGTGTCACCGCGCCGGACAGGCCCAGGGCGGCACCCACGCCGACCGCGGTCAGCAGCCGGGGCAGGCGTAGCTCCATTACCACCATTCGGTCCAGCGGAGAGCCACCGCCCTTGATCACTGCGAGCACCTCGGTGGGGCTCAGCGGGATGTCGCCGGCGAGCATGCCCAGCGCCGCGATTGCCAGCAGCACGGTGAGCAGTAGGGCCGCGGCGGCCGCCACCGGCGGCCGCCACACCAGCGAACGGTCACCGACGCGCAGGACGCGGATCCGTCGGTCTGCGCGAGCCGGCCGTTTGGCGAGGCGGGTCACAGCGCCGCCATTCGACGGCGGCGGACCAGCGCGATGAAGAAGGGTGCGCCGACGAAGGCGAGTGTCACGCCCACCTGCACCTCACCGGGTGGGGCGAGGACCCGGCCGAGAACGTCGGCGGCGAGCAGCAGCGCCGCGCCCAGCAGGCCGGCCAGCGGCACCAGCCACCGCTGGTCGGGCCCCACCAGGAGCCGGGCGACGTGCGGAACCACCAGGCCGACAAAGGCGATCGGGCCACAGGTGGCGACTGAGGCGCCGGTGAGCAGGGTGATGGCCACGATGCCGAGCAGCCGGGTCCGGGCGAGCGACAGCCCGAGCCCTCGGGCGATGTCCTCACCGAGCCCGAGCGCGTTGAGCGCCGGAGCCTGGGCGAACGCGAGCGCCAGCCCGACAGCCAGGAAGGGGAGCACAGGTAGGAGGACGTCGTAGCCACGGCCGGTGACCGAGCCGACCACCCAGAACCGGTATGCGTCGAGCGTGGTGGCGTCGACCAGCAGCAGGGCCGCGGTCAAGCCACTGAACAGTGCGCTGACGGCGGTCCCGGCCAGGGCGAGCGTGAGCGGGGTGGCGTTGGTGCGGCGGCCGGCGGCGAGGGTTCCGATCGCGAAGACCAGCACACTGGTCAGCAACGCGCCGGCGAACGCGAACCAGACGTAGCCAAGGACGCTGGGTAGGCCGAGGACACTGATGGCGAACACCACCGCCAGGGAGGCACCGGCGCTGACGCCGAGCAGGCCGGGGTCGGCCAGCGGATTGCGGGTGTGCGCCTGGATCAGCGCGCCAGCCGTTCCCAGCGACCCGCCGACGACGAGGCCGAGCACCGTCCGCGGCACGCGCAGCGACCGGACGATCACCTCACCCTCTGTGCCGTCGGCACCGCTGAGCGCCGACCAGATCTCGGCCAGCGACACCGCCCGGGCGCCAATCGCCAGGCTGGCCACCGCCGCCACGGCCACCACGAGCAGACACAAAAGCACCGCTCCCACCCGGCGCCGGTACGTCACAGTTGACTTTCGCGCCGGGGAGGCCAGCACGACCGCAACCATCCCCACCTCCCTGCAAGAGGGTAGCTAACCTAATACATCGGGCCTCTACGCGAGGGTGGCTCACTTCTGGCGAGCTGACGGTGAACGACGGCACCCGACGCCGTCGTTGGCCGAAGGACGAGGCTGATCAACACCATGAGGACGTCGGCGGCGCCACGTCGTACCCCTTTGTTGCTGCTCGAATCGGCGACACTGCTCTCCGGCATCGGCAACGGCGTGGCAATCGTGGCGCTGCCGTGGCTGGTGCTCGAACGCACCGGCAGTGCCACCGCCGCAGGGCTGGTCGCGGCGGCCGCCGCCCTACCGCTGCTGCTGGCGAGCCTCGTCTCGGGCACGATCGTCGACCTGCTCGGCAGGCGGCGCACCGCGCTGGTCTCCGACAGCCTCTCCGCCCTGTCGGTCGCCGCGATACCGGTCGTCGACGCCGTGTTCGGGCTGAACCTCGGCTGGATCGTGGTGCTCGCCGCCCTTGGTGCGGTCTTCGACCCGGCCGGGCTGACCGCCCGGGAAACACTGCTCCCGGCCGCCGCCCAATGCGCCGGCTGGCGTATCGAGCGAGCCAACGGGGTGCACGAAGCCGTCTGGGGAATCGCCTTCCTCGTCGGTCCCGGAGTCGGCGGCCTGCTGATCGCCGCCATCGGACCGGTGCCGACCTTCTGGGCCACCGCCGTCGGCTTCGCGCTGGCCGTTCTCCTCGTCGCGGCCGTCCGGGTGCCCGGCGCCGGCCGACCGCAGCGGCCGCCCGCCGGCCTGATCAGCGGCACCACCGAGGGCGTTCGCTTCGTCTGGCGGGATCCGCTGCTGCGCACCATCGCCCTGATCACCATGGTGCTGGTCGCGCTGTACCTACCCGTCGAGGGTGTGCTGCTGCCCGCCTATTTCGTCGGGCAGGGCGAACCCGCTCGGCTCGGCATCGTCCTGATGGTGATGAGCGCCGGCTCCGTGGTCGGCGCACTGGCCTCCAGCGCTGCCGGGCGGCTCATCAAACGACGTACCCTGATGGCCGTGGCCCTGCTCATCACCGGCGGGGCCCTGCTCGGGCTGGCGTTCCTCCCGCCGTTTCCGGCGATGCTCGCCTTCGCCGGACTGATCGGCCTGGCATACGGTCCGGTGAACCCGCTGTCGAACTACGCGATGCAGACCCGCACCCCGGAGCGGCTACGCGGCCGCGTGGTCGGCGTGATGACCTCCTTCGCGTACGCCGCCGGCCCGGCCGGTTACCTCCTCACCGGCCCGCTCGTGCAGTGGCTGGGATTACGGAACGCCTTCCTCGCCCTGGCCTCGGCTCTGCTGCTGGCAGCGGTGGTCGCCGCGCCCCTGCCGGCACTACGGACCCTGGACGTGCCACCCCGGTATCCGTCCGCCCCACCCGGCAGTGGCATCGGGCCGGCCGAGGGTCCCGTGCCGCTGGGCGAGCAGTGGGCCCCGTCCGCCCACCAGGTCCGCGATCCGGGAGTCTGAGGCAGGTCTCCGTCCAGACGTCCTGGGCATGCGCCGGGATGACGGCGCGATGAACGGGTTTGCCGCTCGTCGCACCGCCATCCCGGCGTCAGATCTTCCGCTCGTCGGTACGGATCAGTTGAGCGGCTCGATCCAGATGTTGCGGTATCGGACGTTGGCACCCGGGTCGCCGTGGTCCTGCAGGCGAATCGGGCCGCCGGCCGCGCTCTCGGCCGCACCGCCGCCGGTCGGGCTGGAGATCGCCACGTCGTTGTGCACAAGTGTGCCGTTCCAGATGACGCTCACCCGGGCGTCGGCGGTCTTGGAGCCGGATCCGTCGAAGCGGGCGGCACGGAAGGTGATGTCGTAGGTCTGCCACGTCTGCGGGGCGGTCGCGGCGTTGCTGTCGGCTGCGGTGCGGCTGTAGATGGATCCGGCCTCGGTGTTATCCAGCGAGGTGTCGCCGTAGGAATCGAGGACCTGGAGTTCGTAGCGGTCCTGCAGGTAGATGCCACTGTTGCCGCGCGCCTGCCCGGTGACGTCCGACGGGTAGGTCGGCTCGTACCACTCCACGTGCAGCCGGAAGTCACCGAAGGTCTGTCTGGTTCGGATGTCGCCGCCCAGGACCTCCGTCGAGCCGTTCGCCACCGGCCAGGTCGCCGCCCCGCCTCCGGTGCTCTGCCAGGCGTCCAGGCCGCCGCCGTCGAAGAGGGTGATGCGCTCGACACCGGCACCGTTGATCGACCAGCGCTGGTTGTCGCCGCCGCCGTACGCCCAGATCTGGATCTGGGTGCCGTCGGCGGTGCTGCCGCCGGCAGCCTCCAGAACCTTGCCGGACTGGGGGTTCAGGATGGAGCCGTTGGGCTGCGGCTGCCACACCTGTGCTCCGCTGCCGTTGCAGGTCCAGAGCTGGACCTTGGTGCCGTTGGCGGTGCCGCCGTTGTCGACGTCGAGGCACTTGCCCAGCACCCGGAGGGTGTCACCGACCCGGCTGAACTTCTGGGCGTTGGTGCCGTTGCAGGTCCAGAGCTGGATCTTCGTGCCGTCGGCGGTGCCCGAATCGTTGACGTCGAGGCACTTGCCGCCGACGCCGGTGATCGCGCCCGATTCACCGCCCGCCGCGCCGTACACCTCGAATTCGTAGATTCGCGCCGCGGGATCGGTGGTGCTGGTCGGCGCGGTGATGTTCAGTCGGACGTATCGGGCGGAGACGGCGGCCACGTCGTGCGTCGTGGTGCTGGCGGTGTTGTCCGCGACCGTGGTGCGGGTCGTCCAGCTCGACCCGTCGGTGCTGGTGGCGATGGTGAAGTCATTCGTGTTCCAGGCGGTGTCCTCGCCGCCGGCGCCGGCATGCTTGACGACGAACCGGTTCACGTTCTGGGCGGAGCCGAGGTCGACCTGGAGGTACTGGTCGGCGCCGGTGGAGCACCACTTGTCGGTGTTGCCGCCGGACACGCTGCCGTTAACGGCCTTGGCCGGGCCCTCCGCGGTGGCGCAGGAGCTGTCCGCGGTGGCCGGCTTGTTGAGGGCCAGGTTGGTCCCGCCACTGGGCGGCGGCGGGGTGCCGCCGGGGATGGCGTTGAGCGTGTACCACGCCTCGGTGCTCCACAGCGACTGGCCGCTCTCGGAGGAGAAGGGCCGGGGCGAGCGGAGATAGACCACGTGGCCGGCCTTGCGACCGTCGACGGCGAGGGTGACCTTCTTGCGGTCGGTCGAGAGAGTGGCCGAGGTGACGGTCAGGGTCTCCTCGTCGACCTTGGGGCCGCCGTAGTCGGCAGTCGGTACGTAGCGCCACTGCTTGACCTTGTAATGCGCGGCGAGATCCGCCGCCGTTTCGGTGGACACCGGCTGGGTATATTCCACCTCGAAGCCGGCGGCGGTGGCGCGCATGGCCAGCATCTCGAAGGTGTTGGTGGAGTTGGGGGTGAGCTTTTGCAGGCCGTAGGAGAGTTTCCCGTCTTGGCCCCAGTTGCCGCCGGCGCCGAGGCCGCCGACGTAGATGGCGCCGTCGGGGCCGATATTGACCTCGGAGGTGCCGGCTTCGAGGCCTTGGGTGAGCCGGAACAGGGCGCCCTGGTATTCGCCGTTGACCTTTTCCACGTAGGCCCGCTGCAGGCCGCCGTAAGTGACGTCGCCGATGACGAACTGGCCAGTGTAGCGGCCGGTGGTCAGGTACAGCGGTGTGCTGGGTGAGTTCGCGATCTCGTTCTGCGGCATCCAGAGCACCGGTGGGGTGGCCGGGTTGGCGTCGAACGGGCCGGCCGGGTTCATGTAGTGGTTGAAGAACCGGCCCTGCTTGACGTGCACCAACTTCGACGAGGGCAACCAACCACCTTGGTTGTCGGTGACGAAGATGCCGCCCTCCGGGCCCCAGCCGATTCCATGCGGGGTGCGTAGCCCACCGGCGACGTAGGAGACCGCGCCGGTGTCTTTGTTGACCTTCAGGGTGGTGCCCCGGTTGGCGGCCGGCTGTGGATTGGTGGTGTTACCACCATAGTTGATCGATACCGACAGGTTCAGGTAGAAGAACCCGTCCTGGTAGAGCAGGCCGAACGCGAACTCGTGGAAGTTCCCGCCGTAGGGCCAGGTCGCCACCGTCTGGAGTTGGTCGGCGACCTCGTCGCTGTTGGTATCGACCAGCCGGGTCAGCCGTTGCTTCTCCGAGACGTAGACGATCCCGTCGACGACCTTCAGACCCATCGGCTCTTTCAACCCGCCGGCGATCTTCTTGGTGGTCACACTGCCCGGCCCGGTCGTACCACCGGTGCCGCCGAGGATGTACACCTCGCCGTCCTGGGAACTACCGGACTGGTCACTGCCACCCCAGGTGGAGATGACCAGCCGGCCATCAGGCAACCAGTCCATCCCGGTGACCTTCGGCTGGAAACCACCCGGCCGCAGGTTGGTCAACGAGTACCCGGGGTGCACACCGGCCAACGGCAGACCATCACCGGGAGCATCAGTGACCCCCTCACACTCCTTACGACCCGGAGCGGTCACCCGCACCACACCGGCGTCGGTGCTCAGCGCCGAGTTCGGCACCACCACGAACGACGACGAGCCGGGCGTCTTCCACTCCAGGGTGATCTGCTGCCCACCATCCCGCTCAAAGTGGTCAATGCGCAGCGGGTGCAGCCCGGCAGTGAGGGTGACCGTGCCCTCCTTCGGCGGGTTCGCACCGTGCAAACCGTCGTGGTTGATCACGACAGCGTTGTCGATCGTCAGCTTCGACCCGTCGTCGCTGCTCAGCCGGAACGTGTAACTACCAGCCTGAGTCGTGGTGATGTTGCCCAACACCTGCGAGACGAAGTTGTTGTCGAAACCGAAATCCGCCGCCGACGACCAATTGATCGTTGACATCAACTTGTCCACGTTCGGGGTCTGCGCGGGCTTCAGCGTGCAGATCTCGGCAAGCGGCACCTGGACGTCGAACACGCGCAGCGTGACGCCCGGTTCCTGCTCGGGGGCGGCACCGGCCGGACCGGCCCAGAGACCGGTGGCGGCCAGGGTGAGGGTGATTGTTGCCAGGACAGGGCTGCGAAATCGGCGCAACAGCCGTGTGCCCATGGTTCCTCCAAGGGAGAAAGATGAGGGACGGGGGTGACGGCACCTCGCGGAAGAGCACGGCCGCCGGGTCAGGCAGGGACGAGTCGCCGACGCCGACGCCGACTGAACCCGATGCCATGGTGTGGCAACACTCTAAACGACTTTCATCGAAACATACAGATGTTTAGAGCATTGAAGCAAAAGTTCCTTCATCGGCAGCAGAAGTCGGCCACCTCGCCGACCGCGCGCAGCCGCCAGAGCCGGCCCGTCCTGGCGACCCAGCCGTCGCGGTAGGAGAACACGCAGGTGTCCACGAGGTAGTCGTACGGGTCGGCGCTCTCGTTGTAGTGAATGCCCAGGCTCTGTTCCTGAATCAGCAGGTTGGGCGCGGCAAGGCAGACCTGCAGACTGGCGGCGAGGGCGAGCGGCGTCCAGTCCTCCGGGGGGGCATCGACCCGTTCTTCCAGAGCTAGTCCCAACGCCGTTCAGTTAGGCGGTTGGTGTGGTCGTCAAGGGTCAGGGCGGATGATGTCGATGCTGGTGGTGGCCTGGTAGCTGCGCCGGTCGATG
>NZ_JBEXGE010000079.1:0-10822 GCF_040607155.1 Micromonospora sp. NPDC005324 | reverse complement strand
CCGGAGAGCCACCGGAAGATGGTGGAGCGTCCGACGCCGCTACGTGCCGCCACTTGCGTGATCGACCAGTCATGCTCGTCATGAGCGGCGTCAACTGCGTGGCGTACGAACTGAGCGAACGCGTCCTGCGCTGCCCGTGTGGTGGCACCCGTCTCCTGGCCGTCGCCGTCCCCGTAGTCGGTAACCAACTGGCTTCTCCCACCCTCCCTGCTGCCGTCTGCCATGCAGTCGCACGAGTGTGCAGACGGCCATTGTGAGCGCTCGCGCCTGAGGGGCCGGGTCCGCTACCAGGTGACGGCGCCCGGATCTCCGCACCAGGCGCGGCAGCCCATCGCTGCGCGTACTGCCGTCACATCGCTGTCGCCTTCACCAGAAATCCAAGGCCTGAGTTTCACAGTACGACTGGGCGCAAGCGAGCCCTATTGGAAGGCCTGGCAGCTGACGGAGACCCCACCTGCATGATCAGCGAATGGTCGCGTGATCCGGTTCGGCTACCCCCCATAGCTGCTCCGCTGGCGCGCCGCCCTCGACGCTGGACGCGAAACGTTCGGGCCTCGCGATCGGCGGGGGCGGCGCGCGTCACCGGTGGTTAACGCGGTGGCTCGACGACCCTGCCGCGCCTAGGGACGTCGCCGGCGTGGGCGCCGCGGCCACGGACGTGGACGACGGTGCTTGGGATGATGACGCGCCGGTCGGGTTGGACGACTGGTTCCGCCGGCCCGGCGTTGCCAAGCCCGCACAACCAGTGCGCCAAGGGTGGCCGTAACCCGCCGAATGCTCGGTGAGGGCTGCACTCTGTCACCGCCTTCTCGCATGATGTAAGGATGGCGGGTGCTCCGCGCTAACCCGGCGCTCAACCAAGCAGCACGGAGCACCCCTGACCGACCAGCCAGTCAGCACCGATCGGCGCGGATAACTTTCCTCGACGTCCCTAATGTCGGGAAAGGAGTCCGGACCAACTCCCGACAACATCGACCGCTGTCGGGCCACCCTCGTGCACCAAGGACGACCGCATGAGCACCGGCCAGCACCCCGCGCCGCGCCGCAACGCCCGCCCGTACGCCGTCGACGAGCCCACGATCCGCCAGCGGTGCGCCAACCCCGACGCCGCCGAGTACACCCTCTACATGCGCGGGCTCATCGACGCCTACCTGGGCGTCGGCGGGCAGGCGAAGATCCTCGAGCACGCCCGCAACAGAGGGCTGCACTACCCCGGTCTCAACCGGCAGAAGCTGTCCGAGCAGCTCAGCCGCTACCGCCTCGGCCCGACCTGGGAGATGACCGAGCTGATCATCGCCTGCC
Organism: Micromonospora sp. NPDC005324; assembly: GCF_040607155.1. Classification (NCBI taxonomy): domain Bacteria; kingdom Bacillati; phylum Actinomycetota; class Actinomycetes; order Micromonosporales; family Micromonosporaceae; genus Micromonospora; species Micromonospora sp. NPDC005324. Next base: position 9,520 of record NZ_JBEXGE010000079.1, on the reverse strand, counting down.
TGCCCGACAGCTGCGACCACGCCGGCATCCGGGCCCTCGCTGCGGGCTGGTACCAGTGCGCCCGCGGCCAACTCCCTGACGGCTATAACGGTCCGGTCAGCCGCCCACCGGGTAAACCCGGCCAGCGCAACGTCCCGGAAAGCGAACCCGCCATTCCGGTCCTGCAACGCCGAGTCGCCCGCCTGCAGGAGCGCCTCAAGGCGGAAACCGAGCGCCACGTCAGCAACCTGCGAGCCTCGGAGAACGCCCGCAACGAAGCGGTCCGCCAGGCCACCCAACTCGAAGCGCAGTTCCACCAGACACGCGATGAGCTGCTGCGGGTTCGTACCATCGCCGCGGAGGTCGCGACGATCCGCGAGGAGTACGCGCGCCAGTGCGTCGCGCTCGAACTCGTGGCCGCGCCCGGCCTGCGCTCGACGCCGGTCATCGACCTGCCGGACCTGCCCGCCGCCCGCCGCCGGGTCCGCTTCGGACTCCTCGTCGCCGGAATCGACACGCAGGCACCACCGGCGCGCCGGGCGCTGGCCCGCTATCTGTGTGTCTACGCCGAGCTCACCGGCGTCTCCCCCACCGAGCTCGCCAGCAGGGCGGACATCGCAACCACGGTGACGATGGACATCCTCGCTGGGCGCCTCGTACCCACCGCCGCCCACGGCACCCGATTGACCACCGTGCTGACCTGCGAGCCGGACACCCTGCGCTCCCTCATCGGCGCCGCCAGCAGCGCCACCGCCGTCGACGAACACTTCTGGAGCATCGCCGGCACCGTCGACACCACAACCCCGCCTGGCAGCGCGCCGATCGTCGAGCACGTTGTCGGGTTGGATCCCGACAACCATGTCGCGCATCCCCACCCCGACCCGACAACTGCACCGCCCAGCCCGATCGCCGACCGGCTCCGCCAGGTCGCCGCCGTCTATCAGCAGGGGCTGATCAGCGATGGCGAGTACGCCGAGCAACGCACTCGCATCCTGGGCGAGCTGTAAGGGGCCACTCGGTTACGCCTGCGCGAGCCGACAGAACCGCTCGAAGGGGTCGACGCGGCGCGCCCTCTGACGCGATCGCGGTTCATCGCCGACACGACCGTCATCTTCGGCCGCGCCCCGACCGAGCGCACGGGGTGATCTGGGATTCTCGGCGACCTCAGCGCCAGGGGCACGCACTTGCCCTCTCGACCCGGCTGTTAGCGACGCCGGCGGTGCCTCCGACCGAAAACGCGCGGGCGGCAGCGGGTAGCCGGTTTTGGACCGCTCTGGCACTCTGGTGCGGCAGTGACACAGGGCAGTCTCTTCGTTACGGAGGATCGCGGGCGTGGATGAACCGCAGGGCCGTCGGCGGCTCGGCATGGGCGCGGTGGGGCAGCTGCTGGGTGTGCCCCGGCTGACCGTGTGGTGGTGGGTCAAGACCGGGAAGCTGACCGCGACGGGCGTCGACGACGGCCAGCTGTGGTGGTCCGAAGACGACGCCTACGCCTGGGCGCTAAGCCAGCGCGAAGAACGGTGGTCCGGGCGGGTGCCGGTGACGGCCTGGCCACCGATGCCGTACAAAACCGCCTTCATCCGCACCGTAGAGCTGCCCGGGGCGGTCGCGCTGCTCTGGCACACCCGGCAGGGCCCGGTCCACCTGGTGTGGCCGCTGCCCACCCGCCAGCGGACACCGCATCAGCACCGGCGGTGGGCCGAGCAACTCGCCCCACGCGGTGACGGCGCGCTGGTAGTGGTATCAGGCGGTTTCTCGCTGCGGCACGGGCCGGAACTCAAAGCTCTGCTGCCCGGCCTTCCCGATCGCACCTACACCCCGACGTGGCTCGAACTGGCCGAAGTGTTGGGCCAGCGGCTGCCGTGGTGGCCGCTGAACCTGCGCGACAAGCAGCTGCTGCTGAACTGGGAGCCGTCGACAGACCCCGTCACCACGATGGCCGCTCCCGCACTCGACACCGGCGCGCTGCTCACGACGGCCTCCACCTACCCCGAAGCCCATCCCGCCGCCCGGGTACTGGTCAACCTCGCACGTCTCGCACACGCCCAAGCCGCCGCCTCCGCCGAGCAGACCATCAAGCTGGTCGAGAAGGCCAAACTGCCCGACGGGGTGCTACGGATCGCGGCCCAGCCCCTGTCGGTGCCCGAAGCCGACCTGGACGACATCGAGCCCACCCAGCGCCGCGCCGGCTGGCTCGACCTGCTCGGCCGCGCTGACGACCTCGCCCGCCGCTGCGTCCGCGAAGTCAACGACTGGGACGCCGGCGCCGACCTTCCCTACAGCAACCCGCAGCACATCGAGGAAGTCGAGAGCACCTGGGCATACAAGTGGGCGCAGCGACTCATCCCCACCCAGCGCACCGCCGCGTTCGAGCTGCTCACCCGGTCCGGTGAACCGGGTGACGCGCTGATCGACCCCGACACCGACGCCCCCGTTTGGCGCAAAGGCGGCGGCGACTACATCGCCGCCATGCCGCAGCGGCTGCCCGCGACCGCGCCGCTGGCCGAGCTGATCCTTGACGGACCGGTCTGGATCCGCACCGCCGACGGGACCATCTACCCCGCACCCCGCGACTCCTACTGCGGCCTTGGCTGGGGCTACGGCGGATCCGGCCCCGGATCGCTGGCGCTGCTCGTCGACGCGCTGCTTGACGACATCAACGCCCAAGCCCCCGCAGCCATCGACGGCGCACCCGAGGGCCTGGAGGCCCTGCTGTCGCGCAAGCTGCCCGACCGCACCGTGCTGACCCGCGCCCAACTGGAAGCCGCCCGCCGCGGTGAGTCGGTCATCATCGCCGTCGACGACGTCGACCAGGACGAAGACGAGGACGAGGACGACAAATGAGCACCGACACCACCGCGCCAGCCCGGCCGGCGCCGATCGAAGACACCGACGCCCGATGGGCACCCATGCTCAACGAGTGGGCCGGCGACCTATGGCGCCGCTTCCACCGCACCCGCAACAGCGACGACTGGCCGCCCGAATGGCTTCTCCCGGCCGCCGGTGTCGCTGGGATGCTGCTCGTCGCGCTCCTGCTGTTCGGGCTCGTCCTGCCGCTGCTGCGCTGGATCGGCCGGTTCCTCGTCGACGCCGTCGACGACGGCCTCGGCTGGCTGCACGACTGGAACCTCACCCACGTCGTGCTCGACCCGGTCCGCGAGTACCTCACCGCCCACTCCGCCGGCCTGCCCATCGACGCTCAAACGCTGTGGTGGACCTGGTGCACCGCCGGCATCGGCCTGTTCGCGTTCGCCTTCCTCTGGCGGGCCGTCGCCGCTCGGCTCGGCTGGGTCCTCTTCGGTGCCGCGACCGTGGCCATGGTCTGGGCCACCACCACCGGCCCGGCCCGCACCACCACCGCCGGAATCGCCGCCCTCTGGTGGATCGCGCTCAGCCTCTTCGCGCTGCGCCGGCCCTGGACCCAGCAGCGCGTCACTGTCCACCTGCCCGAGCTGCCCTGGCTCGCCCGCATCCTTCAACGGGGCGAGTAGCCCCTCCACAGCGCCCGGAGCTCGCGTCAGTTCTGAACCCGCGAGCATCATCGGCCATCGAAACGTGCTGAGCGCAAGCCGCCACACCTCGCGGAAGGAGTCCGGTGACCGTCCCCGATCCACTGCTCGATGCCGTGCCGGAGCATTACTACGTCGACAACGAGCACCGCGGTGAGACCCTGCACCGGTCCGCCGCGCAAGCCATCCACCGCGATGTGATCGCCCTCAACGTCGGCGACGGCGCGCGCGTGCTGGAAATCGGCACCGGCACGGGATACTCCGGCGCGTTACTCGCCGCGCACGCCGGGCCCACCGGACACGTAACCAGCGTCGATATCAGCGATCACCTGGTCGGCTGGGCGAACCGGCTACATCACCAACGCGGGGTTACCACGATCACCTGCCACGTCGCCGACGGAATGGCCGGCTACCCGCCGCACGCCCCCTACCAACGACTCGTGGCCTGGTGCATGTTGACCGGACCTTCTCCGCAATGTCCGGCACGGCGCATCCTCGTGATGGCTGACCGCGATTACTCCTGTGGTCATGACATTCGGTCTGGAGGATCAGCGGGCGGTCGAGAAGATCCGGTTACCGCTGTGGGGTTGCGTGGCGGCGTCCGGCGGCGTGGTGCCGTGGCTGGTGCTGGACGGCGTGGGCGGTCAGGTCGAGCCAGTAGCGGTCTTCTTACGGGATTTGACCGCGCGGGGGCGCTCGGCTAGCTCGACGCGCAGCTATGCGTTGGCGTTGCTTCGGTGGTGGCGGTTCCTCGTGGCGGTCGGCGTGACGTGGGACCGAGCGACGTCGACGGAGGTGAGGGACTTTGTTCTGTGGTTGGGAAGCGCTGCGAAGCCGGTGGCGGCTCGGCGGACCCTGTCGCGAAACTCGGCGAGTCAGGTGAACCCGGTGACCAGGAAGAGGAACCTCGGCGATGGCTATGCCCCGGCGACGATCCGGCACAGCAACGCCGTAGTCCGCGCGTTCTACGAGTTCTGGCTGGAGCGCGGTGAGGGGCCGCTGACCAATCCTGTCGTCCTCGATCGCGAGCGTGGTGCGCGGGCGAATGCCCACCACAACCCGATGACGGCGTTTCGGTTGGAGGGGCGGCTGCGCTACAACCCGCCCCTGCCGAAGCGTTATCCGCGATGCGTTCCAGACGATCTCTGGGATGCCCTGTTCGCCGCGATGAGTTGTAACCGCGACAAGGCATTTCTGGAGTTTGCAGTGAGCACCGGAGCGCGCGCCGCGGAGCTGCTGGGCATGCACGGCGCGGACATCGACTGGGGTGAGCAGCTGATTCGCGTCATCCGCAAGGGCACTCGGGCCGAGCAGTGGCTGCCAGCGAGCCCGGAGGCGTTCGTGTGGCTGCGCCTTTATATTCAGGACATCGGCGGGGCGGTGGGTGCTGGCGAGGTGGTCTGGCGGACCGTCAATCTGTTTGGTGGAGTCCACCTGCCGTTGACCTACGACACGTTGCGGGCGGTTTTGCGCCGGACCAACACGAAGTTGGGCACCAACTGGACGATGCACGACCTGCGGCATACGTGCGCCATCCGGATGTTGCGGGATGGGCGGCTCTCGCTGCGCGATGTGCAGACCATCTTAGGGCACACCCACTTGTCGAGTACCCAGATCTATCTGGAGCAGCGCGAGGACGAATTGTTCGCTCGGGTACGTGACTTCCACGCCAACCGAGACCAGATCCCGCAGCCCTCTCCAGGGTCAGTGACCGGTAGCTACGATCCCGACGACCTCGCGGTGCTGTTCGGCGGCGTGCGATGACGACGATGGCGCCGGCAAGGTGGGCTGCCGTCGAGGCCACGTTCCCCATCGAGGCCGAAGCGGCGCCTCGTCGTCCACGGCGGAGTGCACTGGACTCGGCATCGCCAGCGCAGGTTGTCGGCGCGTTGCCCGGCCTGCCGTCGTGGCCGGCGCGGGGGAAGGAGGTCAGCCGGCTCAGGCTGGCGACCTCTCGGATGCTCGAGTGGTTGGACACGCTGCCCGGTGACGGCTGGCAGGCAAAGTGGCAGTCCGCCGAGCAGCAGTTCGGATCCCGCTGGCGGGACTGGTCCTTTGCCGGAGTCTGCGCGACGGTGAGGTCGGTCCAGCACCGCAAGCAGGAGCTGAGCCGAGGACTGGGGTGCCTGATCAAGCTACGGGTGATCAAGCCGAGCTACCCCTTTCTGGCGTCCTACAGCCCCAACCAGCTGTTCATCGAGGTGCGGGCACAGGTGAGCCCGGAGCTGTTCGCGCGGATGGAGCAGTCCACGCGAGACCGCGGGGTCGGCGAGGAGCATTTCAGAAGGGCGTTGAACCTGCTGACGATGCTGGTCATCCATCTCGGCGTCGGCCTGCAGGATCTTACGATCGCTGACCTGCTCGCGTTCCAGCTGGCTGCGAAGCGCCGCTCGCGTGATTGCACGTATCAGGGTTCTCACGTGGCGTGGCAGATGCTGGTCGATATCGACGTGTTTCCGCCCGGCAGCACGCTGCGCTCGGCGATTTACACCGGGCAGTTGACCAGCGCCCAGCTGGTGGACAAATACGGATTCGTCAAGGGTCCTGTTCGTGACCTGCTGATCCGATACTTCGACGAGCGGCGGACCCGGATCGACTACAACACGCTCAGGGCCCTGGCGATGATGCTGGTCGGCCAGTTCTGGGCCGACATCGAACGCCACCACCCAGACCTCGCCACCATCGACCTGCCACGTGACGTCGCGCAGGCGTGGAAGGACCGCGTGCGGGCTCCGCGGCCCGGTCGCGAGACTCGCAATCGGTGGGATGTCCTCATGGCGGTGCGGGCGTTCTACGCCGACATCGCGGAATGGGCGCTGTCGGATCCATCGTGGGCCCCGTGGGTCTCTCAGAGCCCGGTACGCAGGGACGAAATCGAAGGGTCGAGTAAACGAGGCAGGACGACGGCCGCGATGCATCAACGCATCCGCGAACGCCTGCCCCACCTGCCCCGCCTGGTCGACAGCGCCGAACAGTGGAAGAGCGACCGCGCGGCGCTTCTCGCCACCGCCGCGCACACCGCGGTCGATGCCATCGTCGAACACGGCGGTGTCACCTACCGACGCATCGCCCCTGGCGAGCACCGGGCCGCCCGCGGGCAACGCCCGAACCACGTCGTCATCGAGAACCTCGCCGATGCGAGCTGGACCAACGTCTCGGTCGCTGAGGACGAAGCATTCTGGGCCTGGGCAGTGATTGAGACCCTGCGACTCACCGGCGTCCGGATCGAAGAGTTGCTGGAACTTACCCAACTCGCCATCGTGTCCCACCGCCTCTCCGACACCGGGGAACTGGTGCCGCTGCTGCAGATCGTTCCGTCCAAGACCGACGTGGAACGGCTACTGCTGGTCACCCCGGAGTTGGCCAGCGTCCTAGCGGCCATCATCAGCCGGATCCGCGATTCCGACGGCACGGTGCCGCTGGTGGCGCGCTACGACGACTACGAACGCGTAGCGGGCCCACAGCTTCCCCACCTGTTTCAGCACCACGACGGCTTCCAGCACCGCAACGGCTGGCGCGTCGACGTGTTGCACCACGATCTGGTCCGCAACCTGCTCACCGGGGCCCTCGCCCGTTCCGGGATCACCGACGCCGCCGGCCGGCCCGTCCGATACACACCGCACGACTTCAGGCGCATGTTCGCCACCGAAGCGGTCACCGGTGGACTGCCCATCCACATCGCCGCAAAGGTCCTCGGGCACGCCGATATCAACACCACGCAGGCGTACACGGCCGTCTACCAGGAAGACCTGATCCGCAGCTATCGCACCTTCGTCGACCAACGCCGAGCGCTGCGCCCGAGCAAGGAGTATCGCGAGCCGACCGACAGCGAGTGGACCGAATTTCAGCAGCACTTCAGCCTGCGCAAGGTCGAGCTGGGCGACTGCGGCCGGCCCTACGGCACCCCGTGCGCGCATGAACACGCCTGCGTCCGTTGTCCCATGCTCCGCGTCGACCCACGTCAACGGCAACGCCTCATCGAGATCATCCGGAACCTTGCCGAGCGGGTCAAAGAAGCGAAAGCCAACAACTGGCATGGGGACGTTGAGGGGTTAACCACCAGCCTCAACGCTGCACAGAACAAAATCGCCCACCTTGATCGCGCGGCCCGCAATCACCCCGGGCCGACGGTCCTCGGCTTTCCAGGCTCACCTAACGAACATCGGTAGAGTTGCGATGAGCGTGGCGCTCTACACAGTTTGACCAGGAATTAACGTGTGCCAAGTAGGCGATGGAGGGCTGGGTGGCAACCCCTGAGGAGTTGATGTTGCAGGATCTCGTTGCCAAGTATGCGGACATTGAGACGGATTTGACGTATTCGCGACTGTATCCGGAGGGGACGCCGGCAGCCCGGATCTTTTCGCACCTCCACGCACGTCTCGACGCGCTCCTTGAGTTCATGAACTCCAAAGCGCGAACGAATCGACACTTTAATGCGCACGAGAGCCGTGAGTTGCTTGCACTCATCGATGAGATTGAGGATAGCCGCACGATATTTAGGCGTGTCGGCGCGCCTTTCGAGTTCGACGAAGACTACGGCCACCTCATTGAAGAATGCAAAAAATTCCTCCAGGAGTCCAATGGGAGTCAAATACCCGATGACTTCCGGAGGATTAAAATTAAGAGGTACGAGCCTGTCTTCCGCATTCCCGGCACCGAGATTCAGATTCCAGGACGCTGGAAGAACGTCAAACTTAAAATGATTGGCCAGGGCGCTTTTGCCTTTGTGTACTCGTACACTGATCCTGAATATGGGACGACTGTTGCACTCAAGCGAGCAAAGGCCGAAACTAGCGCCAAGGACGTAATTCGATTCCGTCAGGAGTTCGAAATACTGAAAAGCCTACGCTTCCCGTACATTTTGGAAGTGTATCGCTACAGCCCCGACCGCAACGAGTATACAATGGAGCACTGTGACAGCACGCTTGAAAAATACATCTCCGTTAACAATGCAAATCTCTCGTTCGGTATACGCAAGCGCGTTGCTCTTCAATTTCTTTATGGCTTGAACTACTTGCATTCGAAGGGGCACCTACATCGCGACATCAGCTACCGAAACATCCTCATCAAACGGTATGACGGATTTTCTGCGGTGGTGAAGCTCTCGGACTTTGGGCTCGTGAAGGAGCGCGGCTCCCGTCTGACGCGAACTGAGTCGGAGCTTCGCGGCACCATCCTCGATCCGACTATTCGCAGCTTTCGCGACTACAGCGTTCTGAACGAGATATATGCCGTCGGATTCGTGCTGTCATTTATTTTCTCAGGGCGAACGCACATCACCGCTTGTTCGGGAGGTGTGAGGCACATTGTTGACCGGTGCGTCGTACACGATCACTCGGTCCGTTATCAGGACGTTCGTTCGATCATCGCTGATGTTGAGGCGCTCGCTGCGGACTCTTCCTCGCCGGCACTTGAGACGCCTGCATAGAGAGGTGATGCAAGGGGTGACCAAATCCCAAAGCACCTGCGAATTTCTCGGCCGCCGGTCCCTCCTGGCGACCTGCCTGGTGCACTTTGGAAGTCCGATCGATTCGCGGGGTTAGTGCACTTAATACAATCCAACATCATAATCGGTTGCGCTGGCTGCGGAAACTCGTGTATACCTATCTTACTTAAGGGAGGCGTGATGGCGCAATCGTATCAGCGACTGGGGATGATTCCCTCATTCAAAGAGTTCGCACGCGCCGCGGCGGTGGACCTCCGGGGTCTCACCGATATCGAACTTGAAGTATTCTACTTCCGGTATGGGGAAGTAGTCGATGAGATAGTTGAGAAGGCTCGAAATGATCCGAGTCTTCCTTTGTCCCTCGGCGCACTCAATCAGTTCTTGGCCGAGGATGTGATCGCGTCACACTTGGGAGATGAGTGGGTAGCGAAGAATGTCATCAGCCCCGATAGCAGCGATCTGACCCGAAGCTATCTCGGAATGGAGGGGCCTAGTACTCCAGCAGGAGATCCGTTCGGGTCTGTGGTGGCGTGTGGTTTTGTCCGTGGACAGCAAGCAGCCACCGGCGAGTCTCACGGGTTGTGTG
>NZ_JBEXGE010000078.1:0-10954 GCF_040607155.1 Micromonospora sp. NPDC005324 | reverse complement strand
CCGCTGCTGCCCCCGACGCGCCACCACAATCGTCCAGGCCATCCTCGTCCTACACCACGTCCAGACCAGCCCAAACCCACGATGAAAAGGGCTCATTGTACGAAGATTGGAACAACACGCTCGGGGTGACAGTCTTCGCACGATCGACAAGCCAATCCCCCCGAAAAACCGCTGATGCCTTCGCGAGCATCATCGGCATTGACGTAGGGCTTATCAACGTCGTCACGAGTTCGGAGAAGGGGTTTGGTCTGTCAATCGAGTAGATCCTACGCGTAATTGACTCAATATGCCTGTTCTCTCACGGGTTTCGCTGGTTTGGACGTCTTGTGGGTTGGAGCATCGTGGTGATGCGTCGGGGATAGCAGCCGAGGTTGGCTGATTCCGATCTGAGGGCGAATTGACGCAGACAAAGCTTAAACTGGCTCCTTGCCGAAGGCCGCAGCGATGTGTGGCCTGTTGTGCAGCTAGATAAGACGGCCGTGCGGATTGCGGCTGTTGCCTCGTTCAGTGCAGGCTGCGGCTTTTGCCTCGAAATTCGTCTTCCGCAATTAGCAAAGGATCGCTCTGAAATTGTCACGGGTCTTACGAATCCTAAGTGTCATCCTCATTTTCGGCGGCGCAAGTGCATTCCCGGGGGCGCCCGCTGCGCTCGCCGAGCCTCGCATTCCTACTCAATTCGTCGCGAAAATGTATAGCGAGGCGCTTGGTCGAATCCCTGACGCGGCTGGCTGGGTCGCGGCGGTCGGGGCGTTCCGCGAGCAGGGGTGCACGAAAGCGACGGTTGGCCAAGTCCTTCGTTCGTTCTATACCTCGCCTGAATTCATGGCGCTGCCATACGAACCCGCCAATCGCATTCTTGCCATCTACCGGGGGGCCTTGAATCGCGAGCCTGACCAGGGCGGGTTAGACTACTTCTCCGAACAACTTCGGCAAGGCCGTGCGACGTGGGCACAAGTCGTTGACCAATTCGTCGCAAGTGGCGAGTTCTCGCATCTCGTCCCCTTGATCTGTGGCTCGCGTCCCAGTTACTATTTTGGCGCGCACTCGGCACCCTTTCTACCGCCCTCGGGAGAAGGCTTCACGGGCGGTACCGGCAAACAGTCGCAGATGCTGCTCGATCAGGCGCCGGCAGGAGCCACCGTGTATCTAGCCAAGTCGGCCGTGGTGCGACTTACTGAGACGCTGACTATTCCAGAGGGTAGAACGCTCGCCACGGCAGGGCTTCCCGAACCTCGAGCGTATGCCGCACAGGGGCGACTTGTTCGAGACGGCGCCTTTGCGGCTCCGATGATCCGATTGTTGCCGGGTGCCAAACTGCGCAACGCCTGGGTTGACGGCCAACGCGGCGACTTCCGTGAATTTGCTGCGGGGGCAATCAACATCCAAACAATGGGCGGCTCGGGTACTGAGGTTTCGAGCTCGAAAATCTCGAATAGCCGGGGATGGACCAACGTTCAGGTTTTCGGCAGCTACGAGGGTTACCCATGTCTCAGCACGGTCATCGTGAAGAACCTCATCACCGCCTACTCATCGGATAATGTCAAGGCGGCCGACGGTTCAGGTCGTTGGACCGACGGGATCTCAACCGCTTGCGAGAATTCCAAGATTGAGGGCAACAGCGTCATCGACGCGACAGATGTGGGCATTGTGTTGTTCCGCTCGAGTCCGGCCAAGCAGCAGTCGCTGGTTCGCGGGAACCAACTACTCAACGCGGGAAACTCTGCTTGGGGATCAATTGGTGTTGACAGTGGCTGGGGGCGAGGGACCGTTCATGATCTTTCCGGTGCTCTCGTAACTGGCAACTCCTTTTGGACCGGACCGTATTCTCACGTCGCAATCGGCTTGGTCGTAGGGACCCGCCCGTGGTTTGGACGCCAGAACGATGCCGCCACCGGAGTTAAGGTCACCGACAACACAACCAACGGGCTGACCGCAGTTGTTGGGACCGGAATCGCTGTCAGTGACATGGATAATGCGATTCTGCAGCGTAACGACCTCATCCTGGAGATCCGTTCAGTCACCAACTGCCCATCAGTAGCCCTCGGCATTGATCGCGGCGGCCACCCGACCGGAGGTGATCTCCAAGTTGGCTTCGAAGCTGTTTCTTTCACCTCTGCGTCGGGCGATGGGTGCATCGGTTAATCTGCTCGACCACACGCATCTGTCAGGACAATTGGCTGCCCGAGGGCGGCTCAAGCAATCAGAGGCTGGCTCGGGGCTCCTGAAGAAATTGGTGCGAGGCGGGTGCTGTGACGTGAGGTTCTTCCTGGCTAAGTGAGAGGGGATGGCAGCAGTGGATCGTCTCGGACGAAGGCAGAAACCGGGACTGCGCCGCTGCTGCCGCCCCCGCGGCGGCATCGTTACCCGGGTCGAACCCTTGACGACCGCAAATGTGGGCTCGAATTCCTGTTCGTGCCGTCGGCGGTGGCTCGGCTGGCGCAGCACCATGCCGCTGTCGTCCGTGGAAAAGGGGCTCACCGGCAAGTGCGGTGACGCCTAGCACCACAAGATGCGAGGCATCGGTCGATCCCGCCGCGAACTGAACACGAAGATCCGATAGTACTCCAGCAGGAGATCATTTTTAGGGTTCCGTCGGGGCTTGCCGGGCGTAGTGGCTGATCTTGGCCGTGGCCTGATGCCGCCGTCGGAAGATGGACCAGGCGATGACGTCGCCGATGCGTCGAGTGGGTTCGATGATCAGGGCGTGGAACAGTCGTCGGGGTTCGTTGACGGTGATCGGGATCAAGCTGTCTGGGCTGGTGGTGTTGGTTGTTGCCGCGGCGGCGAGGAACGCGTGAGCGGCGATGACGAGGGTGGTCCAGCGGTGCCAGGCTCGCCAGCGGCGGTGTTGGTGCTGGTCCAGGCCGAGGTCGGTCTTGGCGGCCTGGAACGATTCCTCGATGCTCCACCGTTTGCCGGCGACGGCGACGAGGTGGTGCAGCGGAACGACCTCGGGTGACCAGCAGCGGTAGGACGCCAGCTCACCGGTGGTGCGGTTGTGGCGGATCAGTATCCAGTGGTGACCGTGATGGTGGTCGACGGCCAGGGGCAGGGTGACGAATGCCCAGTCGTAGTAGCGGTGCCCTTTCGCCCTCTGGCCGGCGGAGATCCGCTGCCACGCCCGCGGCGATTCTGGTTCGCTCGCTCGATGCCGAGTCCGGTCGGGACCCGGTGCGAGCAGGCGACCGCGAGAACGTAACCCAGTTCGCGGCCGCGCAGGGCCGCGGCCAAGTGTGGGCCACCGCCGTAGGCCTCATCGCCGGCGACCCAGCGACACGGCAGTCCGCCGGAGACGGCGGTGTCGATCAGCCGTCGTGCCAACTGCGGCTTCGTTGCGAAGCCGATCGTGTCGGGCACCCCGGCTTCCCTGCGTCGCTCGGGGTCGTCGGTCCACGCTTTCGGCAGGTAGAGAGCGACGTCGACCAAAGTGTGACCGGCTGGTGAGGCATAGGACAGATGCACCGTGAGCTGACAGTTCTCGATCTTCCCGGCGGTGCCGGAGTACTGCCGTTGCACTCCGACGGTGTGCACGCCCTTCTTCAGATCCTCCGGTCTCGTCGATCAGCAACACACCGTCCGGATGCCCGAGTTTGACCGCGACGAAATTCCGCACCTCGGCACGCACCTGCGCGTCGTCCCACCTGGGCCGACCGATCAGGTCCTGCATCCCGCCCGGACCGTCGGCACCGGCGTGATCGGCGATCGTCCAGCAGTTCTTGGTCCCTAAGGGCGCCAGCAGCCCGACCATGAAGTCCCGCACCCGCCGGCGCGGCTCAGGCCGACCGAAACGCGACCCGACCACGTCCATCAGCTCGTCGAACAGCCCCAATGATCGCTGGCTGTCTCGTCCGCTTCATGATTGCGGATGGCAAGGTGGCTGACCAGGCGTTCGTAGGGTAGGTCCGAACGGTTGGGGGTCCGGTTGTCCGGACCTACTTTGCGGAATCGGTGGCTGGGTCAGGCTCTTGGGACTGGAGCATCGGAAGGAAAAGTCACGGTAGGCAGACCGCTTTGCCCCATGCCGACCACCCGCCCCGACCAGTGTGGGCCAGGGAGGCTGCGGCATTGGAGAGGTTTACCTGACTGAGCAGCCTGACCGGTTCAAGACTCGACTTCGAGGTCCCTCGATCCTTCATCATCAAGGGATCGAGGCACGGCGCGCGCCATCTGACAGGTCGCCTGGAAACTACGGCTACCCGCGCAAAGGGCATGAGGTTGCCGGTTTCAGCCGTAGCTGAAAACCGAAGGTCAAGCACGATGGATGGTCCGGTGCGCGTCGCGAGACGGCCCGTGAGGACTGGCGGGCAGGGTCGTTGCGCCTCTACCCGAACCCACCGGCTTGGGGGTCGAGCTGACCCAACGCCCCCCATCGGGGCTGGAGCGGCGGGACGTCGCGAGACCGACGAGCAGACACCCAGCCCTCTTGACAGAAAGTCATCATGGACTGTACTACGAGTCATATTCATCATCTTGGAGGTGGTTGACTTGAACAGAGTCCGCACGGGCCGGCGCATGCGACTTACGTCGGGAGCAATTTGCTGCGCTGTACTCGTATTCCTCGGCGCGCTCCCCACGAGCGCGGCAGCAGCGCCGTCGTCACCGTCCGGTACGTCTTCTGGCTACTGGGCTCCGTACCCGGCTGGTCATGCCACTCCGTTGGGGGAGTCAGGCAACATCGTTGCGGGTTCCTGTACGTACAGACAGGCCAACGACGACCCGCATGGCAGTGGCGAGACATCCGTCCACGGCTACTGGTTCCACATCGCCGGCACGTGTCCGAGCATGGCGAACGTGGACATCGAACTGCAGGCGTACTGGTGCGATTCTCTCGGTTGCCGGTGGCTGACGGTTGCCTCGGGCTCGGGCGACTACCTCGCCGGAGGCGGATCCGGCCGCAGATCTAATGCGAGGATCAACTGCTCAAACAGCACGACCGTCGGCTGGAGGGGTGCTACTGATGTCGATCTGATCGGTGTCGCCGACCCTTCCGGCTGGTACTACGGGGGTGCCGTGAACCGCGCGTGCAGCCCCTGATCGAAAGCTGCCGCCGTCCCGGCGACGACCGTAACCGGCGATCAGGTGACACGGTTTAGTTAGGTACAGCAGGAACGATCACGGGAATCTCGGGGGTCGGACAGTGAGCAGCGGACAAGCCGGTTGGCGCCCCTACCCGGGCGCCTACCGTGCTCCCGAAAATCTTCCCCCGGTGGAGCCCGGTCGTATCGTTGGCCTAGTTGCCGGCTGCGATCTCCGAGGGGCGTACCCCGAGGATGCAAGTACCCGGAGCTTCACGGTCAGTGAGTTCGCGGTGATGGAGGACGGTCGGCGCGTGCTCCTGCACGCGGAACGTGGGTTCACTGTCACTGCTAGATCAACCGGCGTCCCGGGTGGCGTCGTTCCGCTCGTCGAGACTCGGGACAGCATCACCCAGTACGTGTTGAACGCCGTGCTTCCCGACGATACCGAAGAGTCCGCAGAGGAACATCCTTGGTCGTGGCTGGCCGAGCTAGCTCGGGCTCGCGGCCTGGATGTGACCGCAGAAGATCTACGAGGTCTTCCCTATCAGGTGGTCTTCACCGACATAGTGACCCGATGGCTCGCGCCTACCTGAGCTCCAGCGCCTAGACCTGATCACCCCGTAGTTTCCCGGTGCCGCGCTCCCGGGTTGTCGGTGTCCTCGGTGGCCAAGTCGTGAATGCCCGTCGCCGGGCGGTGAGGGGCCGGTCACCGCGGAATCGGCATTCCGAAGCCGGTGCGTTCTTTGCCCAGCGTGAGTCGGCCGGCGCTGATTTTGGGGCTGGTCCGGGTTGGCCAGGGGGCCGGTGTGACGGCGGTGTCGAGGTAGTCCGACGGGGCCGCGTGGGGTCGCAGATACTCGGCGGTTGCGAGTTCGGTGAGGGTCGCGGCGGAGGTATTCCGGACTGCTTCGTCGCGGAATTTTCGGGTGGTCGCGCTGGCGGTGACGGTGGCCGAGAACGTGGTCATGGGGACAGACCAGTCGCGGGCCAGCACCGCGGTGAGGTGGCGGTGATAGAGCATGGCCCGGCCGCCGCTGCGGGTGCGGGCGAACCAGGTGGCGTTGCGGGCGTTGCTGTCGCGGGCGCGGTCGGTGACCTTCGGGCCGGTGCGCCCGCCGAAGGATCGAGCGGCGCGGTAGGTGCTGCGGGGCAGGCTGGGTGGCTGCCAGCAGTCTTGGTCGATCCAGCGGGCGATCGGGTCGTGCGTGACTTGGGGCCGGTAGTCGGGGTCGCCGAGCCGCCGCCTGATTTCGGTGGCGAACCGTAGTTGGTCGTCGGGGCCGCCGGCGGCGAGGCGCCGCCAGTGCAGGGACCCGACGAGTGCGGCGACCTTGACGGTTTCGGGGTAGGTCACGGCGAACAGCCGCGTGGTGCTGAAGGTGGTCTTCTCGGTGCCGTGGGGGATGAGGACGTCGGCGCGGTCGCGCCAGTCGAGGCGTGCGTCGGTGTCGTTGTCGTCGGCCGGGTTCTGGCTCCAGCGGTGGGCGCAGATGAGGAAGCCGGTGAGGACGGCGTCGAACGTGGCGGCCGGGCCGAGGCGGCGCAGCAGCCGCAGGTGAGCGCGTTGCGCTGCAACGATTTCGGGCAGGTCGTCCAGTGGCAGGCAGGGCTGGTCGACCAGGTCGGGCGGTCCGATCCAGATCCGGTGGCGGGTGCAGACGTAGCGGTGGTGCGGCAGTAGCTGGAAGACGGTTCCGCCGGGGTGCCGGGCGGTGCAGCGTGGGCAGCCGCGCTGCGCTTCGTGGCGGTGGGCCAACCAGTCCGGTTCGGGCTGGCGCAGCTCGATCACGGCGCGGACGAGCAGCGCGTGTGGCAGGCCGGTGACGGCGGCGAGCAGGTCCGCGGCGATGTATCGGGATTGGCTGGTGGCGACGCGGGGTCGGCTGACCTGGTGCCAGAGTTCGTCGAACGACATCCCGTGCAGGGTGGCCAGGCGGGCGGTGTAGGAGGCGGCGGTCTCGTGGTGCGCGGGCGCGACCGCGATTGGCAGGCGGGAGCGCATCACGCCGGGACTTCCCTGCGGGGCGCGGTCGCGGCTCGGGGTTTCGCCGCGGCGTTCGCGCGTTCGGCGGCGTAGTCGACCGGCACGAAGTCGAGCAGCTCGCGGGTGATTTGCTCGGTGCCGTCCTTGATGGCCAGGATCGCAGCGCCGCGGATGAGCTGCGACAAGCTGCCGATCATCCCACCGGTTCGCTGGTAGAGGTATTCATCGAGCGCGACCAGCGTTTCGGGCCGGTGCTCGCGCAGGCGCAGCGTGCCTTCCAGGGTCGAGACCAGTGACCGCCAGGCGGCGCGCTGCTCGGCGGTGCCGTAGGCGAACGGGGTGGAAGCGATCAGGGTGAACCGGCCGGCGATCTGCCGGCCGCGGACCCCGGCGAACAGCCCTTGGGCTTCGACCTCGATCCCGGGGTAGACGAACGTCGCGGGCAACCGCTCGGCGAAGTATTTGAGCTGGTCGGACACCTCTGCGCCGGAGCGGGTGGCGAGGTTGAGGTTGTGGATCTCGTCGACCAGGACCAGCTCGACGCCGGTGTGCGCGGCGGTGGCGCAGACGGCGTTGACGATGTCGGGCAGGTTGGTGCGGGGCGAGAACTCCAGGCCGAAGAACCGGGCGAACTCGACGGCGAGCATTCGGGCCGTGGCTGCGGGCGGGACGGTGGAGTAGAGAACCGGCAGGTGGTGCTTGCGCCCTGGGTGGCGCTTGCGCACGGCGCGTTCGTGGGTGCGGCCCAACTGGGTCAGCGCGGTGGTCTTGCCGGTGCCGGAGGCGCCGGACAGGACCAGGCCGCGCCGGGCGGAGATCTGATGCCGGTTGAGCTGGACGAGCAGCCGCCCGGTGGTGAGGACCTGCCGGATCGTCGGGGTGTTCACAAGCGGCAGCATGGCGTGGTAGTCGCGGCGGGCGTCGTCCTGCGCGGCCCGCTGCCGGGGCGTGAGCGACAGCCGCTGCGCGGCGCCGGCCGGGGCGGCCGGCTCGGGCTGGTAGTCCACGAACCGGCGCCAGCCCTCTTTGGTGGTCAGCGGGTCGTCCGGGGTCAGGGCGTCGGGGGCGGCGCTCATATCCACCTTTCGGCTTCGGCGTCGGCGTCGAAGACACCGAACGGGATGACCTCGGCGTCCGGCCGCTCGTCAACGACGGGCGTGGGGCGCTGCTCGGGTGGTACTGGCCGGCCGGGCGCGCTGCCGACCGCCCGGGTGCGGGCGACGGCCTTGGCGCTGGCCCGGTCCGGTCCGTGCTCGGCGCGGGTGAGCAACTCGTCGAGCACCCGGGCGACCTCGGACTCGTGGCCAGCGTCGCGGCCCCGCTCGGCGGTGAGGCGGCGGGCGTGACGCCAGGTGAAGTCGGCGAACGGCGCGGAGATCATCGGCAGGTGGGTCCACGGGACGGTGACCCAACCGTCCGGGGTGCGGATGAACACCTGGGAGACGTCGTAGGGGTCGTAGTGGACCTCCCAGAGACCGCGGCGGGCGATCACGCCGGAGTGCTGCCGCCGCCAGGGTCCCAGCGCCGCGCAGTCGTAGGTGCGGTTGTCGATCCGGATGCCGTAGTCGTTGATCTGACGCCACTCGACGGGCAGCAGTTCGAGGTAGTCGTCGCTGGCCAGGGTCAGCGGCAGGTAGGCGGCCGCAGCGACGAGCGCGGCGTACTTCTCGTTCGGGGTGAGCATCCGGCGGGGCTGGTGCGGGTCGCGAAGCGCGTCGTGCGGGCGGTGCTGCCAGCCGACGATCAGCCACTCGTCGAGCAGGTCTTGCAGCTCGCCGATCGTCCAGGCGGCGGCGACGTCACGGCCGCGCAGGGTCGGGTTGCCGCCGGTGTAGCCGGCGACGTGCTGCGCGAACAGCGTTTTGATCGACTTGTGGGTGGCCTCGACGATGCCCTTGTCGGTCGGGGTGTCCTTGCGGGCGGGCTGGACGGAGATGCCGAGCCGGTTGCAGGCGCGGTCGAAGGTCTCGGAGACGAAGACGCGGCCGTGGTCGATGACGACGGTGTCGGGGACGATGACCGGCCGGGCGGCGGCCTCGCGCATCCGGGCGTCGACGTCGAGCAGCCGGGCGTGCGGCAGCCGCGACGCCGACAGGCGCAGCGCGTTGGCCCAGCCCGGCCGCATCGGCTCGGGGACCAGCATCTTGGCCAGCAGCAGCGCGGCGTCGACGGCCTTGGTGCCGACCGGGCGCAGCACCGCGGCGCAGACGGTGCGGGTGGCGACGTCGACGGCGATGGTCATGTCGGCGCGGACCGGCAGCCCGTCGTCGAGCAGCACCATCACGTCGATCGGGGTGGAGTCGATCTGGACCTGCTCACCCGGGCGGCCGGCGAACGTCGGAGTGAACGCGTCAGCCGGCCGGTTCGCCGTCTGCCGGCGGGTGACCGCCGAGCCGAACGTGTGTCTGCCAGCCGTGAGCCGCTCCACCAGGGCGTAAAACGCGGTTCGTCCAGGCAGGGGCACCACCCCGACCCCGTGCAGCTCCTCGACCCGTTTGACGGCGCGGTGGATCAGCCTCGATCGGGTGCCGGTCGAGGCGTCCGTCTGCTCGGCGATGACCTCCCGCAGCACCTCGACCAGCCGAGCGTCGGCCCGGCCGGTGCGTTGATATGCCCGTGCCGCGCGCTGGTCGACCAGACCCCAGAGGCCCTGTGCGGCGTAGCGGGCCCGACGGCCCTGAACCGTCCGGATGCCGACGCCCAGCTCGGCGGCCTTCACCGCATCCCGCTCGTTCACCGTGGTGCTGGCCGGGTCATAGCCGGGCCTCGCTGCCGCCGCACCGGGCATCAGCCCGGTCTCCACCTCAACGACGTGCTGCTCCCACCGCTTGGCATCGGCCAGCGCGTCGGTGGGCAGCGCGTCGAGCAGCCCGAACGGCTCGACCGTCGGTGCCGGGCCGGCATCGACCACGGAAAAGCCGGGCGCGGCCATGAGGTGCCCGGCGAGGACCACTTGCTCGGCGCCGGCTGCTGAGCGCAGCCGAACCGTGGCACCGGCCAACCCGACGACCTGGTGCTCGCCGCCGTCGAAGTGCACCCAGTCGCCCGGGCGCAGCACCGGCCTGGCCGGAGCCATCAGGACACCACCGCGCTGACCACGGTGCCCGGGTGCAGCGGCGTCGACAGGTCCGCGTCGAGGTCATGGCACCAGAGCAGGTGGAACAGCACCGGCAGCACCGCGAGCGGGTCGCCGACGGCTTCCGCCCCGGCCATGAGCGGGGCCGGCGCGGCGAATGCCCGGCGCAGCGCCGCCGCGACCGGCTCGACCTGGTGGCGTGGATGGCGGTAGCCGGCCAGCCAGCGGACGTTCGCGCTGCGGATCGCGTCGGTGGCACCGACCAGCCGGTAGTCCCAGCCGAGCAGCTCGCAGGCGGCGCGGGCGGCGTCGAACGCAGCCGCGTCCTTCGGCTTGATCCGATCCGCGGGGCGGCAGTCGACCACCACGGCGCTGCCGTCGCCGCGCCGGGCGAAGTAGTCCGGGGCGTGCGAGCGGCTCTTGCCGTGCGCGGCGGTCCAGAACAGCCAGAACGGCTGCGACGAGACCGCGACGACACTCGGATCGAAGTCGAGCAGCATCAGGTGGTCGCGCTCCAGCCACGACTCGAACCCCACGTGCCCGCCCATCGTGGCCGACCACCACCGGCCCGAGTGGTGCTTCTGGCCCTTGTAGGACGGGAACCGGCGCACCGGCCGGCACCGCTCGAACGGCATCGCCCAGGCGTCGGTGAGCAGCGCCCGCCGCTCGAGGCCGTCCTCGGTGACGAAGCCGACCTCGAACCCGTCACCGACAGGACCGGCAGCGCCTCCCGATAGCGCCCGCAACGCCGTCATGCCGTCTCCTGCGCGCTGGTAGCGCCTAGTACTGCAACGGCAGTTGGTCAGGGGTAGCCGTGTCGTCGGTAGTGGCAGGTTCGGGCTTGGTGTTGGCGTCGTCGGCGCCATCGGGACCAGG
>NZ_JBEXGE010000077.1:0-11471 GCF_040607155.1 Micromonospora sp. NPDC005324 | reverse complement strand
CGCCGCGCGGGGGGGTGGGCGCCCGGCGCCGGGCCGGGGGGGGGGGGGGGGGCGGGGGGGCGCCCCGCGCCGCCCCCCCCCCCCCGCCACGCCGAGCGTGCCCTCGCTGTCGAAACTGTCGGCCCCCGTCAGCCAGCGGGGGAACATCGCGAGGGCTGCGGTGTCCAGTTGGTCGAGCAGGCTGTCCACGAGGTCACCGAGGGGACCAGCCACAGTGGGCCGGTAGTGCACGATCGCGGGTGCTGCCGGTGGCAGCGGGTCGAGTGCCACCCGCAGCAGCTCCGGGTCGACGCCCGGCAGGTGACTCACCCGCCCCATCGGCGGGGCGGCCCACCAGGCCATGTTGGCGTCGCCGTCGGCCCGGACGGGGTGCGCCATGGCGGCACCCTACGACACGGACGGGCGCGACCGGGGACCCCTCGGTAGCGTGGCGGTGCGCCCGCCGCTCAGCGCAGCCGGCGGATGTCGCCGTACGCGCGGTAGTAACCGCCGCGGCTGGACTCGCGCACCTCGGTCACCAGGTAGCGGGCGCCCGGCTGGCGAATCCCCTTGGGGAACTGCACCGACCAGTCGCGCCGGTAGCCGTCGGAGAGCACCTGGACCCGCAGCCGTCCCCGATCGTCCAGGCACTGCACGACCACGCCCGCGCCCGAGTCGCTGGTCACCTCGACGATCGTCGGTTGCACCGGCTGGGGCGCCTGGCGGGGGGCCTTGATGTCGCGTACCTGGGGCACGTTGCCGGCCTGCGCCGCACGGATCGCTGGCTCGCTCGCGTCGATGCAGGCCAGATGGCCGTCGGTGGTGACGACGTAGAGCCGGTCGTCGTGGTACTGCATGGAGTACGCCGAGCCGCAGCCGGTGCCGAGCTTCCACAGCCGGGTGCCCGCCGCGTCGAAGCAGTAGATCGAGGACTGGCTGTCACCGGCGAAGACGTAATCGCCGCCCTCGGCGGTGGCGCAGGAGAAGACCGGCGCGTCGCAGAGATAGGTGCGTTCGGGGCGACCCGACTTGGACAGCCGCACCACCTGGCGGCTGCTGGTGCCGGCGAACACGCTGCCGTGCTCCTGCCAGCCGAAGAGCACCGAACCGGTGGTGGTGTGCCACAGTTCGCTGCCGGTACGCCACTCGTAGCCGGTCACGCCCTGCGAGTGACCGTGGTAGATGGCGTCGTCGTCGCACCGCACCATCCAGGCCGAACGCCCCCGCCCGGGGCGACGCCACAGGAACTCGTCCTCGTGGTCGACGGCGGTGATCCCGCCGTCGGCGTCGGAGACGCCGAGGACGCCGTCGTGGATGTCCAACCAGTAGATGTCGATCTCCGGGGCGATCGCATACGCCACCCGGGGCACCTTGCCGGACAGGTCGTAGACGTTGCCGTCGTCGCAGCCGGCGTAGATCCAGGCGTCGTCGGCGACCATGCACTTCACCCCGTCGGGAAGGCGGACCTGGCTGCGCACCTGGGCGTCGTGGTCGAGCGTGGTGATGACTCCGTGCTCGTTGCCGACCATGCAGTGCCGCCCGTCGACGAAGATGCCGAAGGCGGGGGCGCCGGAGTCGTAGCGCCAGAGCACCGGGGCGGTGTGGGCGGTGGAGCGGGTGCTCACGATCTGCCGCCGCGACACTGTGCGTTTCTGGCGGACGCCGGGGACCGCCGGCGCGTAGCCCTTGCGGACCTTCTCACCGATCTTCTTCGCCGCGGCGGCTCGGGCCCGGGCGTTGTCCGGATAGGCACTGGCCTTGAACTGCCCCTGGTCGCCGATCCGGCCGTAGCGCACCGTCAGCGTGGCGTGGTCGACGATGACCTCGTAGAATTTGTGCGCACCGTTCACTTCG
The DNA here is from genome assembly GCF_040607155.1 of Micromonospora sp. NPDC005324. NCBI lineage: Bacteria > Bacillati > Actinomycetota > Actinomycetes > Micromonosporales > Micromonosporaceae > Micromonospora > Micromonospora sp. NPDC005324. The sequence goes on along the minus strand of NZ_JBEXGE010000077.1, from coordinate 9,638 downwards.
GACAGTTCGAGGTAGGTCGTCTCCTGGGACATGGGGGCCTCCGAGGGGTCAGCGAGCGGCGCGGTCCGGCCGGCGCGGCGACAGTGACCACACGTTAACGGCGCCCCCCGACAGAATCGGCGTCCGGCCAGCGCAGCGCGTCGTCGCGGAGCACCGCGTGCGCGCCGACACTCTGGTTGACGATCTGCGTCACCCGTACGTCGACAGCGATGCTGGCCAGCGCCACCGCGTCCGCGCGGCTGAGGCCGTGCAGGCGCTGCATCAGTGTCAGCATCGAGTCCAGGGCCGTGAACGTGGCGTCGTCGAGGGAGGCGCCGATGCCCAGGGTCAGCCACGCGTCGGGGGTACGGGCCACCGGGCCGGTGAGCGGAAAGTCGTCGCGCACGTCGACGGTCAACGTCACCTCGTCCATCGGACACTCGATCGCGGTGCCGCCGACCTCGCCGTCACCCTGTGCGGCGTGCCCGTCCCCGATGGACAGCAGCGCGTCGTCCACCGGGATCGGCAGCAGGAGGGTGCTGCCGGCGGTGAGGTCCCGACAGTCCAGATTGCCGCCCCAGGGGCGCGGCGGGATCGTGGAGTGGAGCCCGGGCTCCGCGGGTGGCATGCCGAGCACTCCCATGAAGGGCCGCAGCGCGACAGTGTGGCCGTGCTGGTTGCGGCCGGTCATCGTCACCGGGTCCAGCTCCCAGGCGTGCACCACCGGCTGATCCTGCACGCCGTAGCGCTGGTTGAACCCGCTCGGCCAGCCGCCGGCCACAGTGGTGCCCCAGCTGCCCGGGACGACCGCGTCGATGCGTACCGCGAGGGTCTGGCCGGCGCGCGCACCGCGGACCGCGACCGGTCCGATCAACGCGTGTCCGTAATCGGGCCGGTGCTGCGCGACCCGGGGCCGGTTCCGGTTCGGCCCGCCGGGGTACGGGCCGGCGGACCACCAGCAGTCCAGGGTGCGACAGGTGACGGTGTCGCCGGGGTCGATGGTGAGCACCGGCGGGAAGTCGGGGGAGAAGTGGCCGTGCAGGCTGCCGTCTCCGGGCGTGAGGGTGTGTCGCATCAGTGCAGGCTAGTGGCCACGTGCAGCGGGCAGGCAGGTGCGCGGTGGGTGCCGGGCGCACCCACCGCGCACGTCTCGACCTGGGCGATGTCAACCCGAGGTGCAGGAGCGGATCTGTGGGCGGGCGCTGCTGTTGCCGTTGGTCATCGTGGTGAAGCCGAAGGTGTTGCCACTGCCGTTGGACCGCATGGTCATGACTGTCCCGCTGCTGTCCCAGGTGGCGGTGCCGTTCCAGATGGTGGAGACGCGCTGCGGCGAGGTGATGGCCACGACCACGGTCCACGTGCTGGCGCCGCTGACCGTCACGGACGTGTTGTACCGGTCGCCCCAGACGTTGGGGGTCGTGGCGGTCGCGGTGGAGGTGCCGCCGGAGGGCGGCGGGGTGGTCGGCGGCGGGGTGGTCGGCGGCGGGGTGGTGCCGTCGGGCGCGACAGCGCGGCCGGTGGACGGCGAGATCATGCCGGGGCACAGGTTACGGCTGGTCAGGTTCGCCATGATCTGGGGAATGGCGTCGCGGGTGTTCTGGATCCCGTCGTGCATCAGGATGACCTGACCGGCTTGGAGCCGGCTCGCGTTGGCCACGATCTGGCTGACGCTGGCCCCGTTCCAGTCCTGGGAGTCCACGTCCCAGAGCGCCTGGCGCATGCCCAGTGACGACGCGACGGACTGCAACGTGGAGTTGGTCTCGCCGTACGGCGGCCGGAACAGCGCCGGTCGGCTGCCGGTGGCCGACTGGATCGCCGAGCTGGTCTGGGACAGGTCCGACTGCATCTGGGCCTGGCTCATCGAGGTCATGTGGGCGTGGTTCCAGCTGTGGTTGGCGACCCACATGCCGGCGGCCACCTGCGCCTGCGCGGCCGAGCGGTTGTTCTGGACGTTCTGCCCGACGTTGAACATGGTGGCCCGTACGCCGTTGCTGCGCAGCACGTTCAGCAGCGCGCTGGTGCTGCCGGTCGGACCGTCGTCGAAGGTGAGCCCGACGTAGCCGTTGCAGGTGGCGGCGCTCGACGGGGTGGAGGTGGCCGCGAGGACGACGCCGCACATGGCGACGGCGGTGGCGAGGACGGCGAGGGCCGCGCGCAGCCGCCTGGACCACAGGGCCGTGCGGGGGAAGAGCCTGCTCATCTGGTGCCCCTTCGCGCAGGCCCGGACGTGCCCTGGTGTGCGGGCAGCGCAGTCCGGACAGGTGTGGATGAGTGGGTGGGTGGAGCGGAGACCGTGACGAAGCCGATCGCATTGACCTCAATGGATCGGAGTATTACAGCGAGAATTCCAACGCGTCAACAAGTTCCGGAACATCCTCGTAACAACTCAGGACGCCGTTCCGGGGTTTTTCCAGGCATGCCTCGGCCTGAGGGAAGCTTCCGTGCCGTCTCGATCACGTTGATCGAACGGTCTGCTCGCGACGTGATCCGGAAAGCGGCCGGAATTATCGTTCGTCGATCACCGCGCCCACCGCCGCGCCCGGCCGAGCTGAATAGTAAAGATTGTGAACAGAAGATGTTACAGTCACTTCGGTCGATGTCCGCTCGGGTCTCGGCCAGTGAGGTCCGAGGAAGGAGTGGTCACATGACGAGACTGCGGGCGCTGGTCGCGCTGGCGGCACTGATCGTCGCCGGTGGACTGGTCGCGGTCATCCCGGCCACCGCCGCGTCGGCGGCGGCCTGCTCAGCATCGTGGCAGGCATCGGCCGTCTACTGGGGAGACGCCCAGGTGTCCCACAACGGCCGCAACTACCGCGCGAAGTGGTGGACCCAGAACGAGGCCCCGCCGGGCACGACCGGCGTCTGGGAGGACCTCGGCGCGTGCGGAGGGGGCACCACGCCGCCCACCGGGGGGACGTGCAGCTACCCGAACTGGACCGCCGGGACCTGGTACGCCACCGGGGCGATCGTGCGCTACACCAACGGTTCCTACTACATCGCCGAGCACGACAATCCGGGGTACGACCCCGTCGTCAGCACCTGGTACTGGGAGCCCTACACCTGTGGCGGTCAGCCACCGACCACACCGCCACCCACCAACCCGGGCGGCTTCGTGGTCACCGAGGCCCAGTTCAACCAGATGTTCCCGGGCCGCAACTCGTTCTACACGTACTCCGGGCTCGTCGCCGCGCTCAGCGCCTACCCGGCGTTCGCCCGCAGCGGCAGCGCCACAGTCCAGCGGCAGGAGGCCGCGGCCTTCCTGGCGAACGTCTACCACGAGACCGGCGGGCTCGTGCACGTGGTCGAGCAGAACACCGCGAACTACCCGCACTACTGCGACTACGGCCAGCCGTACGGCTGCCCCGCCGGGCAGGCCGCCTACTACGGACGGGGGCCGATCCAGCTCAGTTGGAACTTCAACTACAACGCCGCTGGCAACGCCCTCAACCTGCCGCTGCTGACCAACCCGTGGCTGGTGCAGACCGACGCCTCGGTGGCCTGGAAGACCGGTATCTGGTACTGGATGACCCAGAACGGGCCGGGGACCATGACCGCCCACAATGCGATGGTCAACGGCGCCGGGTTCGGTCAGACGATCCGCAGCATCAACGGCTCGATCGAGTGCAACGGCGGAAACCCCGCCCAGGTGCAGAGTCGCGTCACCAGGTACCAGCAGTTCGTCGGCATCCTCGGGGTGTCCGCCGGAGCGAACCTCTACTGCTGAACCGTGGCCGGGCCTCGGCGGACGTCCCCGGACGGCGTCGAGCCCGGCCCATCGGCGGCCGTGGCCCGGTGGGGGGCGGCGGCCGTTTCGGCGCGATCAACCCGTTGACACGGCCGTGCTGCGCCCGGAACTATCAGCGGCAGTCCACACGCCCCGGCTCCCGTTGCTCACGATTCCCGATGACAACGATGTCAGGGCTCCGACCCGCCACCCGCTCCACACTGCCCAGACGTTCGACGTACTCGACCCGGTTCGAGTCGAAAGGCTCCGTCCCTCATGTCGCACACCCCCCTTGCGCGCTCCCTCTCACCCCGCCTGATCGCGGCGACGACAGCCGCCCTGCTACCGCTGGGCCTGCTCGTCGCCGCGCCCCTGGCGAACGCCGCCCCCACCCCCGCACCGCCGGGCAACTTCACCTCCTCGTTCGAGTCCGCCGACCCGCAGCCCGCCACCAGCACCGTGGAGGTCGGCCCGAACGGAAAGCCGGTCCAGGCCAACCTGAGCGGCACTGTCGCCACGCTGCCCGGCAGCCTGCTCGGCCAGGTCAGCGCCGTGACCGCGAGCGACGAGAACCCGCCGCGAGAGATCGCCGCGAACCTCGCTGACGACGATCCGTCGACCAAGTGGCTCGTGTTCGCGTCCACCGGCTGGGTGACCTACCAACTCGCCAAGCCGGCGACGGTGGCGCGCTACTCGCTGACCGCGGCCGACGACGCACCGACCCGGGACCCGAAGGACTTCGTCGTCCAGGGGTCGAACGACGGCAGCACCTGGACCGACCTGGACAAGCGCGCCGGCGAGAAGTTCAGCGGGCGCTTCGCCACCAGGACGTACAGCTTCACCAACCCGAACGCCTACGGCTTCTACCGCCTCAACATCACCGCGAACTCCGGTGACTCGCTCGTGCAACTCGCCGACTGGAACATCAGCGACGGCTCGGACGTCCGCCCACCGGCCACCCCCATGGTCAGCGCGGCGACCGCCGGCCCGAACGGCGGCTACACCACGAAGCCGGACGTCGGGTTCACCGGACTGGCCGCGCTGCGCTACTCCGGCGGCGCCGAGGGCAACGGCCGCTCGTACGCGACCAACAAACTCTTCGACGTCACCATCCCGGTCGGGCCGAAGACCCGACTGTCGTACAAGATCTTCCCCGAGTTCACCGGTGGGGACGGCCGCTACCCGTCCACGTATGCCGCCGTCGACCTGCACTTCACCGACGGCAGTTACCTGAGTGCTCGCTCGCCCGCCGACCAGCACGGCTACCCGCTCACCGGCGCCGGTCAGGGCGCCTCGAAGGTGCTCTTCGCCGACCAGTGGAACCTGGTGCAGGCCGACCTCGGCACCGTCGCGCGGGGCAAGACGATCGACCGCATCCTGCTCGCGTACGACAATCCGCAGGCCACCGGGGCTACCCGGTTCCAGGGTTGGCTCGACGACATCGAGCTGACGGCCGCGCCGGCGTCGATCGACGGCTCGAAGCTGACCAACTACGTCGACACCCGACGGGGCACCAACTCGACGGGCGGTTTCTCGCGCGGCAACAACCTGCCGATCACCGCCGTGCCGAACGGGTTCAACTTCTTCACCCCGGTGACCGACGCGACCTCCGACTCGTGGGAGTACGAGTACCACCGGATCAACAACGAGGCCAACCTGCCCATGCTCCAGGGCCTCGCGATCTCCCACGAGCCCAGCCCCTGGATGGGTGACCGCAACCAGATGTCCGTCATGCCGGTCGTCGGTGGCGGGCCGCTCACCGGTCAGCCCGCCAGTCGTGCGCTCGCCTTCAGCCACGACGACGAGACGGCACAGCCGGACCTCTACCGGGTCAGGCTCCAGAACGGCCTGGTCGCGGAGATGTCGCCCACCGACCACGCCGGGATCATGCGGTTCACCTTCCCCACCGGGCAGCCGACCGGAAGCCTCGTCTTCCACAACGGCACGTTCACCATCGGCGCGGACGGCACGTTCACCGGTTGGGTCGACAACGGAAGCGGCCTGTCCGCCGGGCGTAGCCGGATGTTCGTCTCCGGCGCCTTCGACCGGGCGCCGACGGCGTCCGCCGCGACCTCGGCCACCTTCGACCTCTCCGGGTCGCGGGAGGTGACGATGCGTCTCGCCACGTCGTTCCTCTCCGTCGACCAGGCGCGCCGCAACCTCGATCTGGAGGTCACCGGCAAGAGCTTCGACCAGATCCACGCCGACGCGACGGCCGCGTGGAAGGACCGGCTGGGGCGGGTCGAGGTGCGCGGCGCCACCGAGTCGCAGCTGGTCACCATGTACTCGAACCTGTACCGGCTGAACCTCTACCCGAACTCCCAGTCGGAGAACACCGGCACCGCAGCCAAGCCGCGCTGGCAGTACGCGAGCCCGGTCTCGGCGCCGACCGGGGCGTCGACCACCACCCAGACCGGCGCGAAGGTCGTCGACGGCCAGATCTACGTCAACAACGGCTTCTGGGACACCTACCGCACCGTGTGGCCCGCCTACGCGCTGCTCTACCCGGACGTCGCCGCCAAGATCTCCGACGGGTTCGTCCAGCACTACCGCGACGGCGGCTGGATCGCCCGCTGGTCGTCCCCCGGCTACGCCGACCTGATGACCGGCACCAGCGCGAACGTGGCGCTGGCCCAGGCGTACCTCACCGGGGTCAAGCTGCCCGACCCGCTCGCGGCGTACGACGCGGCAGTCAAGGACGCGACCGTCGCGTCCGGGCGCAGCGCGGTCGGACGCAAGGGCATCGAGAGCTCCCTGTTCCTCGGCTACACGCCAACGTCCACGGGGGAGTCGGTGTCCTGGGCGCTGGAGGGCTACATCAACGACTTCGGCATCGGCAACATGGGTGCGGCGCTCGCCAAGGACCCGGCCACGCCGAAGTCGGAGCGCGCCCGGCTCACTGAGGAGTCGCGGTACTTCCTGGAGCGGGCCCGCAACTACGTCCACCTCTTCGACCCGAAGACGAAGCTCTTCCAGGGCCGCGACGCCGCCGGCAACTTCCTCGCCGGTGACCCGCTGGACTGGGGTGGCGTCTACACCGAGACCAACGGGTGGAACTTCGCGTTCACCGCGCAGCAGGACGGCCAGGGCCTGATCAACCTGTACGGCGGGCAGAAGGCGCTGCGGGACAAGCTCGACGCCTTCTTCACCACCCCGGAGAACGCCGACCGCCCCGGTGGGTACGGCGGCGTCATCCACGAGATGCTCGAAGCGCGCGCGGTGCGGATGGGTCAGCTCGGCATGAGCAACCAGCCGTCGCACCACATCCCGTACATGTACAACGTCGCCGGCGCGCCGGCCAGGACCCAGGAGACGGTGCGGGAGATCCTGCGACGTCTCTACGTCGGCAGTGAGATCGGCCAGGGCTACCTGGGCGACGAGGACAACGGCGAGATGTCGTCGTGGTACATCCTCAGCTCGCTGGGCATCTACCCGTTGCAGGCCGGGTCGTCCGAGTGGGCGATCGGCTCGCCGCAGTTCACGAAGATGACAGTGCGTCGCGCCACCGGCGACATCGTCGTCAACGCGCCGAACAACAGCGCGGCGAACGTCTACGTGCAGGACGTCAAGGTCAACGGCAGGAAGCAGCGCGGCCTGTCAGTGGACGTGGCGACGCTCGCCAAGGGCGGCACCATCGACTTCCAGATGGGCCCCAAGCCGTCGTCGTGGGGCAGCGGCCGCAACGACGCCCCGCCGTCGTTGACCAAGGGTGACGAGGCGCCGAAGCCGTTGCAGGACGTCACCGGCCCCGGTCTCGGCACCGCGACAGCGACCGGCGGTCAGGACGCGTCGAAGCTGTTCGACGACTCGTCGACCACGCAGCTGACCTTCACCTCGGCGACCCCGCAGATCACCTGGGCCTTCCGTGGTGGCAAGCAGAAGCCGAAGTACTACACCGTCACGTCCGGGGCCGCTGCCGGCGATCCGGCGGACTGGCGCCTCCAGGGTTCCAACGACGGCCTCACCTGGACCACTGTGGACTCCCGCACCGGCCAGGTGTTCCCGTGGCGCAACCAGACCCGCCCGTACTCGATCGACAAGCCGGGACGGTTCACCCAGTTCCGCCTCGCCGTCACGAAGACCGTCGGCGCCACACAGACCAACCTCGCCGAGGTCGAGCTGCTCGCCGGAGGTGACCTCGACCTCGGGGGCGCCGACATCACCGTCACCGCCGCGGACGGCGTGCACGCGACCTCCGGCGTAGCCGTCTCGGTGCCGTTGGCCAGCGTCACCGGCGGCGACGCCGACGGCTACCAGGCCACCATCGACTGGGGTGACGGCACGCCGGTCACCGCGGGCACCGTGACGCTGAGCTCACGGGCCGTCTACCGCGTCGCCGGCTCGCACACCTACGCCACGCCCGGCTACCACCAGGCGAACGTCACGGTGACCGACGGCGAAAGCCAGAGCTCCGCGACGGTCGGTGTCGAGGTGGCGTACGCCCCGGCCTCCGGTCTCACCGCCGCGTTCGACAACGTCTGCGTCGGCGACGAAGGGGTCCTGGCGGCGGACTGTGACGCCAAGTCGTGGGCGTACTCGCGGGCCGCCCTGGCGGCCGGTGGTGCCACCCAGGGCCAGGCGCAGCAGGTTCCCGGAACGGCGCTGCGGTTCACCCTGCCGGTGATCCCGGCCGGGCAGCCGGACAACGCCACCGGCAACGGGGCGACAGTCGTCCTCGATCTTCCGCAGGACGCGAAGAGCATCTCGTTCGTCGGCGCCGGGACGCAGGGCAACCAGAGCACCACCGGCACGGCGACGTTCAGCGACGGCAGCACGGCCAGCATTCCGATCCAGTTGAGCGACTGGACGCTGGGCGGCAACGCCAACGGCACCCCGTCCTACGACAACGTCATCGTCGCCCGGACGGCGTACCGGTTGCAGGGCACGAGCCGTGACGGCGCCCAGCCGTTCCTCTTCGCCACCGCGCCGTACCAGATCCCGGCGGGCAGGACGCTGGTGTCGGTGACCCTGCCGACGCAGACCGGCGACCCTCGCTCGGCGGGTCGGATCCACGTGTTCGCCGTGGCCAACGACGGCACGCCCGCCCCGGCGCTGGCGACCGCGGCCCCGAAGAACCAGACGGCCACCGCCGGGCAGGCCCTCGCGGCGAACCTCGGTGCGGTGACCGGCGGCGTTCCCGGTACGGCGGGCTACCGCGCCCGCGTCCAGTGGGGTGACGGCACGGTTCCGAACGACGTGACGATCAGCGGGTCCGGTGCGATGAGCGGCCAGCACACCTTCGCACGGGAGGGCACCTACACGGTGCGCGTCACCGCGTGGGACACGCTGTCGAGCAGCACCGAGTCCTTCACCGTGACCGTGGCTCGGGGCGGATCGCAGCCGACGATCGCGCTCTCCGCGTCCGGCACCGTCACCACCGGTGGCGCGATCACCGTCGCCGGCAGCGGCTTCGCCGCCGGCGAGGAGGTGACCGTCAGCGTCGGCACCGACCCGGGCCGGACCATGAAGGTCGCGGCCTCCGCGACGGGAACGGTCCGCGCCTCGGTGTCGACCTCCGGTGACGCGCAACCCGGCCGGTACGCCGTCACCGCGACGGGCGCGTCCTCGCGTACGCCGGCCACGGCCACCGTCCAGGTGACCGGGGAGCCGGAGGCGCTCACCTACCAGCCGCGGGTGGCGCTGTTGACTCCTTCGGGCCCGCGCGGCACGTCGATCATGGTCGACGGTTCCGGGTTCGCGCCCAACGAGGTGGTCACGATCGCTTTCGGGACCGGACTGGCGGTCAGCACCGTGCGCGCGAACGGTGACGGCGTCATCTCCGGCGCGACGGTCAGCGTTGCGGGTGCGGCGAAGGCGGGCGCGACCAGTGTCACGCTGAACGGCGCCACGTCGGCGACGACGGTGTCCCGACCGTTCACCGTCACCGGCTAGCAACGAGCCGGGGACAGTGCGACCGCGTGGGGCGGGCCGTGAT
>NZ_JBEXGE010000076.1:0-11889 GCF_040607155.1 Micromonospora sp. NPDC005324 | reverse complement strand
CCATCTTCCGACGCCGGCATCAAGCCACAGCCAAGAGCAGCCACTACGCCCGACAAGTCCTCACAGAACCGTGAAACGGATCTCCTGCTGGAGTATTAGAGCATCCACGCTTAGCGTGGGTGTTCATGCAATCAACTTACCAGCTCACGAGGCTGAGACAAAGCATCCCGCCCCAGCTCCTCAATAGGGCAGCTTTGACAGTGCTGTGAACTCTCCACAGGGAGTTGGACCGCACTACTGGCTCGATGAGCTGTAGTCCATTCCCGTCGCCACAAGACCTTCGCCCGAGGCGAATAGCCCGGTGGGGCCTGCAAGCTGCAGATGAGCCTGGGACCACAGCGGCGGCCCCGCCGTGACCAGTGTGATCCGGCGTTCGCAACCTCGCTGGCAGCGCCCCAGTCATGCTGACCCCGAAGTCAACCGAGAGCCGCTGGGCGTCACTGGTTCCTCCTGCGGCAGGCCAGCAACGATCCGTCCACCTAGGAGGTGTCGGAGTCGCTGGTCGCCAAGGATCTCGTAACCCGCGCGGGCGGCGAGTGGGTGCCTTGGTGACGGTCGGCCTGCTCGGACTGCGTTGTTTGGCCACGCTGACTACTCAGCAGGGCATCAGTGATAGCGGAGTACCGGATGTACTCCTGCTCAAGCCGCAGCGAAGGCGCGAAGACATCATCGAGGAGGTCACCGAGGAGCGACCGTTCTTCTGCGGTGAGCTGGGAGAGTGCGCGGCGAGTCGGACTGGGCTCGGATCCCCAATGCCCACGGTGGGCCAGCAACGTTTTTCGGTCCATGAGTATCGAATGTGCATGGGGAAAGATTTCCCGGATTCGATTAAGGATTGCAAAGCCGTGTGTGTCGATATCGCCCCAGTAGACGATATTTCGTTCGTGAAGCCATGTTAACGGCTCGAGTTTCGCTACCGCGTAGCCGCTTCCGTGGATTACGGCCGCGTCTTCGATGGCGGGGAAGGCAAGGAAGGTGGTCTCGTTCTCGACGACGTAGATGGTCGATACAGGCGATGGCGTCGCGGCCAGCTCGTCGGCGCGCACAGTGATGTCGGCGAACGGCGCGGAGCGTCGGTGTTCGTCGAGGAAGCGGATCCGAACCAGCACCGGCTTGGGTAGCAGTCCGTAACGTTCGGCGAACGCAGACGGCGGATAAGCGATCTTGATCCGCTCGGCGGGTAGGTGCCGATCCAGGATTTCGGCAAGAATGCCGCGGCGTGTCTCGATGAACTTCGTGTCAACGCCGGGGACGTCCACCTGCCGCAGGTAGGTGGCGGGGTTGCCGTGCCGACCGATCCAGGTGGCCGTGTCGAGGAGGCGAGTCCAATCTTGGTGATGGTGAAGGACCTTCATTGGGTGCTCCATGGCCCACTGAGCTACCGCCGGTGAGGCAGAGTGGGTCAGGTCGAGCAGGACTTGGTAGCGGTCGACTAGCTGGCGAACGCCGAGCGTTCGCCAGAGGGCGTCGGGGGTGTCAATCCACGCCTTGTGCGGTAGTTGGTTGGTGCCGACCAGTCGACCGCCGACGCGTCGGTATTCGACGCGTACGGTGCTGCCATCGGTCTGCCGCCAGCGGGACGCCCACTGTTGGACGTCGCCGAACTGGTTGGCGATCGCCGTGACGTTCGGCCCTTTGAGCGCAACGCTGACCGGCGTCGGTGGTGTGCCTTGGGCGACGTGACGGAGGAAGTCGCCGCGGTCCCAGCGTCGTCTGAGGCTGGCGATGACGTCCTCGAAGGTGCTCCAACCGGTGGAGTCGCTCCTCGCGGGCATAGCTAGATCTCCGCCGAGGCTTCCGTGTGGGCTTGCCGCCGGTGTTGGTATTCCTCGATGGTCAGTGTCTGTAGTCGGGAAAAGTTGCCGGTGGGGTTGTCGACGAAGCCGACGGCGGATACGTGTGGCTCGATGACGTGGATCTTCTGCAGGGGCGTGACGATCAGCAGTTGCAGGCCGAGGCGCTGAAACAGGGCGAGGGCGAAGCGGGTGGAGTCGTCGGATCCGCGGCCGAAGGCTTCGTCGATGACGACGAAGCGGAAGGTGCCGGTGGTGTCGGCGTCGAGGCGGAACTGGTAGGCCAGGGATGCTGCCAGGATGGTGTAGGCGAGTTTTTCCTTCTGCCCGCCGGACTTGCCGCCGGAGTCGGCATAGGTCTCGTACTCGGCGTTGCCGTCTCGCCAGCGTTCAGTGGCGGTGAAGGTGAACCAGTTGCGGACGTCGGTGACGCGCCTGGTCCAGGCGCGGTCGGGTTCCGTCTGGCCCTCGCGGCCTCTGAACCGTTCGATGAGGGCCTTGACCTGGAGGAACTTGCGCTCGGAGTACTGCTCTGAGTCGTCGTTGCCGAGGGCGTCGTCGGTGCATGCCCGCAGCTCGGTGCGGAACTCGCGGATTTCGACGTTGGGGGTGGGGTTCCCATCGAGCCGGATGTATCGACCTGGGTTGTAGTCGATGCCGACGAGGGACTCGTTGATGGTCGCGATGCGTTCTTTGATGAGCGCAGCCTGCTGACGTAGCTGGGAGTGGAAGGTGGCGATGTCGCGGATGGCGTTGGTGTTGAGATAGGTCTTGAATTCGTCCTCGAAGCGGGGCAGGTCATCGTGGACGAGGCGCTGATGCATGGCCCGGTACTCAGCGTGGGCGGCGAGCGAGGCGTCCATCTCGGCGCAGTCGATGGGATACCTGCTGCGGAAGGCCGCCATCAGGCCGACGGCCTTGTTGCTCTCCTGATTCTGCTTTTTCATGGTGTCCTCGCGTTGACGGTTCAGCGTCGTCGTGAGGCTGTCGCGGAGCCGGTACCAGCCGTCCGGGGCGGCCGGCGGGGCGGGGATGAGAGCCATCAGTTGGGGGAAGTGAGCGGTCGCTGCGTCATGGCTGGGATCGTGAAGGAAGTCGTCGGCTTCGGTGCGTCGTTGCGTGGCTGCGGCCGACTCGGTTTCGGCTACCGTGATTGCTTTGTGGTGTTCGTCGCGGCGGACTTTCGCGTCGGTGATGAGACCGCTGAGGCGTTCGAGTTCGGCGGTGAGCTCCGCGATCCCCTGGGCGCCTGCCTCGATGCGTTGTTTCTCCTCACGTAGAAGCCCCGCTTGGCGGGAGGCTGCCTCCCAGTCGAGGTCGGTGAAGTCACTGAACATGGTGATTTTGTGCAGGTCCGCCAGCCGCAGGCTCAGCTTCTTGAGGGCGTCGCCATGCTTGCGCTCGGTGGCGCGTGCTGCTCGCAGGAGGGTGTCGATACGTGTTGCCTCGGCGATGAGCGCCTCGATCTTGGACTCGCTGGACCAACCAAGGACGTACTGGCTGCGGTCGTCGATGCGCCTGCGGTCGTCCTTCTCGTGTCGCCCGGATGGGTCCTTGAGCTGCCCGCTGCGCGTGATCGCCTTGGGTTCGCGCCGGAAGTCGGCCATCGATGTAACGCATCGATGCGACGCGCGGTGCCGCAGCTCTCGCTTGAGCCAGGCGGTGAGCGGTGAGTCTTGCAGGTCGAGCGTGTCACACAGCAGGAGAGCATCGTCGGCCGTTGGCTTGTCAGCCGACCGGAGCACGGCGAGCGGCACGCGGTAGTAAACGAGCCGCCCGCCCAGGTGGTGACCGTCAACCCAGTCGGCGACCGCTCGGTAGTGCTCTTCGGGGACGAGTAGCGAGAGCGCGAAGCCTCTCAGCACGCGCTCTGCGGCGCCCTCCCACTCCGCGTGCTCGGCACGCACCTGAATCAGTTCACCCACGTAGGGCAGTTCGCCTTCCGGCAGTTCGATTGCGGCGCACAGTCGCTGCCGGAGGGCCAGGTTGTGCCGGGGGATGTTGCTCGGCCGGCCATTGAGGCTGCGCAGCTCATCGTTGACCTCTGCGGCCTCCTTTTCGAGGTCTCGAACAGCGACACCTGCGTCGGTGGCGGCGGTGTGCAGGTCGGCGACCTCGCTGTCGTGCTGCTGAATCTCTTGCGTCACGGCCGCCTGTCGGGCAGCGAACGTGGAGGCGTCAGCGATTCGCGCTAGCTTGGCGGCGTCGAGTAGCGCGTTAAGGCTGCTCAGGCGGTTGCGCCGCAGGTCGAGGGTGTTCTCCATGTCGGTGATGTGGCGTTCGAGTTCGCCGAGGCGGCCGCCGCCGAGGCCTTCCCGGGCGAGGTCGGCGCGGCGGTGCGCGTCCTCCATGCCTTTGATGTCGTGATCGACCTGGCGAACGAGCCCTTGGTTGCGTTCTCTGTCGTCGGCCAGGGCTGCGATCTGCTCGTCCAGGAGATCAGCGCTACGGCGTGCGGTCAGGTGTGGCAGCGCGGCGCGTTGGGCATCGACTGTTTCCAGGGTTCGCCCGAGTCGTTCGTGTGCGTCGCAGGCGTCGATGATCGGAGTGAGTCCGGCGATCTGCTCTCGCGCTCGGAGGACGGCGTCATGGGCGCGGTTGAGGTCGTCGAAGTGGCTGATGAGTTGGCGGATCACCGCTGCGGAGTCGAAGGGTTCGAGCATGTGGCTGCGAACGAAGTCGTTGAGGTTCCCGACCGCTTTCATCGACACAGTCTGGTGGAACAGATCCATCGCCTGCTCTGAGGCGATGCCGAGGCGGCGACGGAAGTCCTGACCGTATTCGGGAAAGTGGTCGGCGATCTTCGCCCCGTGCTGGCGGAGCCGTCGACGCAGTTGGCTGATCTCGGTGCCGAAGTTGAGGAAGTCGTCGGCGATCGTCAGTGCGGTGCCGGCGGTGACGTAGAAGCGTTCCGGTTGGCCGGTGTTTCCATCGTGCAGCCAGAACACCTGTGCGAGGGTGACCGTCGTGCCCAAGCTCTCGTCGGTGAAGACCCCGAGGATCACTGAGAAGCAGCTACCTGCGCGCAAGCCGACCGGCCGGGATGTGCCGGTCGCGTCATTGCTTTCTGACTTGTAGTACCCGAGCACGTAGGAGCGCAGTGATCGTTCGCGGGTCTCGGCTCCGGCCGCCTTGTTGTAGGAGATCTTGTTGGCCGGTAGCAGGAGGGTGGTCACCGCGTCGACGAGGGTTGATTTCCCGGAGCCGATGTCGCCGGTGAGAAGGCTGTCGGCTCCGTCGACGTGGAATGTCCAGATCCGCTGGTCGAAGGTGCCCCAGTTGCGGACCTCGAGACGGTGCAGACGGTAGCCATGTTGTGTCATGCGGCGCCTTCCGCGTCTGGGGAGAGTTCGGCGGCGTACTCGGAGAGCCGGGCGTCGAAGTCCGCGAGCCACTGGGCGTCGACGAACGCCTTGACGATCCGGCGGACCTCGAAGCTGGGCTCCTTGTCCTTTGTCCTGCGTAGGAAGCCCAACTCGATGACCTTTGTCAGATGGGCATCGATCTGGTCCACCAGGCGGGCGTCGTCGGTACCCGAGGGCATGAACACGGTGAGCATGTCGATGATCTGGCGGCGAGAGAGAACGAGTCGAGGGTCGGACCCGCTGGCGTCTGCCTCGGCAAGTTTGCGGCGCAGCAATGCCAGCAGGAGACTGACGTGAAACGACAGGGACCGACGAGGCACTAGCCGCGGCACGGGCGGAAGGTCCGGGTCCTCGGGTCGGGACTTCAGATAGGCGTAGCCCTCCGACTCGTCAACGACGACGACCAGGCCGAGCACGGCGACGTGGTCGCGGACGTGCGGCTGCAGGACTGACAGGTGGTGCCACGCTGCCGTGTGGGTATCGCGGTAGACCACGCCCTTCATCAGCTGGGTCACTGCCACCGACAGTGATGGCTCGTCCTCCGAATCGGTTGGAGTCACCGGTCGCTGTCCTCCCTGTCGCGGACGAACGTCACGGTCGGGGCGGTCGCCGTGCGACGTCCGCCTGCGGCATCGGTCCAGGTGATCGATTCGCGACGCGCCTCGTCGAATGTCACCGTGAACGAGCCGTCGTCCAACGACAGGTAGGCGACAAGCTCAGCCAGGCCCTCTTTCAACGGATGACGGCTCATCACGTCTCGCAGGGGCACCTGAGGCTGCTCGCGCAGCAGGTCACGCACGGCGGCTATCAGGCGGGCGGGGTCGACATAGACTTGTTCGAACAGCGCGGACAGATCGACCTGCCCGGTAGGTTCCTCGGCGGTGACGCTGTCGACGGCATGCCCGGCGCGGGGCCGGTACAGCGGCCGTTCCATCGGCAACACGACATCGACCTTCGTGTCGTCAATCGACGTTTTCACCGCCGACGTGTCGCCGTCGCGAAGGATCAGCGCGTGCGCTTCGATACTGCGCAGGACATCCATGACCCTGCGATTTTCCAGCCACGCTTGGTCGTCGAGGAACCGGCGGAGCTGTTCCGAGAGCAGCCGGACCGTCGATTGGGTTCGGCCGGCCGCGTTCAACCAGTCGTGCTGCACGCGGGTGATGCGGTGATCGACCTGTCCGATGGCGTCGAGTGTCTGCACGCGTTCCAGCAGGTCGGTGAACTCCTCCTGTCGTCGCATCGACAGGAGGAAGTCGTAGAACGCGTCGAAGCTGCGGCCCTGGTCTGACCCGGAGATCGCGTGGCGGCCCCCGACAATCTCATCGAGCAGTTCGCCCTTCGATCCCTGCCAGGCCGCGATCCGCTCACGTACCCGACGGTCCAGGGCGCGGAAGTTTTCCTCTACCTCCCGCAGATCCGCGAGCAGGCTGCGCGCTGTCGCCACAAACTGTTGATACCGGTCGCGTTGGGCAGCATCGTCGAGGACCGTGAAGTCGCCCGCCCGGACCCGAGCGATCTCCGCGTCGATCTCACCGCGGCGTCGATGCAGCTCCTCGAGGCGTGCGTCGGGGTCGGTCTCGGCACCGAATGCCATCTGCCGGAGGAGATCAACCGCGATGTTGAGCCGTGACTCCGTACCAACGAACTCGCGCGCCTGCAGAGTCCGCACCCATGCCAGAGCGCGTTCGACGGCAGGGGTCGCGTCGAAGTGCACCTCGTCGGAGTCCGGCGGGTAGTACCGGCGTAGCCAGCCCGCATCCGCCCAGTCACCGAGGTAGGCGCGGGCGTTCTTCGGAAACGTTGCCTCGCCGTACTGTTCGTTGAGCGCGAACAGGGTGTCATCGAGCCGTTCGGCCAGTTGGTCCCCCGAGATTGACCGGATGTTGTCATCGATGAAGACCTGTCCCAGGAACCGCAGCACTAGTGGGGCGTGGTCGGCGCGAAGCAGCCGCCAGGCGCGGTCCTGCCTGCGCAGCCAGTCAATTTCGTCGTACTCCACCGGCGCCTTCCCTCTCGGGCTCGCGTAGCGGCGGTAGGTTAACCGCACTCTGCGACGAAACCAATACCTGTGGTGATCAACCGACAGAGTTTCGGCTATCGCGGTGACAGTGCAGCGCGGGCTGCCTCACCGGAGCTTGTTGAGCGGCGTCCCGTCGCGCTCGCGGCGCCAGGCTGTCCAGCCGTTGGCCGCTCCAGCCGCACAGGCACTGGCAGCGTCTGATGGCGACTGATAGCGGCGGCCAGCGATCTCCAGCTCTCCGGATGCCAGGACAACAGCGATGAAGGTCTTACCGAGGCGAGGTCGACGCCAGTAAAGGCGTTCCCCCACCTGAAGATCTCCGCGAGCCATCAGAGGGGCAAGCGGACCTTTCGGCGGACCGACCGGCTGCGCCGGCGCGGTCGGTTGGTCGTCGATGTCGACGACGACTCGCACTCGTAGGGGTTCCTTGCGACGCAGCCCGTCAATGACGAGTTCGTCGTCAATCACCAACGTGATCTCCACCGCCACTACTCTCCGTCTCTAATCTTCTGAGATCTTAGGATCGTTCAGGCTTCGGCGATTATCAAGTACGGATGCGGCAATGAGCCGAAGGACGACGAGCACGATGACAGCGAGTCATCGCCATGTCTCGCGCGTCATCACGAGGCGCGACCAGAAGACCCGCCGGTCCCGTGCAAGACTGTCCACGTGGTGAGCGTCCTTGAGCGTGAAGTCTTCTCCGAGGCCGAGGCGGCACGGCTGCTGCGCGTCGCCCAGTCGACGCTGCACTACTGGCTTGAGGGCGACGAACGGCGAGGCAAGAGCTACAAGCCGATCCTGCGCACCGAACCGCGCGGTGGCCGCTCCGTGACGTGGGCCGAGTTCGTCGAGGCTGGCCTGCTGCGTGAGTATCGCCGAACCCATCGAGTGCCAATGGTGGAGCTGCGGGCCTTCATTGACCTGCTCCGGGAGCGGTTCGACGTCCCCTACCCCCTGGCCGACCGCCGCCCCTACGTCGCCGGCCGGAAACTGGTTCTCGAAGCACAGACGGCCGCTGGCCTCGACCCGGACTACTGCCTAGTGGCTGTCGTCGGTGGCCAACTGCTGCTCACACCACCCTCGGCCGCATTTTGGGAACGCGTGACGTGGGACGGCGACCTTGCCGCTGGTTGGCGTCCAGACCCCAATCCCCAGTCACCCGTGCGCATCCTGCCGGACGTCCGCTTCGGCCGGCCGTCGATCAAGGGCATCAGCACCGAAACGATCTGGGAGCAGGACGAAGTCGGCCTCGACGTCGATGAGATAGCCGAGACCTACCAACTCGACGTCGGCGACGTTCGATGGGCGCTGGCATACGAGAACTCCCAGCGAGCGGCGTGAGCCGGATCAAACCCGCCGAGGTTCGCTACTACCTCGACGCTGACCTCCTCGGTCTCGCACGGGTTCTCGCAGGACTACGCCCCGACATCACTTACCCCGGTGACCCCGGGGCAGTGATCCACAAGCGGCACCGGCCGCCATGCCCGATCGCTAGCCCCGCAACGAAGGACACCGTGTGGATCCCGGAGGTAGCCCGTCAATGCTGGTTGATCATCACGCGCGACCGCCACATACAAGAACACCGGCTGGAGATCGCCGCGGTGCGTGACCATGCGGCGAAGATGATCGCGCTCACCGGCGAGGACGCGTCCAGTGTGTTCG
This sequence comes from Micromonospora sp. NPDC005324, assembly GCF_040607155.1. Classification (NCBI taxonomy): domain Bacteria; kingdom Bacillati; phylum Actinomycetota; class Actinomycetes; order Micromonosporales; family Micromonosporaceae; genus Micromonospora; species Micromonospora sp. NPDC005324. The sequence continues at coordinate 3,046 of NZ_JBEXGE010000076.1, read as the reverse complement.
CGCAGCTCGAGGTGGTCATGAGTCGTTGGCGCGACATCGAGCGCTGCGCGGCGGAACCAGCACCCTTCATCTACGGCGTCACCCGCACCGGCATGCGCAAAATCTCGCTTTTCTAGCACCGCCTGTCATCCGGCATCCACCACCTGCAACTGGCCGACGGATCTCCCCGCTGTCGGACTCACCGAAGCCGGGCCTGGCCCGGCATACCTGCGCACCAGCTTCCCGCTGCATACGATTGTCAGAGGGGTCGCTGCACCTGGCCTTGTCATCGCAGCTCAGCCCTACCAGCGCAACTTGCGCAGGCGCGTTCGGTCAAGCGGGCGGATCCGAAGTGCCGTCAGTTCGCCCCGCAGTGTCGGACGGACAACCTCAAGCCACTCCACACCGTCGTAGTCGGCAAGGCATCGTGGCGCCGACGACAGGTACCGCAGCCCGAAGCCAGCGAAGTACGGTGTCACCTCGCCTCGGACGTCTTGCCCATGCAGGTGAATAGATCCTGAGTCCACCCCCTGCTGCTCGTAGTGGGCGAGCACGGCTTGCCCCGCTCTGAACGACACACCGCCGGGCTGCCATCTCTCCCTCAGGTACGACGCACTCTCAGGGCTGTCCACGACGCGGTCCTCAAGAGCCACACGTTCCAGTTCGATCGCACGAATGGCTACCGCTTCGAGAACCTGCTCGCGCATCGGTCGCGGCAACCACCGGTCAAGCCCCTCAAACTCGGGGCTCATCGCGTCCCGTGGGGCACGGGCCGCCGTCGGATCTACCGCGATGCCACGCAGCCTCTCCAGAGCGACGCTCAGGTCGTCACCTCGGCGCCACAACAGTGTCAGGTCGAAATCCGCCCGCGTCCGCATGTTGTAGACCAACTGACATCCTCGTGTCCGGCCGATCAGCGGCCGGCGCAAGTCTCCGTGTGGATCCCGGCCAGCACTGAGCGCCTGGGTCCTCTCACTCGCAAACTGCCAATCAGTCCCATCGAACTCGATATCCAGATCGACGTCAGCCGGCTCCGGAGCCCCCCGTGCGAACGAACCAATCACGTACACCTCGGTCACCAACCGAAGCGGCCATTCGTCCTGCAGCTGGTCAAGACGCTCGAGGAATTGCTCGACAAGCAGCGCCGCCCGTTGTCTCTTCATGCCACTGATAGTCACATCGCTGATCCCGCTCGTCGAGTTGCTCCAGGATCGCAGATCGACGAGCCCTACTCACTCGCTGCTCACCGCGGGCCGCAGCATCAAAGTGATTACCAAGATGATCAGCTGTCCGGTCTCCTATGTGCCGGGCGGCTCCTACTTCAGCCGCTGTCGCCGCCCCGCCGGGTTCTCGCCACGATCCTGCCGCAAGGATCACGCCTGACGGTGTTCCTCACCGACGGTGACCGCACGTGGCTCCATAAGCTGTACGTCGGAACAGGAGAAGGGATCCGGCGATGAGCATCGACATCACCTGGGGACGCGGCGACGGCGCCGCGTCGGTCAGCACCGTCGCCGAACTCGACGCCGCACTGGACACGATCAGTCACGCCCACAGCGCATAGCTGCCCTACTGCGTCACCCTCGTCGCTCCCGGCGGCGGCGAGTTTCCCGTCATGCTCGACATCTGCGTCGGGCACCCCGATCGGTCGTTTGTCTACCACGTCGCCGCCGACGGCAGCAGCGCTTGGGGATACCAGCCAGACCTCGAACCCGGGCCCGCGTTCACCTTCGACTACGCCGGCACGCCCACCGACGCGTGGCCCGAACGCACCCGCGTCACCAACGCGACCGCCCGGCAAGCGGCGCGACAGTTCCTGGCCAGCGGCGGGCAACGAACCGCCGCGCTGGCCTGGGAAACCGCCGAATAGCTTCGAGCATGGCCACGGCTCACAGGGCAGATGCCGCGACCACGGTAGGGCGTCAGTCGCGGGGCCGCGCCGCGTGCGGTGCACCCTGGAGCCGCCGACACCCCGGAAGCACCGCACGCGGCCCCCATCCCTTACTCGGTCGTGGGTGAGACGGTGCAGTTCGCCTGCGACCACCGGTCGGCGTGGTCCGCTAGGCGGGCCAGGGGTCTGTGGATCTAAAGGTGTTTCCGGCCTGACCTGCCGGGCGTTGTGCCTGGTGAGGGGGCGCCGTGATGACCGCTACACAGAACGACCAGACCGGACGCAAGAGGCGGCCCGAGCCGTCGGCGGAGGCGAAGGCCGCCGTTGAGCTGGTTCGGGCAGCTAAGGAACAAGGGCTGTCGCTGACCGGTCCGGACGGCTTGCTGAGGCAGTTGACCAAGACGGTCTTGGAGACCGCGTTGAACGAGGAGATGACTGAGCACCTCGGCTATGAAAAGCACGATTCGTCGGGTGCCGGGGCTGGCAACATCCGCAACGGCAGCCGGCCGAAGACGGTGTTGACCGACAGCACCGGCCCGGTGCAGATCGACGTGCCGCGCGACCGGGCCGGCACCTTCGAGCCCCAGATCGTCAAGAAGCGGCAGCGCCGGTTGTCGGGGGTCGACGAGGTCGTGTTGTCGTTGTATGCCAAAGGGTTGACGACCGGGGAGATCAGCGCTCACTTCGCCGAGATCTACGGTGCCTCGGTCAGCAAGGAGACAATTTCGCGGATCACGGACAAGGTGATCGAGGAGATGACCGACTGGTCGCACCGCCCGTTGGATGAGATCTACGCGGCGGTGTTCATCGACGCGATCGTGGTCAAGGTCAGGGATGGGCAGGTCGCGAACCGGCCGTTCTACGCCGCGATCGGGGTCACCCTCGATGGTGAGAAGGACATCCTCGGGTTGTGGGCCGGCACAGGTGGTGAGGGTGCGAAGTTCTGGATGAGCGTTTTGACCGACCTGCGGAACCGGGGTGTGAAGGACGTGTTCTTCCTCGTCTGCGACGGCCTGAAAGGCCTGCCCGAGGTCGTGACGAACGTGTGGCCCCGCACGATCGTGCAGACGTGCATCATCCATCTAATGGGGGCTACCGGGTTGGTGTCGGTGCAGGATTTCGGTCTTGTCCTGGCGGAAACTCGGTCCGGTAGCCGCCGGCGGGTGAGCACTGCAA
>NZ_JBEXGE010000075.1:0-12763 GCF_040607155.1 Micromonospora sp. NPDC005324 | reverse complement strand
TCCGAACAGGTCATGCCCGTCTTGCTGCCACCAACAGCGGCGCTTCTACTCAAGCCTCACAAGTCAGACACCGTCACGACTTTGCCGGGGCCCTGGGTTACCACCGGCACCAAACGTGGCGTTCTGTTGGTCGGGTGACGCATTCGTGAGCACGGGTAGATGGGGTGTTTGAAAGTAGGTCGCCGGGCGGCGAAACTCGCCCGACGACCTACTCTCGCGTGTCATATTCGAAGCTTACCGACTCGCACCGAGTAGCTGTTCTGAGACGTGCCACGCCTCCCGGAAGTCTTCAATGATCCGACCGGGATCGCCCCTCGGAAAGTAGTTTAGGCCAACCACTCGGGTCATCCAGTCCGTCTGGGCACCGCCGGCTGCGCTACCGCCGGTGCCCATGTTGTAGCCAATCCTGATTGCCTCGTCTCGGCTAACGGTTGAATTGGTACGTGGAACGGTCCTGTCGTGGCGAGCACCAAGGTACGCGAGGTAATGGGCAGCCGCTTGGGTGGATCGCTGAATATTCCCCTCGTCAGTGAGGTTGTAGGTGTCCCTTAACCCGAAGCGGATCGCGCCCTTGCTTTGCGACATGGCCCGCATAAACGCGTCAACCTGCATGTTGGCCAAGCCGACGCTCTGCACGCCCAGATTATTGTCGTCCTTCGCACCGCAATGGCAGTCGCCGCTTTCGGTGATTAGGACCGCCAGAAGCAAGCGTGGATCGATGTTGGCTTCCTGTGCGTAGTGCGTCAGGACGTCGAGATATTCGCGAGTGACATTCTCTCCCAGCCAGTTATGTACTATATTCCGTCCGGTCCGACGATCATTGCATTCCACCCTGCGGCACAGATTCGAAACATTCTTCACATACCGCTGTGCCACTTTCGCCATCTCGGCAACTTGCGAGACGTCACCTTTCCCGGACGCCGACCCCTTCGCAGCCTTCGCTTCGGCTTTGGCCTTCGCAAGTGGGTTGCCGTTGTAATTGCATCGGCAGTCGTCGTAGTCAGCGAGCAATCCGCTCGGATCACTGAGGGTGGCCGGGCTGTTGTTGGCGTAGGCATAGGCGTTGAGCTGCTGCGGCTCGTCTGCTTTTAGGAGAGGGTCGACTGAGATGAAGGTCCCAAGCTTCGAGTCGTATTCGCGGGCGCCTAGTCGTGTGAGTCCGGTAACCGAGTTTTCAACGCCACCGACGAATCCTGCGCCTCCGCCCGCCCAGTTCGGCGAGGCGTCGCGCTGGTTGCCGAAGGCGTCCGTCCGACGGTAGGACACCTGAAGCGTGGCCGAGTCAATCGCTACGTTCGCGGTACCCTGCCTGTCGTTGACCAGCCAACTCAGGCCGGAACCCGTACGGATGGCTCCGTCGTATCGCCGCGTTCCGGCCTTAGCACCGCTGGTGGTGCTGTACTGCAGTTCCCCACTCGGGGTAAACAGCGTCACTGCCCCGGGATCCCGACGAATCAGCTGATTACCGTCGGCGTCGTAGACGTAGGTGGTTTGGGTGGCGCCAGCGTTCACCCCAGCCAACAACCCTTCGTCGCTCCAGTCCAGCGTCTGAGTTCCGGCTTGGCCGGGACGAGTGGAGAGGTTGCCGGAGCCGTCGTAGCCATAGTTGACGACAGCGGCACCGGTGGTCGCGATCGACGCGACGGCATGAGGCCGGGCCGAGCCGGGTTCAGGATATGTGTAGGTGCTGGTCTTCCCCGGCACAGCACCGAAGGCGTTCTGTACGAACGACTTCCGGTTGCCGGCGACGTCGTAGCTGAACGTGTGCCAGTACGGCGCCGGACCGCCGACAGTGTTGGGTGCGGCGGCGGTGTCACAGTTCACCGCCGGAGTCCAGGCGTTGGTCATCCGGCGCAGGTAGTCATAGCCGTAGCACTGAACGTCGATGCCCGCCCCGGCGATTAGGTTCTCCGCCCGCACCACGTTGCCTGCCGGGTCGTAGCTGTAGGTCCGGTCGTCGGCGATGGTGTCCCCGGTACCGGAACGGTCAGTGAAGATTCGGTTGAGGCGGCGACTTCCCTCCTCGTAGTAGTACATCTGCCAAGCTTTGCGAGTGCCACTGCCGACTGTGGTCTTGGAGGGCTCGCCCAACTCGTTGTATGTCATGGTGCTGAGGTTCATACCTGAGCCAGCGCTGCTGGCCGCCTTAGCGAGGTTGTCGTAGCCGTACACCACGGTTTCGGCGGCCAAGTTGCCCAGAGTCGGCAGCTGCGTGGAAGCCCGACTGCCGTCCGCCCGGTAGGTCGTCCGGGTGGTGTAGGTACCGGCGATACCAGTCTCCGCGGCCGGGATCACGACGCTTTCGGAAGTTGGACGATTAAAGGCGTCGATCTCGTCCAACTTCCTGGTGTACGCGGCGCTCCCAAGGTAGCGGCTGGATGAGACCAGCACGCCCGGCACATTTTTCGACGTAGCCCCGGCCCTGGTGAGAACGTCGTACTTCCATTCCGCCAGACGGGTCGCGCCGACCCAGGTGCCGGTCCGACGGTTGAGCGCGTCGTAGGTCGCGGTGGTGACCCGGCCACGAGCGTCAGTCGAGCTCACCTGATTGCCAAGGTCGTCGTAGCCTGCCATGGTCGTGCCCTTGTCTGGGTCGACGATCTTGATCTTGCGACCCAGGACGTCGTACTCGTGACGCCAGACGTTGCCGGCGGGATCGGTGATGGTCGTGCGCAAGCCTTGCTTGGTGTAGGTGTAGCGGGTCGTGTCGAATGCGCCGGTGGCCGTGGCTGCGTGATACTGACGAAGTTCGGTCGTGTTGCCGTCGGCGTCGATCAGGGTGGTGGTGGCGGTCCCGCCTCGCGGGGGGATGACCGTCGTTCGGTCACCTCCGTAGACCGTCGCGGTTCCCCATCCCTGCTGCTCGACGTTGTTCTTGAGGAAGGTCGAGGCGGTGGCTCGTCCGGCGCCGTCGAAGACGGTCCTGGTGGCGTTGGGCACCTCCTCGGCCACAGGGTTGTACAGAACGTCCCTCGGCCCGGAGGCGTTGTTGTAGTAGGCGGCGCGAGTGAGGACGTTTAGGCCGCGGGTGTCGTAGGTGGTGTCCGTGATGATCCGACCGCCGGCGGGACTCGGTGCCTGGGTCTGTCGGGGTCGCCCCAAGCCGTCGGACAACGCGTACGTGACAACGTAGTTGTTGTTCGGCCCGAGCTTCTCGGTGCGCACCGCTCCAGGCCCGTCAACGCGCACCTGGTAGTCGTGGCGGATACTCGGTCCGTCGCCGAGGGCCTGGGAACGCCCCGGCTGCCACACCGCGGTCAGACGTCCAAGCCCGTCGTAACGAAGGTCGGTTCGGCGGTTACTTGCATCGAGCACCGTGATCGCACTGCCACGGGCCGGGTCAGTTGTGGTCACCGACTGGTGTCCGAGAGCATTCGTCACCGTAACGCCTGTGGTGAGGCCATTGGCCTCGGTGTAGTCGATTGTCGACTTGTTGTTTCGGGCGTCGTACTGCTTGACGGGCCGCCCGAAGGCGTCGTACTCGCTTCGGGTCGTGATGTAGGTTGGTGTCGATCCGGCGTACGACTTGGCGTTCTGGATCGCGGTCACGTCACCCCTAATGGGGGCAACACCGAACTCCTGTCCGTCATAGGACGTACGGACGTCGGAGATCACATCAGCGGGGTAGGACGGTGCGGCACCGCAGGCCACTCCTACCGCTTTCTGCTCGCTGGGCAGGGACACGAGCATAGCGTTGGTGCTCAGGACGTACCTGGTGGTGGTGCAAATTTCGTCCCCGCCGGTGCCCATGTCGCCACTGTCGTTGACTTGGGTCTCGTTGCCATACATGTCGTAGGAACGCTCGACCTGGGTGCTACGGAAACCGCCCGCCGCCAAAGCCGTCCGGCTGACCGTCTTGACAATCTGAACCTGGTGCGACTTCAGCGAACCCTGAGTGGCGGTAAGCCGCTTCCATGGAGTCTCGATGGTGCTGGTCACGACCGCGCCGTTCCTGCCGTTTCGGACGATCTTTTCACGCAACAGGCCGGCGTACGGCTCATCGTCGGTGACCGAGGTGTTCGTGGAATCCGTAATGCTGACCGACTTGGAACCACCGGCTGCGGTGCGGTCACCGTGCATGCCGCGGAAGTACTGGTACTGCGTCTCTGATTCTCCGCTGTCAGGGACCGCCGCCGGGTCACCCTGCCGGACGATCAGCTTCTCGTAGCCGCGCCACTGCGACCAGGTGCGCCGCTCAGCCGGGAGCATCTGGTCGTCGCTGTACGCCCAGGCTCCGTGACCGACGTACTCATAGGTGCTGACCTTGTCGGGAGCGCCTCCCACCAAATCCTTCTCGGAGACCTTGGCGACGACGTACTTGTGGAACCAGTCATTGCGTGGCGTCGGCTCGGGCGGCAGCACCCAGCGCACCGGGAAACACCGCTTGGTGTTGCTGTCAACTGCGGGCGTCGCGCCTGCGGCGCAGTCCGGGGCCAGGTACGCCACCGTGGTCGAGCCGCCGGTCTCGTTGTTGATGGTCCGGAGGCGGTACTTGTACATCGCGGGTGCGCCGTCCGGGCCGGAATCGACGCGGTTGGCCAGCGGCTGGCCGTCGAAGGTGACTGCCGGCAGCTTCACGGGCGGACCAGCCTGCCCCGTGCGGACGATGCCGCCGAGCCACATCGCCGGCGATGTCTTGTCCCCCGGGCTCGGGTAGCTCTGCGTCAACTCCCAACGGTCGACGTTCTGATAATTCCCACCCCCGGTGGCGATCTGTGTGTTCACCGCGCCGAGCTTCTTGGTCGACCAGAAGGTGGGGCTGAGCTTGGTGGTGTAGTTCGCATCTGTGCCCTGCAGGTCCCATGGCACATCGGGCCAGGAGGCTGGCACGCTCTCCGCGCAGGTGGCTCCGGCCAGGCATCGGTCGGCTCGTTCGAAGACAACCTGGGCCGGTGCGGGTCCGGCGAACTCGGCCCCGGCTCGGGTGCCGTACTCGATCCTGGCCAACGTGCCGCCCCGGGTGTAGGGCGCCTTGGCGGTACCCATGTTCTTTCCGTAGAGGTTGGTTTCCCGCTGATACCAGTAACTCATCGAGTTGTCGTTCGGGTCGACCACATAGTCGAGATTCCACCGGTACGCCTGGTCGCAAGATGAGGTGGCGTAGCCAGCATCCGACCGGCAGGGCTCGCCTGGATCGTTACCGAACACCGGAACGGTCCATGTCGACCCGGTCTCCGCCTTGCCGGTCGACCAGCCGGGGAGTCGGTTACGGCCGAAGACGTACTGAACACCTTCGGTAGTGGTGATCCGCCAGTGCTCACCATCGTCGTCGCCGTTTTCTGCCCCGGTCAACCGTTCGATCCGAGTGCCGTCGTCGATCTTCTTGTGCCAGACCCCGTTCTCCAGTACTAGGTCACTGGACTGGCCATTGAGCGACAGGGTGGCGTTGTCGGTCTCCCAGCAGAGGTCGCCAGTCTTCCTCTGCTCGTTGTTGCCGCCCAGGTCGTCGGCGCAGCCCTTGTAGGAGCGCTCAACAAAGCCAGGCCAAAGGTTCCAGCCTTCCCCCACCCAGGACGTCTGATTGTTCGTTGAAGAGATTCTTCCATCGACGGCGCCGGAGGAATAGGAAAACTTCAGCTCTGGCTTCAGCCCGCCGGGCACCGGCGGCATATTCAAATCGTACGACCAGTTGAAGCTGCCGCTCTGCTGAGATACCTGCCAGGCTGCAGCCGGTGCCAGCGAGGTCGCCTTGTAGTCACCCGTAGCGCTCCCAGCATCGGCAGTGAGAGTGAAGGTTCGCGCTGTCGCCTCCACGACGGCGTCGGCGGTGACCTGGCTCGTCCTGACGTCATTGCGGGAGGGCAACGGCGTCGTCTTGCCATCCGCCAACACCTCCGCCAGGCGGAGCCGACGCGCCCAGTCGCCACCGAAGGCTTGGCGGAAAGCGCCGTAGTTCACGGTCAGTGAGACGGGTCCGGCCATGCGTTGCCCGTCGACGCGGGTCACTTTGAAGAGCAATCCTTCGGAGGTCGACGCCTTGGCCTCCGTCCGTTGAAGCAGGTCGACCCGAACCCGGGTTGGAGCCAACGGCGTATCGACGCTCGCAGATCGCGGGGCACGTCGGGGAGCGACCCAGATTGGCGAGCTGCCGGCCCGGGTCTGCGCACCCGTGCCACTGGAGGTGGCAGCTGGCACGGCGGCGAGCGCGACCTCGTTGGAAGCGGGCGTCGGCCAGCGAACTGCGGGGTTCCCGCGCTGAGCCCGATCTCTGGTGAGGGACGGCGGGGCAGGGATCGCGGCCATGTCGCGACCTGACACCGAGGGTATGCGCTGGGGCTTTGGCTTCGCTCGCGGTGTTCGCGCGTCGGCCGCCGATGGCGGCGACGCCGCAGCGCCAGGCGGCGGCCCAGCAAGCGAGACCGCCAGGACAGCGACGACGGCTGCGGCTACGCCGCGACGTGATCGCGCCCGAGGAAACTTCATTTTCATCCTTTCACAAGATTGTCGAATCGCGCGGTTCAACGCCGGGTGACGAGGTAGCCGAGTGGGGTTTCCACCACGTTGCCCTCGCAGTCCGGATCAAGCGAATCGAACCGCTCACCCGTGCTCGTCATTCGGCATCGAAAGAGCTGTGCACTTTCGGCCACGTCGGTCGGCGCAGTGGTCCAGATGTGGCCGCTCGGCCGCACGGTGGCTTTTCCCTCGCAGTCCGCTCTGATTGAACTAAATATGTCGGTACCGTCTTGGCAGATCATCAGCGGCGTCGTGCCAGGCTGTGCGGACAGTGCGACGAGTCCGAGAGAGAACTCCGCGTCGTACTCGCTGCGCGGGCTGAACGCCGTACTCATCTGGTCGTTCGGATATCCAGGCGTTCGATACCGGACCAGCTTGGCGAATGCCTGGGCGTAGCCGAGCAGGCCGTCGATGCCTCTGCCCTCGCAGTGAGGGTCGTGCGAGAGGAAATGGCCCTGGCCTGTTGACGAGCAGCGCCACACCGGGGCGACCGGCAGATCAGGCGGCGGGACCATATAGAGGCTGCCGGCGGCGCCGAGAATTTTTGCGCCTTCGCACAGAGGATCTGCCGACAGGAACTGATCCGAGGTGCCGTTGAGACAGGAGTACAGGTACCGGGTGAGCGGGTCTCCGTCCGGACCGGGCAGGCCGATCGGGTCGCCAAAGTGGGCTCCGAGGGGAGCCATGCCTGACCCGTTGAAAAAGTATCCGTCGCCACCGCGGTAACGGGCGAACTGTCCCGTGTGGGCGTTGTCCCGCACCGTCACCGGATCGAGTTGATCGGCCATGATCTGGTCGCTGGTGCGTACCCCAGTCCATACGTGGACGTCGTCGAGCATACCGCGGAGATAGTCGGTTGAGACGCCCGCGCGGCGGATACGCCCGGCGACAAGGTTGCCAGCGACGTTGGCGGTGTTGCGTCCAGTCGCCGTGGCGGCGAGCACTCCCCCGACATACAGCCTTACCTCACCGGCCGCCGCGTCGTACACGCCGGCCAGGTGCACCCACTCCCCCGCCTGGGCGACTCCCGGGGAGTCGGCCCGGATCCAGGCAGGGCTGTCCGCATCTGCCGTAGCCACCTGGAAGCTCCACCCCCCGGTGGCCTGTTGGTACTGCAGCGCGAAACCGGCGGATCGGCTGCCGTCCTGACTGAGCACGGTCTGCGTGACGGGCTTCGGCACGCCCGGTTGGCCTGAGGCTTCGTCGAGCCGGACCAGCGCGCTGGCGGTGAAGCTGCCGTCGGTACGGACAGCGGGTTGGGCGGTGGTCACGCTTCCGCTGCCGTCGAGGCGGAGCGAGCCCTCGCCCACCTTGCCAGGCGGCCCTAGCCGGGCCACGCCGGTCGCCGAGAGCGTCCCGGTCCGGTAGTTTCCGGACGCGTCGCTGGCGATCGGGCCGGTGCCCTCGTCAAACGGGAGGAAGAGTTCCTCGTTGGACGGCATCGTGGCCAGGTCGTGAATCTCGGTATTGGAGAGAGCACGATCGTAGATTCGCACGTCGTCCAGAGCGCCCGGGAAATAGTCGGCGAAGACCCCAGCAAATTTCGCGCGCCCCAACTGCACCGAGCCGGTCGAGGGCCATGCGCTGGTGAATGGGACTGCCTGGTTGAGCACACCATCCACGTATAGCTTGGCCTGTTTCGCTCCCGCGTCGTACACGCCGACCAGGTGGGTCCACACACCGATCTGCGCGGTCCGGGTGCTGGTCGGCGAAGCGGAGGCGCATGACTGACAGTCGGTGTTCGGCAGCATGAAGACCCACCTGCCGCCGCTGCCACCCCGATACTGCAGAAGAAAGCTACTCAGGTTTCTGCCATCCTGGCTGACTGCGGTCGCGGCGTTCGGACCGAGCCGGTCCAGCTTGACCCAGGCTCCCACCGAGTAGGATCCGACGGTGGACACCGCTGCACCATTCGCGGTGTTCACGTGTCCATTGGTGCCGTTGAGCCACAGCGCCTGCTTGTGCCGGCCAGCGACGATTCCTCCGCCGATCGGGAAGGATCCACTGTGAGCGCCACGCTCACTGGTGTCCGGTACGTTGACCACGTCGACGCCGTCGCCACGCCAGTGCGCGACTGGAGGGCTTCCAGCGCCTGTCTTGAAGTAGTAGCCTCCACCGACGCCAGGAGCGCCGAGACCACAAGGCGAGACGTAGATCGGGCCAGGATTTCCTGCTCGATCGACACTGCGCACGTACAGATTCGCTGGGCCCTCCTCGTCGGGAGTGACCTGGACAGTGGCGCCGCCTCCGAGCTGGAGCGCGGGCACGTATTCCGGAGTGGATCCGTTGTTCAAGCCGTAGCGAAAGCCGACCACGTCGGTCTCGCCGTTTGCGGAGATGTTGAATTCCCCAGTCCGGCCGACACTGCCTCCGGTGCCGCATTCAGGATATAGACCACCAGCCGACGAGACGCTGGGAGCCTTCGTCGGTGCGGACCTGTCGACGGTCATGTCGCACCAGGATCCCCAGGCGCCGTAGGCGTTGCCGTCCCACCCTCTGACCCGGAAAGACATCCGGACGCCGTCCCCGTAGGTGCCCTGCGGCACCTTTACCCGTGCCGTCGTGCCTGACGGCGCTGCGGCCCAGAGTTCGCCAACCTTGGCACCATTCTTGACGTAGTACTCGAACTGCGCCGAGACCGTGTCGCGTTCGGGGTCGGACATCACGGCCGCGAGCTCGGGGCCTGACTCGCTTGTGTACGGCTCGTTCGGCTGGATGGCGCAGGTTCGGCCAGCGACCGTCTGGCTGGTTGGTGCGCTCGGAAGGGAGTTGTACGTGGTGTTGAGAACGGCACTGCTGGGGTCGAACTTCTTCCATTCGTACTTGTTGCTTTCATTATCCGCGCGCAGCAGGAACGTCGTCGACCAGGAGCCCTGCTGCGCCATCGACGCCACCCAGGGACCGGCGGTGAAGCCGATGTAGCCCGTCTTACAGGCGTCAACGGAATGCTGGCCGAGGAGAGAGGTCCCCCCTGGTTGACCGTCCCAGATCGTGTTGGTCGAGACCCGTCCGCTACCCCAACCATTGACCTTCGTGGGATTACAGGACGGCGTGTAGGTGAGGCGGATGTTGAACTCCGCCGACAGCACCTGCTTGCCGACGAGATCGAGAGTGTTGAACTGGAAGTACGAGCGATATAGCACGGTGGGCGACTGCCAGTCGGAGTAGCCCACCTTGGCCACCCCCGGCTCGTCGTTTGCGCCGTTCCACTTCGGCTGCGTGATCGGCCGGCCACCGACGACTGCCACCTCGGTCCAACCATCACGCGGCGCTGACCACGGAGGGTCGATGTAGACCGGCCAACGCGTCGCTGGGTCCGTCAGCATGGAGATGGCTGGACGGAGAATCATCTCGTCCCGCCCGACTTGCACGGATCCAATAGCCCGACGGGATCCGTCCTCCGGCCCACCGACCAACTCTCGACCGGCGCCCGCTGCTGCGGTCGAGTCCCACATGACAGGAGCCGACGAACCGAACACCACCTCTCCCTTGGTGTCGACTACCGTCGGATTGCCCTGCCGGTCGGTACGCACCGACAGACCAGCAGACAGCGACAGGCCGAATCGCACCGTCCGCAGGCGCGGATTCTTGGCAGCCTCGGCCGAGTGCACCACCAGCACCTGGGAGAAGCCCGTCGCAGTGACCTGCATTCGAAGGTCGACGCCGGGTAGGACCGAGCGGTAGGTGGCGGAACTACCCGTCAGGGAAGGTGTGGGCAGCGCACCGGGCCAGGAAAGCCGCATCTGCCGGTCGCCGGAGCCCACCATCACGAGCGGAGCGTCGCCGCCTCCGGCTAACCGCATTGGCGTCGAGGTAGCCCTTGGAACGACAGCCCCGTCCGGGCCGAAACTGAGGGTGGTGTCCACCGGAATCCAGCCCGCACTTCGCCGGACACGGACCGGTACGGCATGTGTCTGCGACGTCAGGGTGCCATCCGGGTTGGCGAAAACCTCTCCCACCTCGGAGCGCCGATCTACAATCTCTACTCTCTTGCCCGATGTTCGCGCGTCGGATGTTGCGCGTTCCAACGATCCGGGCCGGGCAGAATTCGGGGGAGCATCGGCTTCGACGGCCGTGGCCGAAGCTCGATCGTCGGAAATAGCTTCTACCGCGACTGCCATGTGCCCGACCAGCACCGCCGTCAGAGCAACCAACCAAGCACGCCGAGTGCGCACAGCTTCTCCTCATACGCTCCGTGTCACGACTACCCGGAGCGGGCAGAAGGTGGCAGCGCCGACGACAGCATGGACGCCATAGCCTTCAGAGTTGCTTCAGAGCCCGATCAGGATGCCCTCTAGTCACAGGTCTTGAACTGCGCAAACAGCGCCGCCTGGCCGTCGGCTGCGACCGACGCGTGCACACCAACGACGCCGCATCCTGCTGCGTGTCGACGACCTTGCAGAGGGGAGCCACCCGCGCGTGGCAAGCAGTGCAGCCGCGGGCCGGGAGAGGACCTGGTGCAGGGTGACTTGGACAGCTTCGCTGCCACCCACCCGGCAGTGCGGGCTCGCGCACCGTGGGCCCCCCGCTCCTGGCGGCAATGGACTGCCCGACCGGCAATGCACGGAGTATCGGGTAGGCGTCCGGCGGCCCGACAACGGCGCTGGGGCGCACGCACGGTGGGCGCATCGGCGGCAAGCGCCCAAGTCCGCCGATCGGCGAGGACCGAAGCGACGCAACTGGCCCACACACCGTCACTAAATGGAGTCGACCCTGGTCAGCTCCGCTCGCGCCGCGGCGACCAAGATCGGCGGAACGATTCCTGCGGAACCCAGCCGGCCCTCGCCGGCAACACTGCGGCCACCCTCGCGTTCTGCGCCTATCATCCCGTCAGTTCCGAGACAATCCGGCGGACTGTCCCATCGCCTTCGAAGGCAACCCGAATAGAGCCCAGACTGACTTGCGGACACGGGCGAGCGAATGGGCCCTCGCAATTCATTCGCTGAGACAACAGCAGCGGCCATCTGATGATCTTCTTGATCTTGCCAACACGAACAGGAATCCGAACCACTTTGCGGTCAACATCCACCGCTGCCGGGCCAGGTCGAACCCGGCCGGGCCAGCCTCGTACGCTACCGCCACCGCCACCGGCAACTCCCGCAGCCGGTCCAGGACCGCCTCCGCCGACGGGCCACCGACCGCGGGTACGAATGCGGCCAGTCGTCAAGCCGCCGCCGCATCACCTGCCCGATCATCGTGTCCAACATCGCAGGCCACCATCGACCGCGCGTACAAGTCCGGACCCACACTCGTGCTCTCACTAGACAACGGGGCCAACCGCAAATGGCGGCACCACCGACGAGGCCCACTCCTCGTCGGTAGTCCACTTCAGGTTGCGAACGAGCCCTCGGCCCGGCCGACCGGGCTGCTCATACCGTCTACCGCGATCCGGGTCAGTACTGCAACGGCAGTAGGCGAATCGGAGTCGGTTCAAGTTCGTTGATCTGCGTGTGGCGGACGTTGATGTTGCCCGGTGGCATGGGGAGTTGGACCGGCTGCATGCCCGTATCGGGCCTCGGTTTCGCCGGTCGGAGCCGCGGCGGCGTGCGCGGCAGTACCTGTGTGGGCTGGTCTCGGGTCTGGGTCGTAAGAACGGGTGGTGAGCGAGGGTGCGCGTGGGCATCTGCTGGCAACCCGGCCGGGGGCGCTGGCTCCTCGCCCGGGGCAGCATGAGCACCGGGGAGATCGCCTACTACGTCTGCTACGGACCCCCCGCACCCGCCTGCTCGACCTGGCCCGCATCGCCGGAGCCCGCTGGGCAATCGAGGAGTGCTTCCAGCAGGCCAAAAACGAAGCCGGCCTCGACGAATACCAGGTCCGCGACTGGCGAGCCTGGTACGCCCACATCACCCTCGCGATGGCCGCCCACACCTGGCTGTCCATCGCCCGAACCCTTACCGCAAAAGGGGACCCAGCCCCAGCGACGACATGATGATCGGCTACACCGTACCGGAGATCCGAAGACTGCTCACCGCACTCGCAGTGCGATCAACCCACCCACCGGAGCGCGTCTGGGCCTGGTCCCGATGGCGCCGCAGACGCCAACACCAAGCCCGAACCTGCCACTACCGACGACACGGCTACCCCTAACCTGCCGTTACAGTACTAGGTGCGGCAGACCGAGGAAGCGACTGGGATGAACGTCGAGCTCAAAAACGGCGGTGCGCCTGTTCCGCGACCCGTCAGACCCACACCACTCTTCAGGTTCTGACTGAGACGTTTGCTTCATCTTCGCGCCAGTAGCGGTCGATTTGCGTCTCGGGCTTCGATGGCGCAAGGTGCCCGACCTGACCGGGAAAGGGCGCATCCC
>NZ_JBEXGE010000074.1:0-13859 GCF_040607155.1 Micromonospora sp. NPDC005324 | reverse complement strand
CGGGCCACGGAGACCCGGGACTGGGCCCGGATGGCCAGGGCGGAGACGTCGGCTGGCACGGGCACTCCCGGCCCGCACGGCACGTCAGCCCTTCACGCAGACCACCTGCTTGAGGTGTGCGACCACCTCGACCAGATCCTCCTGCTGGGCCATGACCTCGGTGATGTCCTTGTACGCGCCGGGGATCTCGTCGACCACCCCGGCGTCCTTGCGGCACTCCACCCCGGCGGTCTGCGCGGCCAGGTCCTCCGTGCTGAAGGTCCGCTTCGCAGGCACCGACCTCCCAGCCTGGAAGCAAGCCCTCAACGTCCAATACAGAGCCGTCCGAGCAGCGGTCAAACATGCCCGACCAGGATGACGTGCTTCAAGAACCTCGTGAAAACCGCCGCGCCGCCCACACATTGTTCGATGCCGCTTCCGACATCGCCAGCCTCCGCAACGTCATCCTCGCCAGCTTGCAACCGGCCCGATGTCGGGCAACGCCTCCACCCAGTTATAGGCCGTCCCCTAACCGATAGCGCCGCCCCCTCCGCCAAGGCACCTTCTCACGAAGCGCAGCCGCCGGTGAGAATGTTGCCTTCCAAAGTGAGCGGTGAGTTTTCCGCTATGGAGATGCCGAAGACGTTCTCAACGATTGCGGTATCGTGAACTCCACGGACAGTCCATCCCCGCCGCTCGACGGCGTTCCGGTTGGCAGCCCAGCGTTCTCGATGCTTGTTTAGCAAGAAGAAGTCGGCATTGAGGTCCGCCCGGGAGATTCCCATCACAAACATCTGTGCATCAACTTTTCCGAAACCCCGGCGAATCCGTCCCCTGATAGGCAGAGTCCAGACGCCAACTGCCGAACATGCCTCCTTGAAAAACTCCAGGTTCATCCGACTTGCTGACCAGATCGACGGACGGCCCGAAGTTCCAACATCACCATCAGCAGCAAAGTAACCGGCAAGCCAACCGAAGATCGCTTCGGTATTACCGTCGAGCGCAGGATACTCTCGCTTCCATTCTCGGGGGAGTCCTCCCAACCGTCGATATGGCTTCACCTCGCCCCTCACCAAAAGCCGCTCGGTAACCTCATGGGAGGGGATATGACGTTTTCGCACGAGCAGATCAGGAAGATACTGATAGTAGTAGGTACGTAAACGTTCAGTGTTATCGAAATATCGAAGGAGAGCTTCGTCTTTCTCTCCATAGAACATCGCATGAGCAAGGGCGCCACCCGAGATCGACCCATCTCCGAAGACGAACCCGCGCGCAATTCCGGTGCGCGAAGGTACCACTCCTTGCAAAGGACGACGAAACGCGTACGCTAAACGGTCGCCTACCCTGAGGCCGATCGTAGTTGTGTCAACTCTTCGATGCGCCACTTTCGGTCGCAGCAGCCATCGATGCTCTGCGGCTGCCCGTATGATCTTTTCCTCGCCGTAGCGACCCACCCTGACTTCATAGATCCGTCGTTGACCTGAAAAGACAACCTGTACATCCAGCCATCGACCCTCGGAGGAAAGAATGACACTCCTTCCTCCTGCAAGGCTTCGAATCGGCGCACAGGACGACCTTGTGATGACTTTGGCGTCACCAGCAAGAGACGTGCATGGAAGTCGATTACCGATTACTTCATTCAAGACGCATCTCGCAATGAAGAGATGCTCGGCCACTGGGTGCTGTCAAGTCGCCTGGTCACAATCAGATTCTGCCGCGGCGCAGGCGTTAAGACAAGCGGAGATCGCAGTCATTTAACGCAAAACTCTCGGATGAATGATCGAATGGAGAATGCCCGGTCTGCCTGGTACCGCGCGATCCGACGGCTGCCGCTACCGGCCACGTCGGGGACGTCCGCAAGCGATTAGCCCCTACGTCTTACGAGTTTGGCAGCAGCCACCGACCGCCGGACGAAACTCCATGATCGTTCGCCTGCCTGGCCATCTGTGCCACGTCGCGCTTCGACGTGATTGCGGAATGTGCACTTCCTCGTTACCTGGCAGACTCGCGGGCATGGTGGAGACCTCCGTGCGCCTGCTGCGGCTGCTGACTCTCCTACAGGTGCGCCGGGAGTGGTCCGGCGCCGAGCTGGCCGAACGGCTCGCGGTCACCACCCGCACGGTCCGCACGGATGCGGAGCGGCTGCGGGTGCTGGGCTACCAGATCGAGTCACACCCGGGGGTCGCCGGTGGCTACCGGCTCGGTGCCGGGTCGGCGCTGCCACCGCTGCTGCTCGACGACGACGAGGCCGTGGCGGTGGCCGTCGGGCTGCGGGCGGCGGCTGGCGGCTCGGTGACCGGCATCGAGGAGACCTCGCTGCGGGCGTTGGCCAAGCTGGAGCAGTCGTTGCCGTCACGACTGCGGCACCGGGTGGACGCCCTCCGCTCGGCGACGGTCTCCGCCGCCGGCGGTGGCCCGACCGTGGACGCCGACACACTGACCGCCGTCTCCACGGCCGCGCACCGTCGGGAGCGGCTGCGGTTCGACTACGCCGGCCATGACGGCACGGTCAGCGTGCGCGACGTCGAGCCGTACCGTCTGGTCTACACCGGGCGGCGGTGGTACCTGCTGGGATGGGACACCGGCCGGGCCGACTGGCGGACCTTCCGCGCCGACCGGATCCAACCCCGGGTGCCGACCGGCCCGCGCTTCGCGTCGCGGGAGCCGCCGGGTGGCGACGCGGTAGCGCACGTGCTGCGCGGCGTCGGCTCCAAGGCCTGGCCACACCCCGCCCGGGTACGCCTGCACGCCTCGGCCGAGACGATGGCGCAACGGGTTCCCACCACCGCCGGTCTGCTGGAGGCGATCGACGAGCGAACCTGCCTGCTGCACACCGGCGGGGAGTCGCTGGGCAACCTGGCCGCCTTCCTCGGCACACTGGCTGTCGACTTCGACGTGCTCGACCCACCGGAGCTGCGCACCGTCGTCCGGGGCGTCGCCGCCCGATTCGCTCGCGCCGCCGGCCCCGCGCCGGGGTGAGTCGCGGGTTCACCCCGGCGCGGAGGTGGCAGTGGAGTTATGACTGCGGCACCAGCCGGAAGGACTGCGCCGCGGTGCCGTTGCAGGTGTACTGGATGAGCTGGACGCTGTCTGCCGTGGATGCTCCCGGCACATCGAGACACTTGCCACTGTTGCGGTTGACCAGTCGGTAGTAGCCGCCACCCTCGGGCTCGGCCCGCCACTGCTGGTTGTTGCCGCCGCTGTAGGACCAGAGCTGGATGCGTGCCGAGTCGGCGGTCGACCGGTCCGTCACGTCGATCACCTGGGCGCTGTTGTTGCGGTTGTTGACCCGCAGGTACCCGCCGCTGGTCGGCACGAACTGGTACTGCTGCGCGGTGCTGCTGTTGCACGCGTACTGCTGGATGGCCGTGCCGTTCGCGCTGGCCGCGGCCCGCGCGTCCACGCACTTGCCGTTGCCCCGGTTGACCACCGTGTGCCAGGCGGTCGGCGAGATGCCGTCGGACGGCGGGGGTGTGGTCGGCGGGACGGTGCCGACGCCGGCCAGCCAGTGCAGCCCGTCGATCAGCAGCTGGTTCTGCTGCGCGCTGTCGAAGGTGGAGGACAGCCCGGTGTTGGTGCTGTAGTTCATCGCGTTGTGGCCGAAGTTGGCGTAGAGCATCTTGTACTGCCGGTTGCTCCAGACGAGCGGGTAGTAGCCGCCGTACCAGGACTGGTTGGGGTCCGTGCCGACCGGGAAGCTGGACGGGTCGACCGAGGCGAGGATGTCGATGTTGGGGTTCTGCCGCAGGTCGTTGCTCCAGGAGTACCACTCACTGATCGACGACGGGAAGGTCGCCGGGAGGTTCCGGGTGGCGGCGTGGGTGCGGTTGTCGGCGCGCATCGTGACCCGGGTGGGTCCCCAGGTGTTCGTCTGGAACGAGCCGGTGCCGAGGAAGGTGTTGTAGTACCAGCTCCAGCTCGACGGGTTGGTGGTGAACGCGCTGACGTGGAAGCCCAGCCACGCCCCGCCGTTCTGCATGTACTGCTGGAACGCGCCCCGCTGCGCGGCGGGCGGCGCGTCGTCCAGGAACATGACGACCTTGTACTGGGCCAGGTTGGCGGTGTTCAGCAGACCCCAGTTGTTGGTGGCCTCCCAGGAGAAGCCGTGCTGGGCGGCGGCCTGCGGGAACCAGGCCCGGGCGTCCTTGACGAAGTCGATGTGCGCGGCGTCCCAGGTGCCGTTGTAGAAGGCCAGGACCTTGAACGTCGGCGCGGCCTGCGCGCTGCGAGAGGCGTTGACCGCGAGACCGGCGGTCAACGCGACGACCAGGGCGACGAACAACGACAGGATTCGTCTGGTACGGGAGGGAAGTTCTGCGATCACCTGATCGTCCCTTCGGTCGGGACGCGCGCCGCCGCGTCGATGTGCATCTGTTCACAAGGTTTACAGATAGACGAAAGGTTATTCCTCTGACCTGATCGCGTCAATCGCCGATCGCCCGATCGGGTGGGATTCCTGCGGCAACGGGTACCCCGGCCGGATGACCAGCCCGGACGCCGTCGACGTCGACCAGCCGCTCGCAGTGGATGTGCCCGCCGCGCCGCACGACGCCAGCGGCGAACGGGTGCCGACCCGCGACCTGGCCGGCCTCGCCCCGCCCACCCGCCCGGCGCGCCGCTGGACGCCGAGCCGGGTGGTGGCCACCCCCGCCGCGCTCGACCACCCGCACGGCCAACGGATCGTCGAGCGGGTTCGGGCGCTCGGCCTCGAGGTGGAACACCTGCGCGCCAACCGACTCACCGGGGTACGCGGGCAGAGCGACCGGGAGACCTACGCCCGGGCCAAGTCGACGATGGCGATCGTGGTGAGCCCACCCTCGCGGCGCGTCCTGCAACCCATCGCGCCCAGCGCGGACTGGCGGGTCGACCTGGCCGAGGGCTGCCCGGCGCACTGTCAGTACTGCTACCTCGCCGGATCCCTGTCCGGCCCACCGGTGACCCGGGTGTACGCGGACCTCGACGACATCCTCGCCGGGCTGGCCGCGTACGCCGGGCGTGGAACGGTGACCAGCCGAAACGCGCGCCGCGCCGACGAGGGCACCACCTTCGAGGCGTCCTGTTACACCGACCCGCTCGCCCTGGAGCACCTGACCGGCAGTTGGCGGCGGGCGGTGCGGCACTTCGCCGACTGGGACGCCCCCGTGCAACTGCGCTGGACCACCAAGTACGCCGATGTGGAGACGTTCGTGGGGCTGCCGCACGCCGGCCGGACCCGGGTCCGCTTCAGTGTCAACTGCGCCCCGGTAAGCGAACGGTTCGAGGGCGGCACCGCCCGGGTGCCGGACCGGCTGGCAGCGCTGCGCCGGCTCGCCCTCGACGGCTACCCGGTCGGGCTCACCATCGCGCCGATCATCGCGCTGCCCGACTGGCGGGAGCACTACGGCGAGCTGCTCGACCAGGTCCGCTCGGCTGTCGACGGGGTGCCGGACCTGGACCTGACCGCCGAGCTGATCACCCACCGCTTCACGCCGGGCAGCAAGGAGGTGCTGCTCGGCTGGTACCCGCGCACCCGGCTGGAGATGGACGAGGAGTCCCGCACCCGCAAGCACGGCAAGTTCGGCGCGGTGAAGTACGTCTACCCCCGCGAGCAGATGGCCGAGCTGCGCGACTGGTTCACCGCCGAACTCACCGCCCGCGTGCCAGCCTGCCGAATCCTCTACTGGACCTGACGGTCAGCCGACCGAGGAGCGGGCGACCGGGGCGGCGAAGAACGTGTCCGGGTACGGCTCGTCGCGCAGGCTGTAGTGCCACCACTCACGGTCGTAGTTGACGAACCCGGCGTCGGTCATCAGCCGCTGCAACAAACGACGGTTGTCCCGCGCCGTCCCGGTGACGCGGGGGTCGGCGGTGTGCGCCCGCGGGTCGAAACAGTCGAAGCCCGTACCCATGTCGATGCTGTTGTCCGCGAAGCGCTGCCCGCGCTGCGCGGTGCAGGCGACCAGCGGTTGCCCGACCCGGTACGGAGGTTGGCTGGCGGCGGGCTCGCCGACAAGTGTCAGGTCCAGGGTGCTGCCACGACTGTGCGCGGTGGGCGCGCCGATGTAACCGTCGGCGAAGAGACGGTTCTTGGCCAGGTCCGGGTAGAACTCGGCCTTGGTCTGCTGCTCGTCGGGGCGCTTCGACCAGGCGACGAAGTCGTCCACCGCCGGTTGCGGGCGGTAGCAGTCGTACACCTTCAGGCTGTGTCCACCGGTCAGCGCGGCGTCCTGTACGCGGCGCAACGCCTCGGCCGCCTGCCGGGTGAGCAGGCACAGCGGCTCGCGGTAGCCGGTGATCGGCCGGCCGACGAAGTTGTGCGGCGTGGCGTAGCGGATGTCGGCGTGGATGCGCGGGTCGAGGTCGGTCAGCACCACGAACCCCGGCAACCGCTCGACCGGCGTGGGCGTGGGCGTGGACGGCACCGACGTCGGCTGCGGCGCGGCCGGCGCGGGGCGGGGCTCCGGCCGTGAGCAGCCGCCGAGCAGCGCGGCGAGCGCGAACACGACGGCCAGGCGGTAGCGCACGATTCCTGTCTATCAGCCCAACCGGGGCCGCCATCCCAGGATCCAAGTGGTCCACCGGCCGAGAGTAACCGGAAAAACTCCGAAACTTTTCTGCAACTCCAGCGAAGCTTCGGTCGACCTGGCATGTCGTCAACCCCCGTCGGTGGGGCAAGATGGCGCGTGGGACGGGCACGCCGTTCCGGGACACACGGTGGGCGACGCCTGGTGGTCGTTCCTCCGGCTCGGTGAAGGAGACGCGGGTGGGCGCGGACGACGGACGCAGGGTGACCATCACCGCGATCGCACGGGAGGCCGGGGTGTCGGTGCCGACCGTGTCACGGGTGCTCAACGGACGCTCCGATGTGGCCCCGGACACCCGGGAGCGGGTCGAGGAGCTGTTGCGCCACCACGGCTATCGGCGCCGCACCAGCCGCAGCGTTCGCCGCGCCGGTCTCGTCGACCTGGTCTTCAACGACCTGGACAGCCCGTGGGCCGTGGAGATCATCCGGGGCGTGGAGGATGTCGGGCACGGCGCGGGCGTCGGCACCGTGGTCTCGGCCATCCACCGGCAGCCCACCGCGGCCCGGCAGTGGTTGCAGAACCTGCGCGCCCGGGCCACCGACGGCGTCATCTTCGTGACCTCGCACCTGAGCCCGCCGCTGCACGCGCAGCTGCGTCGCCTCAACGTGCCGGTGGTGGTCGTCGACCCGGCCGGGGTGCCGGCCATGGACGTGCCGACGATCGGCGCCACCAACTGGGCCGGCGGGCTCGCCGCCACCGAACACCTGCTCGCGATCGGGCACCGGCGCATCGGTTTCGTGGCCGGGCCGACGCACCTGCTGTGCAGCCGGGCCCGGCTCGACGGTTACCGGGCCGGGCTGGAGGCCGCCGGGGTGCCGGTGGACGACAAGCTGATCTACCCGGGCGACTTCTACCACGCCTCCGGGTTCGCCGGCGGGACCGCGCTTCTCGACCTCGCCGACCCGCCGACCGGCATCTTCGCCTCCAGCGACCAGATGGCCTTCGGCGTCTACGAGGCCATCCGACGCCGCGGGCTACGCGTCCCGGACGACGTGAGCGTTGTCGGTTTCGACGACCTGCCGGAAGCCCGCTGGGCCTCACCGCCGCTGACCACAGTGCGCCAACCGTTGGTCGAGATGGGACGGTTGGCGGCCCGGACCGTGCTGCGCCTGGCCCAGGGCGAGGGCATCGACTCGCCCCGGGTGGAACTCGC
The DNA here is from genome assembly GCF_040607155.1 of Micromonospora sp. NPDC005324. Lineage (NCBI taxonomy): Bacteria > Bacillati > Actinomycetota > Actinomycetes > Micromonosporales > Micromonosporaceae > Micromonospora > Micromonospora sp. NPDC005324. The sequence continues at coordinate 6,164 of NZ_JBEXGE010000074.1, read as the reverse complement.
CACCGAATTGGTCGTTCGGGACAGCACCGCCGCCCCGCCGACCGGGTCGCCCGCGTCGGCGTGACGGCCGGAACTGCGTCGGAAACCGGTTGGACCAGTTCCGGTCCGTTCCCGGAAGTTCCGGCCGGACCCGACCCTCGGGCGCGGTGAGCGACAGACTGTCACCCACCGCGCCGTACGGTCAGTGGTGGTGGTGCCAGCGGATGGCCTTGCGGATGGTCACCGGCAGTGCGGGCGCGCCGTCGACCGGCGCCGGGTCCTCGGCGGTCGGTGCCACTCCCCCGGCGGCGATCCGGTCCAGGGTGGCCAGGCCGGCCCCGTCGACCTCGCCGAAGATCGTGTAGTTGGGGCGCAGCGCGGAGTTGGCGTAGACCAGGAAGAACTGGCTGCCGTTGGTGTCCGGCCCGGCGTTGGCCATGGCCAGGACGCCCCGGGCGTACACCCGGCGGTCCCCGGTCGGGTCGGTGGGCGCGGGCGGCAGGTCGGTCGGCAACTCGTCGCGGTACCGGTAGCCCGGGCCGCCCTCACCGGTGCCGGACGGGTCACCGCACTGCAACACGCTCAGCGTCGGGTACGCGGTGAGCCGGTGGCACGGGGTGCGGTCGTAGAACTTCTTGCTGACCAGGTGCAGGAAGCTCTGCACTGTGCACGGCGCGGCGGCCCGGTCCAGTGTCAACCCGATCGGCCCGTGGTTGGTCGCCAGTGTCACCCGGACGCTGCCCCGAGTCGGGGTGCGTCGCGGGTCGGGCGGCAGCGGCACCGGCCGCGCCGCAGGCTCGTCGGGGGTCTCGGTGTACGCGCACGGGCCGTGGGTGGTGCGCGGCGGTCGGGTGGCGGTGTCGACAGCGGCGGGCGGCGCGGCGGAGACGCGCACCGCGTCGACCGACGGGCCCGGCGCGGCGAGCGCGGTGGCGGACGAGCCGACGACCAGCGCCCCGGCGAGCACTGTCACCCCCGCGAGGCGGGTCAGGGCGCGCACCGGCCGGCGGGGTGCCGCCGTCGTGGGGCGCGGTTCGAGTTCACTCGACACAGGGATCCTCCTGGACTGGTGGTGCCAGAAAGACCGGAGTCTATGGAGGGCAGCGCCGGATGTCGATCCGTCAGGGCATCCGACGGCGACGCCGCCAGAGCAGGCCGCCCAACAATGCCACCACCGTCGCGCCGCTCACGGCGGTCACCGACCAGAGCCACCCCGAGCCGGTACGCGCGGGCCCGCTGGCCGCGGCCGGTCGGGGCGCGCCGGGTGCCGCCAGCGCGGACGGCGCCGCCGACGGGGTGGCGGTCAGCTCGCCGGGCTCGACCAGTCGACCCACGGCGGCGTCCCGGGGCAGCGTGAAGCCCCAGTCCAGGAGGGCCGCGCCCTGCTCCCAGCCGCGTACCGGTGTCGATTCGGCGCCCAGCAGGGTCACCACCAGCCGCCGCCCGCCGCGTTCCGCCGCCCCCACGTAGGTGTGCCGGGCCAGGTCGGTGAAGCCGGTCTTGCCGCCGAGCGCCCCCGGGTACCGGTAGATCAGCTGGTTCTCGTTCTGGATCTCGAAGCCCTTGGTGCGTTGCGCCCGCTGGACCGGAATCGACGTCTGCTCGGTCAGCGCGTACCGGCGGAAGGTCGGCTCGGCGAAGCAGGCCCGGGCGATCAGCGCCAGGTCGTACGCGCTGGTGAACTGCCCCTTGCCGTCCAGCCCGGACGGGGTGACCGCGTGCGTCTGGAGCGCGCCCAGGTGGTGCGCCTGCTCGTTCATGGCGCGCACGCCAGCGGCGCTGTCCGTGCCGCTGCCGAGTCGGGCCAGCGCGTTGGCTGCCTCGTTGCCGGAGTTGAGCAGCAACCCGAGCCAGATGGTCTCGATGGTGTACCGGCCGCCCGCGACCAGGCCCACGGCCGAGGAGCCGGGTTCGATGTTCATGTCCGCGTCGGTGACGGTGACCGTCTGCTTCGGGTCGAGCCTGGGCAGCATGGTGGCCGCCAGCAGCAGCTTCTGCACGCTCGCCGGTGTGCCGTACTCGTGCGGGCCGCAGCCGCCGAGCACCTGGCCGCTGTCCAGGTCGGCGACCAGCCACGACGTGGCGGTGACCCTCGGTGGCGCGGCGGCGCCGGCCGGCACGACCAGGCCGGCCATGTCCAGCGCCGCGCCGCCGATCATCCGTTGCTCACCGACGGCGGGCGGGGGCGACGGCCGGGGTGGGCGGGACGCCGCTGGCGCCGGCACCCGGGGGCAGCGCACCGTCGGCGCGGCGGACGCTCCCGTCGCACCGACCGGCACGGGAGCGAGCAGGACGGCGGACGTCGTGGCCGCCAGCAGCGCAGCTCTCATGTGCCCGACCCTAGTCAGGAGGATCGCCCGGCGGGACGGGATGGCGGTCAACTCGCGTCGCCGCGACCGCGCAGGTAGTCGTGCAGGGCGGCGCTGCCCCGCAGCCGGCGCAGGCTGCGGGTGTGCAGCTCCTGCTCGCGGCGGGCCAGCTCGGCGCGGACCCGCTGAGCGCTGCCGGTGGTCCGCAGCTCGCCCAGCACCGCGGCGATGATCTCGAAGGGGTACGCGCCCCGGCGCAGCAGCGCGATGACCTGCGCCGCGCGTAGCTCCGCCTCGTCGTACACCCGGTAGTTGGTTCCCGGGGTGCGGCCCGGCCGCAGCAGGTCGCGCTCCTCCCACAGCCGCAGCTGCGAGGTCCGGACCCCGACCAGTGCGGCGACCTCGCCGATGCGGGCGCCGTGGCGTGGCGCGGGCCGGGCCGCCGGTGGGCTGGCCAGCACGGTCTCGAACGCGCCGAGCACCCGGCGGATCTCGGCGCGTTCCCGGTCCAGCTCGGCATGGCCGCCGTCGAGCGCCGCCAGGGCCGCCGGCAGGTCACCGGAGTGCACCGCCGCCATGATCTCCCGGGTACGGCTCCAGCCGTGCCCCTCGGCCAACCGCCGCGCCACGCTCAGCGCCCGCGCGTGCTCGCTGGTGAAGATCCGGTAGCCGCTGCCGGTGCGGCGCACCGGCGGCAGCACCCCCAACTCGACGTAGTTGCGCACCTGCTGCACCGAGATCCCGACGGTGGCCGCCAGGTCCACGGCGCGCAGCCGATCCTTCGAGGCGACGTCCACGCGAGCCACCGTACCGCTTACGACGTGATTTGAGACTTTCCCGGACGTAGCGCTTCCGTGTGCGCTCCGAGTTCGGCAAAAGTGTCTACATGGGGATGAATGAGACAATGGAACCCGCCAGTGCCCGGCGGGGCGAAGTCCCGCCACGATTCCGTGAAGGGTCCGTATGTCGCAGCCAGCATGGTCCGCCGCCGACAGCCACGACATGATCGAGGTACGCGGGGCGCGGGAGAACAACCTCGCCGACGTCTCGGTCGACATCCCCAAACGCCGGCTGACCGTCTTCACCGGCGTCTCCGGGTCGGGCAAGTCGTCGCTGGTCTTCGGCACCATCGCCGCCGAGTCCCAGCGCATGATCAACGAGACCTACAGCGCGTTCCTCCAGTCGTTCATGCCGAACCTCAGCCGGCCGGACGTCGACTCGCTGCGCAACCTCAGCGCGGCCATCGTCGTCGACCAGGAACGGATGGGGGTCAACTCCCGCTCCACCGTCGGCACCGCCACCGACGCGTACGCCATGCTGCGGATCCTCTTCAGCCGCCTCGGCCAGCCGTCCATCGGCGGCGCCGGAGCGTTCAGCTTCAACCTGCCCGAGGGCATGTGCCCCACCTGCGAAGGGCTGGGCCGAGTCTCTGACCTCGACGTCAACGAGCTGGTCGATGTCGAGCGCTCCCTCAATGACGGCGCGATCACAGTGCCCAACTTCGCCGTCGACTCCTGGTACTGGCAGACCATCGTCGGCTCCGGCCTGTTCGACCCGGACGTCAAACTCCAGGACTTCACCCCGCAGCAGTGGGAGGACTTCCTGCACAAGCCGGCCACCAAGATCAAGGTGGGCAGCAACAACTGGACGTACGAGGGTCTGGCGGTCAAGGTCAAGCGGCTCCTCCTGGCCAAGGACCGCGAGTCGATGCAACCGCACATCCGCGCCTTCGTCGACCGGGCGGTCACCTTCACCAGCTGCGGCGACTGCGGCGGCACCCGACTCAACGCGGCGGCGCTGTCGTCGCGGATCGCCGGGCACACCATCGCCGCCTGCTCGGCCATGCAGATCAGCGACCTGGCCGCGTTCGTCCGCACCGTCGACGACCCGGGGGCCGCGCCACTCGTCGCCAACCTTCGCGACCTGCTGGACTCCCTGGTCGAGATCGGTCTGGGCTATCTCAGCCTGGACCGTGAGTCGGCGACCCTCTCCGGTGGTGAGGCGCAACGGGTGAAGATGGTCCGGCACCTCGGCTCCAGCCTCTCCGACGTCACGTACGTCTTCGACGAACCCACCGTCGGCCTGCACCCGCACGACATCGCCCGGATGAACGACCTGCTGCTGCGGCTGCGCGACAAGGGCAACACCGTGCTGGTGGTGGAACACAAACCGGAGACCATCTCCATCGCCGACCACGTGGTCGACCTCGGACCGGGCGCCGGCACCGACGGTGGTCGGATCTGCTTCACCGGCGACATCCCCGGCCTGCGCCGCTCCGACACGCTCACCGGGCGGCACCTGGACCACCGGGTGACAGTGCGCGAGGCGGTACGCCGACCCAGCGGGCAGCTCGCCATCCGCCAGGCCGACCTGCACAACCTGCGCGACGTGGACGTGGACATCCCGCTCGGGGTCCTCACCGTGGTCACCGGTGTGGCCGGGTCCGGCAAGAGCTCACTGATCCACGGGTCGCTGCGCGGCCGGTCCGGGGTCGTCATCGTCGACCAGTCCCCGATCCGTGGCTCACGACGCAGCAACCCGGCCACCTACAGCGGACTGCTCGACCCGATCCGCACCGCCTTCGCCAAGGCCAACGGAGTCAAGGCCGCGCTGTTCAGCGCCAACTCCGAGGGCGCCTGCCCGGCCTGCAAGGGGATCGGGCTCATCTACACCGACCTGGCGATGATGGCCGGCGTCGCGAGCGTCTGCGAACGGTGCGAGGGGCGACGCTTCACCGACGAGGTGCTCACGTACACGCTGCGCGGCAAGAACATCAGCGAGGTGCTGGCCATGTCGGTCACCGAGGCGCACGCCTTCTTCCCGCACGTCATCCTCGGTCGGCTGGTCGACGTCGGGCTGGGCTACCTCAGCCTCGGCCAGCCACTGACCACCCTGTCCGGCGGGGAACGGCAACGACTCAAGCTCGCCATCCACCTGGCCGAGAAGACCACCACGTACGTCCTGGACGAGCCGACCACGGGCCTGCACCTGGCCGACGTGGACCAACTGTTGGCCCTGCTCGACCGAATGGTCGACGCCGGAAACACGGTGATCGTCATCGAGCACCACCAGGCTGTCATGGCACACGCCGACTGGCTCATCGACCTCGGCCCCGGCGCCGGTCACGACGGTGGCCGCATCGTCTTCACCGGCACACCGGCCGAGTTGGTCGCCACCGGCGACACCCTGACCGCCAAGCACCTCCGCGAGTACGTCAACGACCCGGCGGTGGTCGGCCAGAGCTGACACCGCTACCCCGGGTCCGGCCGGAGCGCCACGCACGACGGCACGGGCGGCCGGCACGGGCGGTGGTCCGGCGCTCCGGCGGCGGTCAGGAGACGCGGCGCAGCCAGCGCCGCTGCCAGGGTGTCTCCACCGCCTTCTGGTGGTAGCCGGCCCGAACAAACGGCACGGCCCGCTCGACCGGCAGACCGTCGAGGATCGCCAGCGCGGCCAGGGCCGTTCCGGTACGACCCACGCCGCCCCGACAGGCCACCTCGACACGTTCACCGGCGGTGGCCCGTCGCAGCGCCTCCCCCAGGACGTCGAGGGCTTCGGCGTCGTCGAGCGGTACCCAGAAATCGGGCCACCGGATCCGCCGGTGCGGCCAGGCAGGCTCCGGACCAGGGGCCAACAGCACGGCGAAGTCGGCGGGCGAGGTCGCGGCAGCGACGCGGCGTCCGCGCACCATCGCCCCACTGGGGAGTACGAGTACGCCCGACTGCTCGGACCACGGCTGCGCGTCAGTCACCCGGACATTGTGCCGATACGTTCTGATCGATGAGCACAGACAGCGCCGCCCCCGGCCGGTAGGACGGGGGCGGCGCTGGCGTCGGTGTGCAGGTCGCCTCTCGGCGAGTGGCACGACGCGGCTCC
>NZ_JBEXGE010000073.1:0-14351 GCF_040607155.1 Micromonospora sp. NPDC005324 | reverse complement strand
GGTCAGGGATGAGCGGGTGGTGACCCGTCGGCACCGTCCGGGGTGGCCGGTGCACCGGCGGTCCCGTCCGTGTCGAACGGCGGTGCGGCCTTGACATGGGGTAGGCCGGAGTCGAGTTTCTGGCCGCTACGGTCGAGGCTGAGCGCCCCGTACGCGGTCAGGTGCGCGCCGACGGCGAGGGCCTGCGCGCCGGTGAGCAGCACGACGAGTCGGCGGCCTTCGGTGCTGTAGGTGTGCAGCTCGACGTGGCCGTTGGTCAGCGGCCGGACCGGCAGGAACCTCTCGACCGTCGCCCCGCCGGGTGCGGTCGCCCAGATCGCTGAGCAGAGGGCGTTCCACTGCTCGTTGACGAGGGCTTCCCACTGCTCGGCGCGGGCGATCAGGTGGGCGTGTTCGGCCTCGCTGGTCGAGTGTTCGGCCATCGCGCGGGCGACCTCGGCCGCCGCGTGGTGGGCGGACACCTGGTTGGCGAGGCCGATCAACGAAGTGGCGGTGGGCTCCGGCGCGAGCATGGGCTCGGCGGCGGGCGTGGGGACGGGTGCGGTGCCGGTGGCGGGGTGCTCGCCGGTACCGGGGCCGGGCGTGGTGGCCCGGCCCCCGTGCCGGGCCATCTCAGACCGCCAGCAGCTCGAACGCGCGGGCCTTGAGGTCCGCACCGGCACCGGTCAGCGCCCGCGTGGCGCGGGCGAGGTCGGTCTTGGCGGGGGCGAAGTGGTCCACGTACTCGGTGATGGCCTGGAAGCCGGCCCACCGGGTGCCCTTGATCGCCTTCTGCGTGTCCGCGTCCCGGATCAGGTAGCGCAACGCGGCCGTGCGCTGCTTCGCGTTGTTCTTCGCGGTGTCCGACGTGTCCTCGGCCACGGGCCACACCTGCGCGACAACCTTCTCGAACTCACCCATGGTCAACGACTCGTTGATCATTTTCTCGGCTTCGGTCTCGAAGTCGTCGAACGCCTTCCACATCAGGCCGAGGGCCTGTCGGGCCTCGGCGATCTTGCTGGTGACGTTCAAGGTGTGCCGGAACGTGTACGAGCTGACCGACCGGGCGAAGGCCAGGTTCTGCGTGTTCTTGCACACGATCCGCACGGGGGTCGCATCCAGGCGCAGGGAGGCGGTGCCGTCGTGCGAGGTGGTGGCCGCGAGGTAGAGATCCATATCGTCCACCCCGGCGATCTGCATCGCGGTAGGCAGTTTGAGGGTCACGAACACCGAGCGGCCCTTGCGCATCGAGCCGGCGGTCTCGAAGTGCGCGCCGGAGGCGTCCACCAGGAGGTTGAGGGTCTCGGCGACCTGCTCGTTCTGGACCACGCTGTAGTCCTCACCGACCACCCCGAGGTACTCCGTCTCACCCGTGACCGGGTTGGTGCGCACGGTCATGTATTTGTCGGTGCAGTCGACCTTCGTCACGCCGCGCTCGGTGACCTCGATGCCTTGAAGGGCGATCTTGCGGACCTCCCAGCCGCCGAGCCATGCCTTGCTCATGACCTCCTCGGCGGTCATGCACTCGTCGGCCACGGTGCCGAGCTGGTGCCAGGCGGTCAGCCGTGCGGAGGCGAACGCCGTCTGGCCGTTCGCGAGAGTTTCGAGTTCGTGTGCCACGGTGGCACCCCTTTCCGGGTTGTGTGGTTCGGGTGGGCGGCACGGCCCGGGGTTGCGTCCCGGGGCCGTGCCGTCAACAGCAATGGTTCCTACCCTTCACGGGGCGATCAAGGCGATCGGGTGGAGTCGATGAAGGTTTCTGCGGCGAATCTGACGCCCGCCGCCGGGCGTGGGCTACCTGGTGTCGATGGCCGGGCGTAGCTGCCCGTCCGGGCCGTAGGCGTAGGCGTAGGCGTAGGCGCGGATGGTTTTGAACGGGGCCGGTAGGTACACAGCGAATCCGTGTTCGGGGATAAACCGGGTCCGGTACGCGCGGGTGATGCCCAACAGGTAGCGGTCGGGTTTGTCCCCGTGCGAACCCGGCGGGATGATGCCCGCCCCCGGCCGGTCGGCACGGGCGCGGCGGTGCCGACCGAGCGCGATGTGCGGGCACAGCGACAATGCGGCGGCCACGCAGTCGGGGTGGCCCGGCGGGTCGGCGTAGCGCATCAGCTCCGCCGCCCGAGGGCCACCGAGGAACGCCACCCAATAGCCCATCGGCTCAGCGCACAGCGAGCACCGCCGTTCGACGGCGAGGCGCGACGAGGTGATGGTGTTGATCGTGGTGAAGTCCACGTGGAACCCGCCGCCGGTCGGGTCGGGGTGGATGTTGACCGGCGGGATGGGCAGGCCACGCCGCACGTCGTGGGGACGCGCGGCCAACGCGGGCGGCAGCTCTGACACGTCGCCGGTCGGGGTTGTCATGACCGGCCGCCCACCGGTCCTGGACGGCTGTCCCTGATGACGAGGCCCGGGTTGACCGCGCGCACCAGCCGGGTCACCTCGTCCCACCCGGCCGCGTTGAACACGTGCACCTCGTACGGCACCTCCGCTACCCGCAACATGGTCAGGACGTCACCGGCACTGTCCGTGTCATCGAAGACGATCAGGATGTCAGCCCCGAGGATCGCGTACAACCGGCCGTGATCGGGCGGCCAGGACAACGAGGCGGCACACCGGAGTGCGTCGACTAACCGGCCGATGAGGTCGGCCGGATCACCGTCGTGAGTGTCGGTGTCGTAGCCCTCACCGTCGAGCCACGCGAGGTGATCGGTGACGGTCCAATCGGGGTGAGCGAGCCACGTCTACCGGACGGCTTGCCACAGCGTCAGCCGGGCCGGCACGCCCACCGGGTCGGCCGGTTGCGACCCGTTCGGGCCGGGGACCGGGCACAACGACGTGCCGTCGACGTGTGACGCGCCGGGGCGCGCGGCGAACCCGTTCAGGGGCCAGTCGCGCGGCGGCACCAGCCGCGCCGGTTGCTCGCATTCGGGGCAGCGCAGCGACCCCGGGCCGGGCGTGGTCGGTTCGTGGTCGGGGTGATCGTCCGGGGTGGTCATGGGTTGTCTCTTCCGGTTGGGGGTGGGCGTGCGGGTACCGGGGCCGGGCGTGGTGCCCGGCCCCGGCGGGACGATCGGTCAGGCTGCGACCGGGGCGGCGACGGTCTCGTCGGTGTCGGCCTCGTCGCCGGTGGGGACGTCGGCACCGGCGGGGGCGGTGTCGGTCGAGGGCCGGGTGAGGAACGTCCGGACGTCGGCCGTCGGGGCGGGCGCATCGTCGGCGAGGGCGTAAGTTTCCGGGGCCTCACGGGTCATGACCAGCACCCCAGCCGTGGCCATCTTCCGCATGCCGTTGCCGACCGCGCCGGGGCTCCGTCCGCCGATCTCACGCGCGACGGTGCCCGGGGTCACGTCGTGACCGGGACCGAGGTCACGCATGAACGCCTCAACCCGGTTGCGCAACTCGTTCTTGGCCAACTTGACCGACCCGTCGCCGTTGATCTCACCGAGGGTGCGGCCGGGGGCGGCAGCACGCCGGACCGAGGGGCGGCGGATCTTGCGGGTATGCCCGCACAGCGAGCACGTGCTGTGCGTCGGCGCGTTCGCCGGGTCCACCGCCGCGAGGTCACCGTCGGCGATCACCCACAACTCCTCGCCGTCCTCACCGACCGGCAGGCGACGGGCCACCCCGACAACCTCCATCGCGGCGAGGACCGCGTCACCCATCGCGACCGACAGGCCGCTCTCGTTGATCGCCTCGTCAGCCGTGATCCCGTCCGGGTGCCCACCCAACACCCCCGCCATGATCAACACCTTGAGGTCGGGCTGACGCGGCCCGACCGGCGCACCCGACACCGGCGCACCCGACACAGGCACCCCGGACACAGGCACCCCGGACACAGGGGCCTCGGGCAGCGTCGCCTCGTCCGCCGCCCGTTCGCCGGTCGCGTCGTCGTTGGCCGGGGTCGCCTCGTCGGACGTGTCCGGCGTCGCATCGGTGGTGGCTGGGGCGTCGTCGGCGGTCGTCGGCTCGTCCGCCGCCGGGTCGCCGGTGGCGTCGTTCTCGGCCGGGGTCGGCTCGTCGGTCGTGTCCGGCGTCGCCTCGTCGGTGGTGTCGCCGGTCGGGGTGACGGGCTCCCACAGGTCGGCGCTCTTGCGGTTGCCGTTGGTCGGCCCGGGGGTGCGGGTGGCGGTTCCGGCCTCCTCCATGTGCTTGAGGGCCTCGGTGACGACCGGCAGGGACAGGTTTTCCTGTCCGGCCAACTTGCGGGCGGTCAGCCCGGGGTGGCGACCCAACGCCTCGGCGACGACGGACCGGGCCTCGACGGTACCGGCGGTCAGGTTGGCGTTTGCAGTCATGACAATTACCTCCACAGAAAAGGGGTGGCAGCGGATTCCGCATCACGCATCACGCAATTGTTTGCGGTTCCGCCGGGGCCGTTGTTTCAGTGCCCACGTCCATGGACCCTCTGCACCGGATGATTGTCAACCCCGTTGTTCAAGACTCTTTCCGGAAACCGTTCCGGGATCCGCCATCCGCCTCAGTTCTAGGATGACGGCCGGTCGGCTATAGGCATTGCGGGCGCTGTGAGCGCCGCTGCCGAACGTTCGCAGCTCACCGGTGCGCCGGTGTGGGCGACGTTCCGCCGGGCGCGTACGGCGCGGCGGCGTGGGTCCACTGCAGAGGGCGAACGCGGCACGGGCGGGAACGAAATCCGACCCGACGAGGTGCCGCGCGTCGGGCGCACCGGCCAGCCACCGAGCGACGCCCTTCGATGGGCTGTGGCGAAAATCACTTCACGTCTTGCCGCATCAAATAACTGTTCGGCGACTCTTTGGCGCGTTCTCTATTCGCCTCTGTCAGCTCGGCACGATGCGTCGGATTGCCGCTACCTGGTCGGCCCATCCTGACAGTTTGCTGATGCGTACCACGTCACCGGTTTTCGGGGCTTGCACGATGAGACTTGACCCGATGAACATGCCGACGTGTCCGGGGTCGGTGCGGGTGCCGCCGCTACCGGGGATCAAGATCAGGTCTCCGGGGCGCAGGTGCGTCACCCCGGGGACCGGGGTGCCCTCGTGTACCTGGTCGCGTGTCGTGCGCCCGATGGTGACCCCGCCCGCCAGGTACGCCTGCTGCATCAGGGAGGAACAGTCGCACTGCCGCCGGGGGGTGCCGGAGTGTGCGGCGGTGCAGTCACCGCCGAAGGTGTACGGGGTGCCGAGCTGCGTGAGCGCCCACCCGATCGCGGTCACGACCGGCGGCGGGGTGCCCGCCGGGAGGGTGAACCCCGCCGGTAGGGACGCTGCCACGTCTGGCGGTAGCCCGTCGCCACCGTCGCAGACAACCCCGCCGGTAAATCCGGCCACGATGGCAGCGGCACGCGGCTCGTGTTGCGCGTAGGCATCCGGATACGCCGACCGTTGCACGGCTTGCGCCGCGTCGGTGAGCGGCAGCGTCTCCCACCGGGGCACCCGTCGGAGGCGTTCGTAGAACTTTGTTGCGGCGTAGTCGGGATTGGTGACCTGTTCGGGGGTGCCCCACCCTTGCGACGGTCGCTGTTGGAACAGACCCAACGAGTCGTGATCGTTGGCCGGGCCGAGATGCCCGTGGTTGATCAAGTTGGACTCTTGCAGCGCGGTCGCTACGGCGATCACCCACCCGCGCGGCGGCACGCTCATGCGCTGCCCCACGGCCACGATCGCCGAGGCGTTGCTCGCCTGTTCGGCCGTGAGCCCATCCGGGACCGTGCCCGGCGCGGTGACGGTGGCCCGGCATCCGGCGGCACCGCCACCACCGGAGAACACCCCCACGACCGCCCCGGCCCCCGCCGCGACGATGACCACCAGCAGGGCGACCACCGCGCCGACCGTCCACGAGATCACCCGTCCCACGGCGCACCGTCCCCCGTGACTGTGCTGCCCGGTAGGTCGACCAGGGTGACCCGTACCGGGTCGCCGGGTACGCGCCAGACCGGCCCGGCGGGGCCACCGTGTGCGGCGGCGTAGTCGTCGGCACCGGTCGCCAAACTCACCCCGTCCGGCACCCCGGTGCGGGACAGGTGCGCGTGCAGGTTCGCCTCCCGGGCGGCGGTAGGTAGCCAGAACAGCACCGGGTACGCGCGACGCGGGCCGAGCGCGGCATAGCCGGTGAGTTTGTCCGCGACCCGCCCCAGCGTCTCGGTACCGAGGTCCATCTCCAGCCAGAACGGCACCGCCCGCCCGCCGGTGACCCACACGCCGTGCCCGTCGGGGCGGACGAGGTTGCCGGTGGCCTCACGGCAGCGCGTCTCGTTCCACCACCGCGCCAACCGCACCCCGGCACAGTCCCGGGCGTGTGCGGTGAGCGCGACGAAAAATCCGTTCGTGGCGAGGAGGTGGTTCAACCTCGGGGACATGGCTAGTCGTGCGGTGGTGTCGCGTACGGCGGCGGGGCGGGGCATCGTCGCGCCTCGTCCGGCCGCGAGTAGGGCCGCGCCGACCGGGCCGAGGGTCCACCTCCAGGCTTGCGAGCCGGGCCTTTGGTAGTGGCGGAACCGGTCGAGGATGTCTCGGGCGTACAGCAGGTTGAGTCGGTTGCGGGCACGGCCGACCGAGCCGAAGGCGAGGTGGGAGAGGTGGTCGGTGGTGAAGGTGAAGTGCTGGTCGAGCAGGTCCAGGAGGAGACGGTCGCGGGGGGTGAGACGAGCGAGTTCACCGGCTACGACGGACGCCGTGAGGCGGGAGCTGTGGGCAGCTTGTGTACCGGTAGGAGGGATATCTCTTATCAGTCGGTGCCGGTCCACCAGTCCTCCTCACCGTCGTCCACCAGCGGGTATGACGCGTTCATGGGCGAGGGTTCAGGCGAGCGTTCCCGGTCGTTGGAGTCTTCGTTAGATCGCTCGTTAGAACCCTCTAGTGAGCCCGCCCCATGAACGGCGAAGGTGTTCCGACCGATCACCAAGCCAGGGCCGTCACCGGCGCCGACATCAAGGTCGACGTTCGAGTCGTCGGCAGCGGCGTCGGCGAGTAACTGCCGACGCTCACCCATTGGCAGACCGGTGTGCTCCCGGGCGAGCCGGCGCAGCTCGGCGGCTCGGCCTCGGATCGGCTTGGGTGGGGCGATGGTGTCCGCGGTGACCGGTGGAACGACTCGCCCGCCGGCTACCGGCCGGAGCACCACCTCGTAGCCGCCGAGGCGCATCAGGTCACCCTGGTCGAGGTACGGGCGCACGTGGTGGGCCTGGTCCACGGCGTCTTTGGGGGCGAGGGCGAAGTACACCTTGTTGCGGGCGTTGGCGTCGATCGCCTCGGCCATGTCCCCGGACAGCTGCCCAAGGTACTGGTGGGCGAGGACGAACGAGGTGTGCAGGCCGCGGGCCTCGGCGAGGGCGTCATCGATGCCGATGGGCAGGTGCAGGAAGTTGTGGCACTCGTCGAGCACGATGCTGGCATCAAGTCGGTCGGCTTCACGAATGCGGGCGCGGGCGGCGGTGGCCTGCCACAACCCCGCCAGGAGCAGCGACCCGATCAGGCGGGTGCCGTCCTCACCGAGAACCCCTTTGGGTAGTCGGGCGAGGAGGACACCGCCGTCGAGGATGTCGGCGAACCGGAACGTCGTGGCCGGCACCCCGAACAGACTGCTTGCGAGGGGGTGCGCGAGGACTAGGCGCAGGCGTGACAGCAGCGGCGCTACCAGGCCGGCGCGTTGCCCGGCGGGTAGGCCGTTGAAGCCGTCCCAGAACTCGCCGAGGGTGTTGCCCTCCCATGCCCCGAGCCGGTTCGTGGCCGCCCGGACCCGCCCGGCCCGCCACTTGGCGTCGGAGAGCAGTCGTGGGAGCTGCGCCAGGGTGGAGCCGGGCAGGTGGGCCAGGGTGAGGAGGCCGTGGTAGCAGATGTCGGCGGTGCGGTGACCCCACCACCGCGCCCACACCTTGCTCATGACGGAGGTGACGGCGGCGGCGACGTCGTGCGCGGTGCCACCGTGAACCTTCGGGTCGAGCAGGTTGATCGCCGGCGGGGCTGAGCGTTCGTCGGGGTCCACGATCACGAGGCGGTCCCCGCAGTCGGCCGGCAGCACGTCAAGCAAATCGCGGATCAAGTCGCCTTTGGCGGGGTCGAACGCGGCGACGCCGCGCCCGGCCTCAACGTCATCGGCGATCATCCGCAGCAACAGGCTGGTCTTACCGGTGCCGGTCGGCCCGCAGACGTGCAGGTGGTGACGGCAATCCTTCAGGGCGATTCCGACCCGCACGGCGGGACCGGAGTTGGCCACGCCGATCACCTTCCCGGGCAGGCCGCCCCGCTCGCCCGGTGGCACGAGATGAAGGCGGCGCTCTTCTCGGGCGGCTGGCGTAGCTGGGCTGTGGGCGGTGGTCATGAGGTGCTCCACACGGTCGGCGGGTCGCCCTCGGCCGGGTTGTCCGAGACTGGGCCGGCGGACGGGGCGGGAGGGTCGGAGGCTGGGCGGCGCTTCGGCCGGATTGCCGGGGCCGGTCCGGCGGTGAAGACGTCTCGGCTGGCGGGGCGGCGGCGGGAGGCGGCGGCGGGCATGCCGTGCGCGGACGGCTCGGCAGGCAAGCCCGCGAGGGCAGCGGTCTCGTCCACCGACGCGAGCGTCATCCGCGACGGCGGCACCCATCGCCAGGTCGCCGCGGTGTGGGCGCGGCGCAACGGGCGGCGCGCGAAATGAGGTGAGAGCAGTCCGAAGCCGGAGGTGATGTCGGCGGCGGCAGCCCGCGCTGCCGCGACGGTCGGGCCAGTGGTGGTGGCGTGGACCGCGACGAGCAGGTGCGGGGCGGCGGCCAACTTCCCGCGTGCCTGCCGCGCTAGCTCGGTCAGGTACGGGTCCGTGCGGTTGGTGGGGTGCTTGCGGGTGGTCGGGCCGGGAGTGACGAGGTCGAGGACACCGATGATCAGCGCCCGGAGGCCATCTGCGAGCAGGCCGACGGCGCGGGACGCGCCGCTGCGGGGGCGGCGGACACGCTCGGGGTGGGTGGTGGCCCGGCGCAACCCGGCGACCCGGCGGGCGGGCGCGCGGGTGACGTGAACCTGCAGCAGCCCACCCCCGGTGCGCCCGGCGGCGGCGAGCCCGTCGTAGACGGCCCGCAGCCGGTCCACCTCCGGCGGCGCGCCCGCCTCCCACCGCTGCCCTCGGCTCGGCGCGGCGTCGTCTACCAGGGGTAGCCACTCCGGCTGGGTAGGCAGCAGCGCTACGGCGGCGATCGTGCTACCGGGTGCGAAGGCCGGTGGGCGGGTCTGTTCGGCGCGGGCACCGGGCCACGCGCGTTGCAGCAGCCGGAGCACGGCGGTCGGGTTGACTCCGGGTGGCAGCCACAGTCCGCAGCGCATGCCGCGCGGGTCGGCCTGGACCTCCCAGACGAGGCGGTGCGGGCGCCACGACCACCGACTTGATGCGGGCAACGCGGTGGCGAGCAAACGCCACAGTCCGACGGTGGCGACAGGGGTTGCGGACACCGGCGGGACGATCTCCAACCAGCGGGCCTGGGCGGCGTGGGCACGCCACACCCGCCGCCGCCACCACGTCCACCCGACCCGGGCGGCGATGAGCACGGCAAGGACAGCAAGCAGCAGCGGCCAATGCGCCCGCACGAACACCGCCGACGTGGCGGGAAGGTCGTTGGCCCACGAGCCGCACATCAGATGCCCGATCATCGAGTTCGGAACCCCGTCATGGCCAGGGATGCAGGTCACAGACGGCGGCGCGAGGGTGGGGGTCGGCGGCGGGGTCGGGGTCGGTGGGATGAGCAGGGTCAGCGGGGCGGGCATGGCAGGCTCCAGAGGGTCAGCGGTGGCCGGCGGTGGGTCCGGTGACGATCAGGTGGTGCTCGACGTCGGAGGCGAGGCTGTGAAACGCGACCCGGCTGTTGCCACACGCGAGGAGCGCGTCTCCGCGCGCCGCGGACAGCAGGAAGGCCCGCTCCCCGTCGGTGAGCCCGAACGCCTCGGTGACCGCGTCGATCGCCTGCGGTGCCTGACGTAGCAGCACCTGCGTGGCCGCATTGGAGACGACGGCGCGGCCGACCTCGGTGCCGAGGACGTCAGCGGCGTCCTGGGTGACCACGGTCAACCCGGCCCCGTACTTGCGGGCGGATTTGGCGAGGCGGAACAGGAACTTCGCGCCGAGCCCGGCGCGCAGCATCAGCCACGCCTCATCGACCAGCACCATGCGCCGCACATCCGGCGACGATGAGTTGGCGACCGTGCGCCAGATCGCGTCCAGGGTGAGCAAAGTGCCGACCGGCTTCAGCTCGTCGGGTAGATCCTTGATCGCGTACACCACCAGGTGCCCCTGCGGGGCGGTGGTGGTGGGGCCGTCGAACAGTCCGGCGAACGACCCCTGCACGTACGGGTGCAGGCGAGCGGCGAGGGTCCGTCCGGCGTCGCCGATCTCGGTCAGCGCCTGCGCCACATCCGAGAGCAGCGGTGCCGGACGTCGCCAGGTGCGGGGGTCGGTGGTGATGCCCTTCGCCCGGTACGCGGCGAGCACGGCGGCGTCGAGGACCGGCACGTCGTGCGGGTCGAGGGCGGCGGTGGTGTTGTCGCCTGCGGTGAGGACCGCGACGAACGTCTGCATGAACAGGGTCCGCCGGAACAGCGCATCGCCACCGTCAGCGGCGGACAGATCGAGGGGGTTGATCCGCACACCGGGCGCTCCGGGCCGGATGATCGTCCCGCCGACCGCTGCCGCCAGCTTGAGGTATTCGTCTTCTGGGTCGACCACGAACGCCTGCACCCCGAGGTAGAGGTTGCGCAGCAGGTCCAGCTTGGCGAGGTAGGACTTGCCTTCGCCGGAGCGGGCGAGGATGACGGCGTTGAAGTTCGACTGCGCCCACCGGTCCCACACCACCACCCCGGCCGAGGCGAGGTTCAGGCCGTAGAGCACGCCCATGCCGGTGTCCCCGGCGGTGACCGGCAGGTCCGGGCTGGTGAACGGGAAGCTCGCGGCGAGGGCGTCGGTGTCGAACACCCGGCGCATGCCGAGGCTGTCGAATGCCAGGGGCAGGCTGGTGATCCAGCCCTGCAACTGCCGCCACGTCGCCGGGGCCACATCGAGCAGCAGCGACGAGGCCAGCGCTCGCACCTCGGCTACCCGATCGGTTAGGTCCTCCGGACTGGATGCGTGGACGGTGAGGTACAGGCCGACGCGGAACAGCCGTGCTTCACCTCGGGCGACACGCGCGGCCAACTCGGCGGCATCCGCCGCGGCGGCATCCAACTCCGGGTCGTCCAAGCGACCCTTCCCGGCATCGCTGCGGCGGCTCGATTCGAGTCGGCCGCGCTGCTTGCGTAGCCGGTCGGAGGCGACGACTGGGGCGACGGGTTCGATGTGCAGGGCGACGTCGACGCGGCCCGGGTAGGACAGAATTGGCTCCAGCCAGCCGGCACCGACTTCGGCCGGGTAGCCGGTCACCGCGAGGGTCGCGGAGTAGTCGTCGCCGACGTGCACCGATCGGCCGCCGACCTCGACGGCGTCGGGGCTGCCGGGCAGCACACCGGCGGTTTCGGGTGGGCGGCGGCTGCGGGGCAGGGTGGGCAGCTTCATGCGTCGTCACCGTCTTCCAGGTCGGTCATCAGGTCCGGGATCTCCGGTGCCGCCCAAGCGGTGGGGGCGGCCGGGTCGAGGCAGGCGGCGAGGGTCATCTGGGTGTCGTAGGCGTCCAGGACTGTCCCGGCGACTTCGCACCCGGCGAGGGCGCGTACCGCCTCCCGGGCCTGGTGAGCGGTGTGGCCGGGGCCGCGCCGCCCGCGCACGGCGACGGTGACGTGCCGGTGCAGCAGCTCCCGCCCGGTGGCGAGGTCGTCGAGGAACCTCGCGTGCGAACGCGCCGCCTCTTCCAGCGCCGGGTGCGGCAACGCGGGGGCGTGGTGCTCGATGCGGTCGGCGACGTGGGTCAGGTTGACGCGCTGTGCCCGCACGAGAATCTGCGTCGGGGCGTCGAGGCTGTTCAGCCAGCGGGCGAACCCAGCGACGAGGCCGTTCTGCTCGCCGGGCGAGCGCAGCCCGAACGCCACCGTCGAGGCCGACACCAGGGCGGTGGTGCCGTCCGGGCCGAGGTCGATCAGCCCGTCGGCGGTGATGCCCTTCGCGGGCAGACGCAGCGGCGCCGGAAGGGGCAGCGTGTCACCGCGCCCGCCGGTGGTGGCCACCCATGCCGGGGCTGGATGGATTTCCTCGTCGGTCGGGACGAGGCGGTGCGGGGTGCGGCGGTGCCGGATCGCGGAAAGTAGCCAGGCGTCGAGGCTGATCCCGTCGCGGCGGCCGACCGCGAGGAAGAACGCCGCCCCAGCGAGCGGGATCGTCCCCGCGATGAAGTACAGCGGGTTGACGACCGTTGCGAGGGCAGTCCAGACCGCGTAGATGATCAGCGCGGTGACGGTCAGAACGACGACCTGGCGCAGGGTCAGACCGAACACGATCCGGTCGGGCCGTTCCACGTCGGCCGGTACTCGTGCCCTCAACGGCTCATCCGGGGTTCGGCGCGGCATCGATGATCACTCCCCTTCGGGGCGGCGACGGACGGGACGCTGCGGGCTGCTCGGCGCGGCCGGGCGCAGCGGACGGGCGGACGGCTTCGCGCGCGGCGATGCCGCAGGGGAAGGCTCGCGAGGCGGCACGGGGGCCGGAGTCGCAGCCGGGATGCGGCCGGGACGGCGGGCCGGGGACGGGACTGTCGGGCGCACGGACGGGGACGAGCGGTCCGGTGGGGACGGCCGGGCGGTCGGGGACGGACCGGTCACCGGGGCCGTCCGGGGGCCGGGACGGGACGGGCTGCCGGGGACGGGACTGCCACCCGCACGGACGGGGACGGACGGGCAGCCGGGGTCGTTCGGCGTGCCGGGGTCGGTCGCGGTGTCGGGGTCGGTCGGGGTGTCGGGGTCGGTCGCGGTGTCGGGGTCGGTCGCGGTGTCGGGGCGGCGGTCCGGGTGACCCGTGGCGGGGTGGCCGGGGTAGCACCGGCGGCCGGTGATGTGCGTGCGGGCGTCGCCGGTGCTCGTTCCGCCGCTGTCGGACGCGGCCGAGCCGGTGTCACCGGCGCGGCCGAGAACGTCGGCGTGACCGGGGCCGGAGGCCGTTTCGGTGCGGTCTGAGCCAGCGGTGCCGCCGAGAACACCACCCCCGGCGCCCTGGTGGAGACCGGTGCGGAGCCGCTCGCGGCACCGCTCGCCGCCGGTGTGGTCGATGGGTGGCTGAACGGCACCGCACTCGGCGGCGGCACCGAGGCGGGCGATGCCGATTGCGGACTCGGCATGGCCGAGAACACGGCGGGCGGGACGGCACCCCTCGGGGCGGGGCCTGCGATGGCGGACGGCGTGGCGTGACTGAACGCCGGAGCGGCCGTGGTGCCGGCGGGCTGCGCGAGAGGCGTGTGCACGGAGGGGGCGTGACTGAACGCGGCTGGTCCGGCGGGCGACGGGGACGGCCCGGACGGTCCCGAGCGGGGCGGACGGGGTGGGCGCGGTGCGCCGGGGCGGGGCGGACGGCCCGGCCCGGGACGACCGGGACGGGGTGCCGTCCCTCCTCCACGGACGGCCGTCCCCGCCGTCCGTCCGGCGGCCTTCGATCCGCCCAGCGCGCCGGCCGCCAGGCCGAGGGTCTTGAACGTCAGGTAGGTCGAGACGAGCTGGCCGAGCAGACCCCGGCCGCGGGACTGACCGAGCAGACCGAGGACGAACTGCTTCATCCAGCCCGGCAGTTTGATCAGGACCCACAGCATCGTCAGACAAACCCCGATGCCGAGGAACCCGTCGGTGGTGATCGGCAGGCCGAGGACCGCCGGTCCGGTCGGGGTCAGAAACACCCGGACCGTGGCGAGGATGATGAAGGCTTGGGCGAGTTGCATGCCCAGGCACGCCCCAAACGCCCGCCACCACGTGTAGGCCAGGCCCTCGGTCTGCGGGGTGGCGTGGCACATCAACGCGAGCGGGGACACCCCGATCAGCAGGATCATGGCCGCAACGCGGAGGATGAACGTCAGCACGACCACGATGGCCATCACCAGCGCGGCGAGGATCATCAACGTCAGCAGGAAGTTGTTGCCCTGCCCGGCGTTGACCAACGCCTGGGTGAGCGCGGCAGCGGCGGCCGGACCGTCGACGCCTTGACCAGCGATCGCAGCGGTCAACGCGTTGACGGCTTTCAGGATCTCGGCGCACAACACCAGCGACAGGTTCGCCCCGACCCCGCCGATCACCAGGCGCGGCAGGATCTCCTTGAGTCCGTGCCGGCTCTGCAGGGTCTCCCGCGAGGTCACGACGAAACCGCCGATGACCACGAACAGCACGAAGACGGCGTTGGCGATGACCAAACTCGTCGTCCACATCGCCTTGACCTGCGCGTTGTTCGTCAGGTCCGGCGTCGACAGGACGGTCTTGCCGAGGGTGTTCATGACCGGGGTCAGGCCGGTCTCGACGACGTAGGCGAAGAAGTCG